>JAFXGX010000036.1 GCA_017536695.1 Bacteroidaceae bacterium | reverse complement strand
GTCATTATATGACAGTGACTCCTCGTCGGCTGCCTTCATCGGGAAAACGAACCACACTTCCTTTTCCTTATCGAAATTTGCCGCGAGCCAAGCCCTCCACTCCGCTCTGTTGCTGGTATAAAAGATATTCATCTTAACAGAAGGCAGTAGTTCCTTAATCCTATTATTCTACTTATTCAAATGGCTGTCTGATGGTTACTATCCCAGTTTAGCCATAAAGCGCTCAATATCTACAATGAAACGCACATGTGTCCCTTTACCGATTATACCTGCCGCATCAAACGCCTCTACATTGAACTGCAGTTTGCGTCCTTCGACCGCAATAAGAGTTGCCGTAGCACTTATCTCGGAGCCCGGCGCCGACGGTTTAATATGAGTGGTGCTAATCTCAGAGCCCACTGTAGTGGAGCCTTCGGGCAGATAAGGAGCTACAGCGTTCATTGCAGCATTCTCCATAAGTGCGACCATTGACGGTGTCGCGAAGACATCAAGACCTCCCGACCCTACAGCCGACGCACAGTTCTCCAACGAAACCTTTACCTTGCTTGTATAACTCAATCCCTCTTTAAGCATAACCGTAATCTATTTGTTCATGTGGCAAAAATAGGCCATTTTTATCTTTTGCCAAAAGAAAAGCTGCCTACTTGTTTGTTTTAAACAAAAAAAAGATGAAACAAGAGGTTGCTGAATTTCTTTCACAGAAAATCGGATGGCTGCTCGGAAAGCTCGGCATCGCCGAGAACATTGCAAGCAGAATTGACACGTTCATACTTGTTCTGCTCATCCTCATATTGACATATATCATTGCAGAGGTCATATACCGCATACTCCTTTTCGTGTCGAGACGCATCATCAGACGCAAGCGGTATCTCTTTCTAGAAAAGCTGAGCGAGAAAGGAAGGCTTCGCAAGCAGGCATATATAATACCGCCGATAATGCTCATCAGCATGATTCCGTTCCTCATAGATGACAAGGGAGTGATGTTCATCTACATTGAGCGTGCCGCATGGATATACTTTGCCGTAACTATTGTCATAGCAGTGAATGCACTGCTGAGCACGATAGGCGAATCGGTGTTCACGAACAGCAAGTACCACGACAGGCCGATAAAGGGATTCATACAGATAAGCAAGGTCATCGTATATCTCATTGCCGCAATAATTGTGATATCAATCATTACCGGGAAGTCGCCTCTCTACCTCATAGGGGGCCTCGGTGCATTCGCCGCCGTACTGATGCTCATAAGCAAGGACAGCATCATGGGTTTTGTAGGCGGGTTCCTGCTGCTCGAGAATGACATGGTGCGGTTAGGTGACTGGATTGAGATGCCCGGCACGAGCATCAACGGTAACGTGATTGACATATCGCTGACTATTGTGAAAGTGCGGAACTGGGACAACACAATAGCTACCGTGCCGCCCTACACGCTCATAAATGAGACATTCCTTAACTGGCGCGGCATGAGCGAGAGCGGCGGACGGCGCATAGCACGAGGGTACACGATAAAGCTCGACAGCATAAAGCCGTGCAACGAGAACATGCTGCGTAGGGTAAGGCGGCTCAACAAGGAGTTTTCGCAATATATAACAAAGAAGATTGAACAGCAGCAGAAAGGCAATGCATGCAACACTGCGAACCCCGACGGACTCGCCAACGGAACCATTGACACCAACGCCGGACTCTTCCGCGCCTATGCCGACATGTATCTGCACCGCCACCCGCTCATCAGCAAGGAGATGCTTATTATGGTACGCACACTCGAGCCCAAGGAGAGCGGCCTCCCCATCCAGTTCTACTGCTTTACCTCGGATACCGACTGGAGCAACTACGAGAGTATACAATCGGAGATTATGGAGCACTTCGCATCGGTAATGCCGCTTTTTGAACTCTACCCGTTCCAGAGCGCCGGCGCACGTGACACTGTCATAAGCGGACTGCTCGAAGGACAATATCCGCTTGAGCGCATAGAGGGATTGCCGTACAAGACACTGAAATAAGTATTGGTTAACAAACGATGAATATTTATCTGAATTTCAATTCTCTATTCTATCTTTTTTACACATATGGCGATAACAAAATTTCACATTCCATATAATTTTGTGCAATTTTCAATTGAATGTTTGTTCTTTTTGCACTACTTTTGCACTCGCAAAAGAACAACAAGTTTAAATATGCACTAAAACGTAGAATTTATGACCAAAATCAAAGACAATTGTGTATTGATTACAGGCGGAGCATCAGGCATAGGCCGTATAATGGGCCGCATGGCATTGGAAAAGGGCGCACGCTGTTTGGTAATTTGGGACATCAACGAGGCGAACATAGCTTCAACAATAAAGGAGTTCAACAGCATTGGCAAGGCAATAGGATATAAAGTGGATGTTTCGGACAGTGAACAGGTTGCCGAAGTAGCTCAAATGACAACAAATGAGTGTGGCAACGTAGATATACTCATCAATTGCGCCGGCATTGTCGCCAACAACAGGACATTCGATGAGCAGAGCATCAGTGACATCGAGCGTACGATGAAGATAAATTCAATTGCACCTATGGTAATTGCACAGCAGTTCCTTCCAGGAATGATTGAGCGCAACCACGGCCATATATGCAACATTGCATCGGCAGCAGGAATGATTTCCAACCCCCGCATGTCGGTATATGCAGCAAGCAAATGGGCTGTCATCGGCTGGAGCGACAGCGTGCGCATCGAGCTCAAGCAGATGAAGAGCAAGGTACGTTTCACGACCATTGCGCCCTACTTCATCAACACAGGCATGTTCGACGGTGTGAAGTCACGTATATTCCCGATTCTGAAGCCGGAACCGACTTCACGCAAAATCATCAACGGCATCGAGAAAAACAGGAACTTCAAGGGAATACCTTTCGGCTACCACTTCATACGTTTCTGTCAGGCCATATTGCCAACCTCGATTTTTGATTATATATTTGGGGAGGTTGTCGGAATATTCCATGCAATGGACAACTTTACCGGCCGCCAGAATAAACAGCAGTAAACCGTTCAAATCCTAAGAGCATGAGCATACAGAACACACCTGTAACAGAGATAAAAAACATTGTCGAGTCGCAGCGACTCTTTTTTGCGAGCAATGTGACACTTGAACGCAAATTCCGCAAAGAGCAACTTAAGAAACTGAAGAAAGCACTTGTCGAGTGGGAGAAACCGTTATGCGAGGCTTTATGGAAAGACCTCCATAAATCGACCGAGGAGGCAATAATGACCGAGCTTAGCATCGTGAACGGCGAAATCAAGAACCATCTAAAACATCTGAAGTGCTGGATGAAGAGCCGCAGCGTATGCACTCCGTTGAAGATGATGCCGTCACGCAGCCGCGTGGTAAGCGAGCCTCTCGGCAATGCGCTCATAATTTCACCATGGAATTACCCCGTGCAGTTGCTCCTGAACCCGCTGGTGGGAGCGATTTCGGCCGGCTGCACGGCCATACTGAAACCCTCGCCTTATGTACCCAACGTGTCACGCGTCATTGAGGAGATGATAACCGCCACATTCGACAGACGTTATGTCGCTGTTGTTCAGGGTAACCGCGATGCGAACAGCTCGCTCCTTGAAGAGCGTTTCGACATCATATTCTTTACCGGCAGCCCTTCACTCGGACGCAAAGTAATGGCTGCAGCAGCCAAGCACCTGACACCCGTCGTGCTTGAGCTTGGCGGCAAGAGCCCATGTATTGTAGACAAGGATGCCGACATTGAGATTGCAGCACGCCGAATAGCGTGGGGAAAGACTCTGAATGCGGGACAGACATGCATTGCCCCCGACTATCTGCTCATACACCGCAGCCGCGAGAATGAGTTTGTCGAGGCATTCCGCAAGGCATTAATGCGCCTTCATGGCAGGGATATAAAGGCAAGCAGGCATTATGTCCGTCTTGTCAGCGACAAGGCATTCGAGCGTGTAAGCAGCTACATAAAGGAGGGCAATATTGCCCTCGGCGGCTGGACCGATGCCAAAGAACGCTACATTGAGCCCACACTGCTCAAGGATGTAAAGGAGGATTCGCCGGTAATGCAGGAGGAGATTTTCGGCCCGGTGCTGCCCATGATACCTTTCAATGAGCGCATCGAGGCGCTTGAATTCGTACGCAAGAGAGAGAAGCCCCTCGCGCTCTACTATTTCGGCAAGGAGAAGGACGGCAAGGAGTTCATACGCCTTACCTCGGCCGGCGGGTCATGCATCAACGACACTATCATGCACATCGCCAACGAAAATATCCCGTTCGGTGGCGTGGGCAACTCAGGCATGGGACACTACCACGGCAAGCTGAGTTTCGATGCATTCTCGCACCAGCGTTCTGTAGTGGTGACACCTACATGGCTCGACCTGCCATTCCGCTACATGCCATACAAGATGTTCAGTCTTGTAAAGAAACTTTTATAAGAAATAGAGATGCACCTGTGGTGCAAGAAAAATTTTCTGTTCAAAAAATAGGATTAATTTTCTATTTTATGAACAGAATATTTTAAATTTGCGGAATACTGGGAATATCTTCACAAATTTAAAAGATTCTTGATATTATTATGAAAGAACACTTGCTAAGCCTTGACACACTAAACATAAACCTGGGGTCAGGGGAAATGGTTATCGTAAACTTCATTCTGGCGTTTGTGATGTTCGGGGTTGCTCTGAGCATCAGGATATCAACATTCAAGAGTATCTTCAAAAAGCCGAAATCCGTATCCATAGGTCTGCTGTTCCAATGGGTAGCCTTGCCTGCACTGACATGCCTGCTTGCGATTGTACTCAATCCGTTCATTACACCGATGGTCGCACTGGGCATGATTCTTGTGGCATCATGTCCTGGAGGAAACATCTCGAATTTCCTCTCATCACTATCAAAAGGCAATGTCGAGCTTTCGGTATCAATGACAGCCATTTCAACACTTTTCGCATCATTGATAACACCATTGAACTTCTGGTTCTGGGGAACACACTACTGCCGCTTCGCATCAATAAGGAATGACATACCCACACTCGACATTCCATTTGCCGAGATGCTGTCGCAGATTATCCTCATACTCGGTATTCCCATCGTGCTTGGACTCTTCTTCTCGCACAAGTTCCCTAATATAGCGAAGAAAATCATCAAGCCTACACAGATAATCTCCATTCTCTTCTTTGTGGCAATGGTAGTTGTCTCGATGACACAGGTCCTTTCGGGATTCGAGCAGCGTTGGGAGGTATATGCAGCCATTCTGTGCGCATTGGTAATAGTGGTAATACATAATGCACTCGCCTTGAGCACCGGATATTTCGGCGGCAAGTTCACAAAACTGCCGAAAAAGGACTGCCGTACATTGGCCATTGAAATCGGTATCCAGAACTCAGGCCTCGCATTGGCACTGCTGTTCAACCCCGCCATTTTCTCACCCGAGCTCTGGATAGGCAACGGCGGCATGGTCATCGTTGCTGCATTGTGGGGTATATGGCACATCATATCAGGACTGACTATTTCATACTTTTTCCGTCGTACAAAAGCATAGTCTATGGGCAAGAGAAGAAAGATTCAGGAGAACGACTGGCGTTACGACGTCCTGCACTGGCTCGTTGACAGGACCACCAAAGCATCGTACCGCAGATTAAGATACATAGGAACTGAGCGCATACCCAAGGACGGTGCAGTCATCTATGCGCCCAACCACACAGGAACACTCATGGATGCCTTGATTGTACTTGCCATGAGCCACGAGCCTACGGTATTCATTGCCCGTGCTGACATTTTCAAGAACCCCAAGCTTGCCAGGTTGTTCAGGTTCTTCAAGATGGCGCCTATCATGCGCATGCGCGACGGCATAGAAGAGGTCAAGAAGAACAACAAGACAATAGAAATGGCCGCCGATGTTCTGAAGGACAGGATTCCACTGTGTATCTTCCCCGAAGGAAAGCACCAGACAAGATATTCACTGCAGCCACTCTCCAAGGGTATATTCCGTATAGCCCTGCAAGCAAAGGAACAACTTGGCGACACACCGCTGTATATCGTGCCCATGGGTATAAGATACGGCAATTTCTTCCGCTTCCGCTCAACAGTAACACTGCAGGTAGGTAACCCCATCAACGTCGGGGAGTTCATAGCCAAGAACGAGGATAGGACACCTCAAGAACTGATGAACCTGATGAGAGGTTGCCTTGATGAGCGCATGAAAGAGACCATTCTCTACATTCCCAACGATGAGGAATACGACGCAAAGAACGAGATTTGTGCAGCGGTATCGGACAAACTGTTGAAGAAGCATGAATCGGTAGGCAATGACCTGTTGGTCACAGCAAACCAGGAGGCTGCAAGGCGTATCGTGACAATGAAGGACGAAAAGCCCGAAGCGGCGGCGAGACTCATTACATCAGCCGATGAAGCAGTCAAGATGCGCAGGAAGATGGGAATAAGCCTGAAGTCTGTAACCAAGCAACCAAAAATGCTTTCCATCATACTCAAGTCACTGCTGTTGCTTGTAACACTCCCCTACACACTCGCGACAATGATACTCACACTGCCGATAATAGCTATCGGCAACATGCTGACAAAGAAATTCAAGGACCGTGCATTCCACAACTCGGTACGTTACGTACTGCATCTTGTACTTTGGCCCTTGCTACTTATCATATATACAGCCATTGCCTTTGCAACCATGCCACCGCTCTGGGCTGCATGTGCAGTCGCGGCAGCCCTGCCCGCACCGGCCGTCGCACAAGAGACATTCAGGGCAGCACGCCTGATTGTGTCCGACTTCAGATTGCTGCGTTGCAAGCCACTCATGGCAAAATACAATGAGATAAGAAATCTGTTTTTCAATTAACGGAATCATATTATGAAAAAACACATGTTCACACTAATCTGCGCATTGCTCACGTCGGCAAGCCTTCTTGCACAAGAGAGTGGCAATGCCACTGCAGAACCTGCCGGGAAGAGCAAGAAAGAGATTATAAAGAAAGGTCTGAATTTCGGTCCGCTGCCTGTCGTGGCATTCGATGCAGACAAGGGTCTCCAACTCGGTGCCCTGCTCAACATTTTCGATTTCGGCGACGGGAGCAACTACCCCAACACCCGTCAGAGCCTCTATCTGGAGGCATCGTTCTTTACCAAGGGTTCACAGCTGTTCGTGATTTCATACGACAACAAATTCCTGATACCGGGAGTACGCTGGTCAACATCGGCTGTCCTTACCAACGAGAAAGCTATGGACTTCTATGGTTTCAACGGCTACATGTCATACTACGACCATGAGATGGTCAAGCTCGGCAATGACAAGGACAACAAAAATTACATCTACACCCCCAAATATCGCCTGAACCGTATCAATTTCAATTTCAAGACAGACTTCACAGGCAACATCTGGAACAACAAACTGTTCTGGGAGGTAGGATACCACCTGAACAACATTAAGGCGGGATATGATGACCGTCAGGCACTGAACCTTGACAAGATAAACAAGGGAAAGGATGATTACAAGAAATTCCCCGAGACAGAGCCGACAATCTTCGACCTCTACCGCCGATGGGGCATAATCTCGGAAGATGAGGCATGGGGCGGCTTCAGCAGCGCACTGCGTCTGGGTCTGTTGCTCGACACACGCGACAAGGAGGGTGCCCCTTCAAAAGGAATATGGGCCGAGGCACATGTCACCCTTGCGCCCGACTGGTTGGGTACCACACACCCCTACTACCGCTACTCGGCTACATTCCGTCACTACGTGCCCATTGTAAAGAATGACGTACTCACATTCGCATACCGTCTGAACTACGAGGGTACATTCGGCAATAGTGCACCATATTACATGCTGCCGTTCATAACCGTCATGGGTGCCACATACGACCGCGACGGTATGGGCGGATACAGGACAGTGCGAGGTATCATGCGTGACCGCGTGCAGGGTCTTGACATGGCGACATACAACGTAGAACTGCGTTGGAGATTCGTGAACTTCAGGAAGTGGAACCAGAACATCGCCTTCGGCCTTAACCTGTTCAGCGACGGAACAATGGTAACGAGGAACTACGATATGTCGTTCCGTGGCGCCGAGGAGCACCGTGCAGAATACGATGAGTACATGGCACAATCCGACCTTTCAAAAGACCGTCCACACATTACAGTAGGTGCAGGCTTACGCTTCATTATGAATCAGAACTTCATTGTAGCATTCGAGTACGGTATGCCGATAAGCAAGTTCAGCAGCGACAAGGCCATAAAGAAGCAGGACGGCAACGGAGCGTTCTACATCAACACTGGATATCTGTTCTAAAAATCAGGGCACCTCGCAAGGGTGCCCTAATTTTGTGTATTGTGTAACGTGTAACGTTTAGTGATGTAGGAGCGGTAGAACTCCTCCGTCCTTCGGATACCTCCTCTATTGTAAACATAGAAGGACTAAGACTTGAGACAAGAGTCGGTCTTGGAATATTGGCACTTAAATAACATAATTTAGAGCTCCTTATGCGAAGAGGAGCTTCCCGCAGGGGTGAGGAGTAGAAAAACGTTATTTTCCATTTTCCTACATGCTTTTATAAAAATTCATCTGCTCACTCCTGCTTTTTCCTTTTTTTTAATTAGTTTTGAGATGCGTGGTGCAAACATATATTATTATATATATTATCATCAGAATTATGGCAATTCTTCGTATACAATACTTGTTCCTGACAATATTGGCATTCATATTATTCTCATGCACTGACCAGCATGCAGAATCCATTATTACTAAGGCAGAACAGTTATTAAACACTGAGCCCGACTCTGCCCTTGTGGTGCTTGATGGCATCAGGGGGAACAAGACAGACTGGCCACGTTCGCAACAGATGCGCTATGAACTTGTCTATGCACAGGCACAGAACAAGGCATTTGTTGATTTCACGACAGATAGCATAGTTCTCAGTTTGGTGGACTATTATAATCGCCATGGCAATACCAATGAGCAGATGATGGCAAACTACATGGCTGGGTGTGCCTATCGTGATTTGGAGGATGCGCTTTCGGCGCTGAAATATCTGAACCTGGCAGTAGATGCTGTTGATGAAAACGATGAGGGTTGCGATCTGAACACATTAATGCGTGTCTACAGCCAGATGGGAGGATTGTATCAGCGCGTTGCTGCGTTTGAGAACGAAAGAATCGCAGATTCGCACGCTGAACGACTGGCATGGCAGATTGGAGATACGATATCAGCTCTTCGTCTTATGAGGTTACGTGCAAGTACTTTATACGATGCCCTACAACAGTCGGAAGCATTAATGATTCTAGATAGCATTGTTCAATTTTGCGACAAACATGGATTACCAGAGCAAACAAAGGCCGTTTATCCAATGAGGATAAAATATAATATACAAACAAATAATGCGATATACGCAGACTCCCTATTACGCGAATATGAGTCAAAAATGGGTATCAGACCATCCACACCAGATGATGACATCGTTGATATTACGCATTTTTATATAAAAGGGCTATATTACAATCTTGTGGAGCAACCTGATTCTGCAATTCAAATGTTCAAAAGGTTACTAAAGTTAATCAATAATCATCCATTATATACAGTTGACAGCCATGAGCTTAGAGAAGGTTCTTATCAAGGACTGCTCGGAGCCTATTCACTCAAACACCAACCTGATTCAGTAATTAAATATGCTAATCTATATTGTCAATGGAATGATTCCAGCACTCGGGCAAAATCATCCGAACATCTTCTGAGGTACCAATCACTTTACAACTACACAAGGATTCAAGAGCAAGCCCAAAAAGCAGAGCAAAAGGCATCACATCTTCGTATAACAATGATTTTGTTGGTGTTTTTCGGCATAGCCATTAGCATCTTTGTGTGGTCAATTTACCATCAGCGTCTAAAAAAAGAACGACAAAAACAAATAGATACTAACAGAGAGTATCAATCGTTGTTACATGAGATAGAGAAATCTGCTGATGAGTTGCTATTAGTTAAAACGGACTACGATAGATTTTTAAAGGAAAAAGACTCCGAAATAAAAGCTCTTCAAACATCATTAAGTAAGTATCAGGGCAATACCTTGAATTTAGAGCAATGGAACAACGAACGTACTATATTACAATGTGACCTAGTGCATCATCTGCACTCATTATCTGCACAAGGTAAGGTAGCAACAAAGGAAGAATTAGATGGCTTAGTTGCTATTGCCCAAAATGCTTTTCCAAAATTTCACCAAACTATAACTGACCACACAAAGGGGGTATCAAATCGTGAAATTATTATATGTATATTGATTCGCTTTAAATTCATTCCTTCTGAAATTGCAGTACTGACAAACAATAGCTATCAACAGATTACCAATCTCAAATCAAGCATTAACAAAAAATTGTTTGGTAAAAAAGGTGCTAAAACACTTGTTTCTCATTTGATGTCTTTAAAATAAGGCATTACCACCTATCGGTGATAACTACCCAAGTCGTTGTTTTAACAATGGTTTGGTTTTTTTTTATGTTATATTCCCATAAATTGCCATTTTGTGTAAAATATGTATTATATATTACAAATGGCTATGTATCAACAACATAACCCTCTCCATTTTTATGTATATGTAAAATATGTATTGCATAAAAGCGATTTGAGTCAATAGTATGTCATACTTTTGCTAAAGAATTTACTTATAAATACATACCCATCTTTGTGTACTAAAATTACTATCAACACATACACCATGAAAAGATTTTGGTTTACAGTAACTTCGCTTGTACTTTTTCTTCTATCAGCTCATGCACAAAAGGATTATTATTATTTTATATCCCAAGTAAGAGATGGTTTTACAAATGCTAAAATAGGGAATGTAAATGTGTATCTCTTGACAAAGGATAGTGTGACGCTGGATAGTTGTAAATCCAGTTCAAGTGGGTCATTCTCAATTAAGGTCAGGAGAGAATGGGAACTCAAATCGTGCATTATAAAGATTACTTGCCCTGGTTACAGGACGCATTACAGCAGTCACTCTCTTAGATATGTGGGCAAGACTCAATTCCACAGAGTTGCAGATTTGTTCATTAAGAAAAGTAACACTTTGACAGACCGGACTTTGGATGAAGTGACGGTAACCGCTACCAAGGTAAAAATGTACTATAAAGGTGACACTCTGGTTTATAATGCTGATGCTTTCAATCTGGCCAACGGCAGTATGCTTGACGACCTTATACGACAGATGCCTGGAGTAGAACTGAACAGACAGGGTGAGATATTTGTCAATGGCAGGAAGGTGGAAAACCTTTTGCTCAATGGCAAGGATTTCTTTAAAGGTAACCACCATATAATGCTGGAAAACCTGCCATACTACACAGTTCAGAATATAAAGATATATGAGCAGACTACGGAAAAAGCGGTGGCTTTAGGTGACGAAAGAGCCAGGAAGGACCATGTAATGGATGTTATTCTGAAAAAGGAATATAGTAAGGGCTATATGGCCAACGTGGAAGCCGGTGGTGGTACGGAAAAGAGTTATCTTGCACGTTTGTTTGGTCTTCAGTTTACTGATGTATCACGCTTTGCTGTTGTGGGTGGTGCAAACAATCTGAACATGAGCAGCTATTCATTTAATGGAAACTATAATTATAACAATTCAAGAGAAGGAAGGACCGACAGACAACTGCTGGCAACAGAATTGCTGACGGAGAACAAGCGCAGTAAGAATGTGCTGACACTTCAGCTAGATAGGAAAAAGCCAGAACAGGGAACTGAGGAATTTGCCGAGATTTACCATAACAAGGCAAGCACATTCAGTACAAGTCAGAACCGGAACGTCTGCCGTAACCTCGGTGCAATGGTGTCGAATACATACACATTGAAGATACCTTTCTGGATGGAAAGTACAACTAAATTGCATGTTAACAATAATAGGGAGAACAATGAAGAACGCTACTACGAGGCAGGTACAGATACGAGGGAGCAAGGAATAGAAGTACTGGATTCACTTTTCAACATTAGTGTGGCTGTAAACGATCCTTCAATGATTATGGCACGCAAGCGTCTGCATAGCAGCAAGAAAAAGTCCCATGGTGTGTCGCAGGATATTGCCTTTGCAAAGAAGGTTTTCAATAGCGACATTATTGACGTCATTGCAGGAGTAGACTACAATCAAAGCAAGCAAAACACGGAGCGAGAAGAGAACTATCTTAAATGGAAACCAGTGCCTACACAAAGCGAAATGACGGAAACCATACTAAGACCCAGTAGTCACATAGGAGTAAAGGCCGACCTGTCATATAAGACTTCCCGTCTATTATACAATACGACACTGAAGCTTTATGCAGGATACCGGTTCAATCGCGACAAGGACAGAGAAACGATAACGAATATATTCTCGTCCCTGACAGATGACTATAATAGCTACAACCGCCAAATGACAGAGAATAGATATACGGCAGGTGTTGATTACTATTATGATCACAGGAATCAGGAGAAGAAACTACGTACAGAATTTCAGTTGAATCTGCCTCTTTCCTTCATTGACCGCAGCACAAAATATGCACGTTACACAGTGGACACATGTCTGAAGCAAAAGTTCTTGTTATATGAGCCCTCGCTTACTATTGCATATAGTAAATGGGAGGGGCAATTACTTAATAATATCTCATGGAAGATACAGCTTTCCAGCTCACTAACGCACAGTCTTCCAGAAGCTACTCAACTTATAGACCTTCCGCTGACATCAGACAGAATAAATATATACAAGGGTAATGCCAATCTGAAGTCACCTATGACCTGGAAGTCACGTCTATATTGGATGTTTCCATTCGGTATGGATGTGGACCTGAAATACAGCATGTACTTCAATAGGATTGTCAATTCATATAGTTATGATTCAGGGGTATATACATACATGCCAATGAATGTAGACGGGACATGGGATGTGAATTTGAATTTAGGAGGCGGACATTCAGTTAAACTTCCTTTGCTTAATCAGGATAATTCGTTTAGGTGGAAATTGAATACGTCAATCCGTAGAATGAGAAACTATACATTTGATGGAGCAACCGGCAAGCAATCGCCAATCAACAATGATGAAGTTTACATAAATGTCCCCTTAAGCCTATGGGGAATGTACAAAAGCGTGGAATATACTCTTTCCGCTGGCATTGGATGGCGCCGGCCTTTAGGCAACATGTCTAATGTCGACTACCAGAATGCATTGGAGTATACCGCCAGCCTATGGATTTCATCCCCAATAGTGGCAGGAATATACATTGATACAGATTTTGAGTTGGTAAAGCGTCAGGGATATTCGGACGAGGATTTGAACAGACTGGCATGCCAATGGGATGTAACATTGTCAAAGTCTTTATGGAAGGACAGGATTGACCTGAGGCTGACGGCAGTTGACCTTCTCCGCCAGCACAAGAGCATTGTATACGTGATGAACGAGCAAGGTATCCGCGAAACACGTTCTGTAACTCTTCCTTCCTATATCCTCTTCACTATTGGATACAAGTTTAGCAAGCAACCAAAGAAGAGGAATTGACAAATCTATAGAAGCCGGTATCCATACTCGTATTCTAAGGCACTATCCATATTTTTGTATAAATAGAGATTACAGGGTTTGATATACGGACTCTGTAATTTTTTCTCTACAGACACAGCATTGATTTATTCCGTAAAACAACTACAAATCTTTTTTCAAACAAATTTCCTTTTCATCTGTTTCCGAAATTGGAAACTTTGTTATAGCTTTGCAAAAAAGAATTGATGTTATGACTGCAAAAATTGATAACATTGGTGTAATGATTCGCAACGAACGCTTGCGTCGTGGTATGACCCAAGAGGAACTTGGTAAGCTGGTTGGCGTGGGTAAGGCGCAAATATCAAAAATTGAAAGTGGCAAAGGACTCACCATTAAAACCATAACAAAAGTGCTTGGTGCCTTGGGGCTATCTGCTTCTGTAAGCCTTAAAAGTGAACAGAGAATTGATAAACGTATTATCGGCTACATTGTTGCTGCTATAAATGAGTTTGCTGCAGCACACCGGATGACAACTCGTGAAGCGAGTAATTATCTGGTACGTTTCAAAGGCGTGGATTTTCTTGCTGAGCACTATGAGGCTGAGCATCTGTTGTCATTCGATGACAGTGTACAGGATTTAACTCGTGTTTGTCTTAATAATGGAGGAGGTGCCGAGGTTGATAAATCATTAAATGAACATACCAAATCAAAATCCCAATACCTTGTAGAAGGTATAACAAAGGATATAGTCTGCTTTCTGATGGAAGAAGAAGGGTTTGAGTTATCTGAGGCTCTTGGCATTTTTTATAATTCCGAGACTTTTGCAAAACTCACGGACGAGGAAACTGGGCTCTACATTGAGAGTTCTTCCTTTGTCTATGAGATATTGAAATCAGAGCTTAAATACGGAAAAATACGATAGTCCGGCCCGAGGACAGCCAGATGCTTCGACTACGCTCTGCATGACATGGTGCACGGATAACATAGAACTGAATGCGGAAAACGGAAAGCAACAACGGCAAAAAACAACGCCGCTCCAGTACACTGGAGCGGCGTTGATGGTAATATTGAGCATCCGTTTTACTTGAACTCATCCCAGCTCTTTACCGGCAGCTCGTTCACGTCGATACTGCAGAAGGCATTGATGAATGCACTTGCAAGACGGGCGTTGGTTATGAGCGGTATGTTGTGGTCAATGGCTGCACGGCGGATGCGGTAGCCATTGGTGAGCTCGCGCTTGGTGTGGTTCTTCGGGATGTTGATGATAAGGTCGAAACGGTGGTCGGCTATCATCTGCATCACGTTGTTCTCGGCATTGGGGTCCTCATCGGGCCACATTACCGGTGTCGCCTTGATTCCGTTCTCGTTGAGGAACTTGGCTGTACCCGATGTGGCATAGATGTTGTAACCCTTCTTCTGCAGCACTGCCGATGGCTCGAGCAGGTCAGCCTTAGACTTTGCTGCGCCAGATGAGAGCATCACGTTCTTCTTCGGTATGCTGTAGCCCACTGCTATCATAGCATTGAGAAGTGCCTCATCGAAGTCATCACCTATGCAGCCTACCTCGCCTGTCGATGACATGTCAACGCCAAGCACCGGGTCGGCCTGATGCAGACGGCTGAATGAGAACTGCGATGCCTTGACACCAATCCAGTCAATATCGAATGCCGACTTGTCGGGCTTGCTGTAAGGAGCACCGAGCATGATGCGTGTAGCTGTCTCGATGAAGTTACGCTTGAGCACCTTTGAAACGAATGGGAAGGAGCGTGATGCACGCAAGTTGCACTCGATAACCTTGACCTCGTTGTTCTTTGCGAGGAACTGGATATTGAATGGACCTGAGATATTCAGTTCCTTGGCAATGCGTCGGCTGATTTTCTTTATGCGACGTGCTGTCTCGAAGTAGATTTTCTGTGCTGGGAACACAAGTGTAGCATCGCCAGAGTGAACACCGGCGAACTCGACGTGCTCCGAGATTGCATACTCTACCACCTCGCCGTTCTGTGCCACTGCGTCGAACTCAATCTCCTTGGTATCCATCATGAACTGTGATACCACAACAGGGAACTCCTTTGATACATCGGCTGCCATCTTGAGGAACTCATAAAGTTCCTCCTCGTTGTAGCAGACATTCATGGCTGCACCTGAAAGCACGTATGAAGGACGCACAAGAACAGGATAGCCAACCTTGTCTACAAACTCCTTCATGTCATCAAGGCTTGTGAGCTCCTTCCAAGCGGGCTGGTCAATACCGAGTTGGTCGAGCATTGCAGAGAACTTGTGACGGTTCTCGGCACGGTCGATACAGAGAGGCGATGTACCCAGAATGGGTACAGACTGACGATGCAGTTTCATCGCAAGGTTATTAGGTATCTGTCCGCCCACAGAGACAATCACACCACCGGGCTGCTCAAGATCGATGACATCAAGCACACGCTCAAGCGAGAGCTCATCGAAGTAGAGGCGGTCGCACATGTCGTAGTCGGTAGAGACAGTCTCGGGGTTGTAGTTAATCATGATTGACTTGTAGCCGAGTTTACGTGCTGTCTGTACAGCATTTACCGAGCACCAGTCGAACTCTACTGATGAACCGATGCGGTAAGCACCTGAACCGAGGACAACGACCGACTTGTCGTTCTTGTAGTAGTTCACGTCATAACCCTTGACACCGTATGTCATGTAGAGATAGTTTGTCAGCTCGGGGTGCTCCGAAGCGATTGTATTGATGCGCTTCACAGCAGGGAGGATACCGAGCTCCTTACGGCGCGCACGTACTGCAAGGTTGCCTGTCTCCATGTTCTTCTGGTCCTTGAGAACGAAACGTGAAATCTGGAAGTCGGAGAAACCGAGCTCCTTTGCGCGGCGCAGAACCTCCTCGGGCAACTCCTCAAGAGTGTTGTAACCTTCAAGGATATGCTTGTAGTCAACGATATTCTTCAGTTTGCCTATGAACCATGGGTCAATCTTCGTAAGTTCGCTTATGCGCTCTACTGTGTAACCCTCCTCAAGAGCCGATGCAATTGAGAAGACACGCATATCGGTAGGGTTGGCAAGTTCCTCATCAAGGTTATCGAAATGAGTATGCTCATTGCCCACGAAGCCGTGCATGCCCTGACCAATCATGCGGAGACCCTTCTGGATAACCTCCTCGAATGAGCGGCCGATAGACATGATTTCACCGACAGACTTCATGCTTGAGCCAATCTGACGTGAAACGCCCGCGAACTTTGTCAAGTCCCAGCGTGGAATCTTACAGATAAGATAGTCGAGCTCGGGGGCCTTGTATGCACTGTTCGGTGTGCCCATCTCGCCAATCTCATCAAGAGTATATCCAAGAGCAATCTTGGCTGCAACGAATGCGAGAGGATAACCTGTTGCCTTTGAAGCAAGAGCCGATGAACGGCTCAAGCGTGCATTTACCTCGATGACGCGATAGTCATTTGTCTCGGCATTGAATGCATACTGGATGTTACACTCGCCCACGATACCCAGGTGGCGGATAGCCTTTACGGAAATCTCCTGCATGAACTTTACCTGCTCGGGAGTGAGCGAACATGTAGGTGCGACCACGATTGATTCGCCAGTGTGGATACCCAGAGGGTCAAAGTTCTCCATGCTTGCCACTGTGAAACAGTGGTCGTTGGCATCGCGGATAACCTCGAATTCAATCTCCTTCCAGCCCTTGAGCGACTCCTCAACAAGAATCTGGCTTGAGAATGTGAATGCACTCTCGGCAAGTTCCTTGAATGTCTCCTCATCCTTGCAGATACCGCTACCGAGGCCACCGAGAGCGTAAGCCGAACGAACCATGACAGGGAAACCGATGCGGCGAGCTGCAGCAAGCGCATCCTCCATGCTCTCTACAGCCTGGCTTACCGGTGTCTTCATTGGAATCTCATCCAGTTTCTTCACAAAGAGGTCACGATCCTCGGTATACATGATAGCCTCGACCGATGTACCCAAAACCTTTACACCATACTTTTCGAGAATACCCTTCTGGTAAAGTTCTGTACCGCAGTTGAGTGCTGTCTGACCACCGAATGCCAACAGGATACCATCGGGACGTTCCTTCTTGATTATCTCCTCAACGTTGTGTATGTCGACGGGAAGGAAATACACCTTGTCGGCAATACCCTCCGAAGTCTGGATGGTAGCGACATTAGGATTGATAAGCACTGACTGTATACCCTCCTCGCGAAGCGCCTTAAGTGCCTGTGAACCTGAATAGTCAAACTCTCCTGCCTGGCCGATGCGCAGAGCACCAGAACCGAGCAATAACACCTTTTTCAGTTTTTCTTTCATGATTATATTAATGTTTGTTATTATCATATATTAGGAATCGCATCGCATTCCTGTCTACATATACATTAATTTTCCGTCATTTCGAACGTATGTGAGAAATCTGAATAGAGATTCCTCGTCGCTACGCTCTGTCGGAATGACAATTACTTATAGAGATACTTCTCATAGTGATATACAAACGCCTCGTTTACCAGGCGGTTTCCTCCAGGTGTCGGATAGATACCGCTGAAGTACCAGTCGCCAAGATGGTTGGGGCAGGCATCGTGCAGACCGCTGAGACTCTGGAACACGAGTTCGAGCTCTGCATTCAGGTCAACGGGTTTAAGGAGGTCTGCAATCTTCCTTGAAATCTCATCGGCTGTAAACGGACGGTAGATAGCACGTGTACAGTTTACCTGCTCCTCATCCGGTTTCTTCAGTTCCTCGAGACAAGCGCGATATGTCTCATCAATGAGCGAACGCTTGCCGCTCTCATAAAGTAGTTCGAGTGCAGCCTTGAAAGCCACGAAGTGGTCGAACTTCTCCATGTCAATGCCGTAATAGTCCGGATAACGTATCTGCGGACTTGATGAAACAACAACAATCTTCTTTGGCTCAAGACGGTCAAGAATATTGAGGATACTCTGTTTGAGCGTCGTACCGCGCACTATACTGTCATCAATGACAACAAGATTATCGACTTTCGGCTTTATTGTGCCATAGGTTATGTCATATACGTGTGCAGCAAGGTCGTTGCGCTTGTCGCTGGTGGAGATGAAGGTACGCATCTTGATATCCTTGTTGGCAACCTTCTCCTGACGCACCTTCTTTGTGACTATCGCATACATCTCCTCGGGGGAGAGTTCCCTACCCGATGATATTTCCTTAACCTTCCACTCGTTAAGATACTCTTCCATGCCCTCTACCATACCGTAGAATGCCATCTCGGCCGTGTTTGGAATAAACGAGAAGACTGTATTGTCAAGGTCGTAATCAATAGCCTTGAGAATCTGCTCCTTGAGATTGGCACCAAGCATCTTTCTCTCTTTGTATATATCGCCATCGTTGCCTCGGCTGAAATATATTCTCTCGAATGAGCATGGCAGAAGCGCTTTTTGAGGGATAATCTGTACACTGCGCAATTCGCCGCGCTTGTTCATTATGAGTGCCTCACCCGGCTTCATCTCTATTACCTCATCCTGCTTCAGGTTCATTGCCGTCTGCAATGCAGCACGCTCGCTGGCAACGAGGAATATCTCTTCATTGGCATACCAGTAGGCAGTGCGTACGCCCCATGGGTCACGCATGGCGAACATCTCGCCACTACCGGTAACTCCGCAGAACACATAGCCACCGTCAAGCATCGGTGTCGAGGTGCGTAGCACATTGGCGATATCCATGCGGTCCTCTATGGTATTCGTGATATCCATACCCTTGATACCCTCCGACTCGCACTCCTTGAAGATTCGCTCCACCTCGCGGTCAAGACGGTGACCCATAAGTTCGAGCATGATATAAGTGTCGGCATGCACACGCGGATGCTGGCCATGTGACACCAATTCGTGGAACACATCATCGACATTCGTTATGTGGAAGTTTCCGCAGAGAGCAAGGTTCTTTGCCCTCCAGTTGTTGCGGCGCAGGAACGGATGCACATACTGCATGCCGGTCTTTCCTGTTGCCGAATAGCGCAGGTGTCCCATGTAAAGTTCGCCTGCAAAACCAAAATGGCGATACGCGTAATCGGCATTATTCTTCATCTCTTTCGGATGTGAAGCAATACTCTTGTTTGCATAATCAAACACCTCGGATATCGCGCCTGAGCCCTCGGCTCTTTCACGGAACATATAATCCTCACCTGGAGAAGCCTTCAGCTTCACACAAGCGATACCCGCACCCTGCTGACCGCGGTTATACTGCTTGTTCATCAAGAGGAAGAGTTTATTCATACCATACGCCCATGTACCGTACTTCTCCTGATAGTAGTTCAAAGGTTTGCGTAGGCGAATCATCGCAACGCCACATTCATGTAATAGAGGTTCCATAATTTTCTTAAATAATTTCCGCTAATATACAAAAAAAGTCGTTCCGAACGAAACGACTATAATAAAACTATAAAAAAATGTTCATATTCATAAAAAACAAGGGGGCAACGAGAACGGCGGGACATTTTTTGGGTTCCGCGCAAATATTGTTCCAATACTCCCTCATTTTCATAATCCAAAAATTACGCCGCGAAGATAATAAAAAATAAGAACATGTATTGTATGCCGACACAAAAAAAACGCAAAAAAAGAGACAAAAAATCCCGGCGGTTTATTTTTCCACCAGCATTCTCTCAACATAGGCAAGAAAAGCATTCTTGTAATTGTCGCCAAGCGGAAGCGATGTCCCCTCGTCGAGCACAATCCTATTCTTGCTCACCTCCTGTATCATGGCACAGTTGACAATGTATGAACGGTGTATGCGCATGAAACTGTCGGGCAGATATTCCTCAATTTTCTTTATCGACAACAGGGTTATTATCGGTTTCTGTTCTCCCGCGACCCACACTTTCAGATACTCGCTCATTCCCTCAACATAGCGTATCGAGGCAAAATCGACCTTGACTATGCGGCCATTGGATCTAAGGAAGATGAAATCCTGTTGCGCCGCATTCTGCCCCGATGATGCCGCAGAAAGTCTCTCTTCCAGTCTTGCGGCAGCCCTCCGGAACTCCTGAAGCCCGAACGGTTTCAGCAGATAATCGACTGCGTTAAGCCTGAAGCCATCTACAGCATATTCCGAATAGGCCGTAGTAAAGACCACAAGAGGCGGGACCTCAAGTGACTCCACGAAATCAAGTCCATTTAAGTCGGGCATGCTTATGTCGCAAAAAATGGCATCAACGGTATTCTCTTCCAGATAGCGGCGCGCCTCCACTGCACTCTGGCACCTGGCTGCGAGTTCAAGAAACGGCACTTTGCCAATATAGGCAACAAGCTGTTCAAGAGCCAACGGCTCGTCATCAACTGCAATGCAACGGATTTTCATTTACGGTTCAAGGGGGATAACAAGTTCAACATTATATGTATCGGAATCATCGCAGATGAAGAGCCTGTACCTGCTGTCATACAGCAAGTCAAGCCTTTTGCGCACATTGGCAAGCCCCACACCCGTTTTGTCAGCAGTGGAAGCCGCAGCCTTGGAATTACGGCAACAGAACTCAAGCACGTTCTCGTCGACCGCAACCTTGACATCGACAAATGAGTCGCATTGATAACTTATGCCATGCTTGAAGGCATTTCCACAAAAGTAATCAATATCATCGGCGGTATAAGCGAATTGGGCACTTTACGCGGAATGTCGGCAGAAATGCGCACCTTGCTTGTATAGCGCAACTGCATCAAAGAGATGTATTGCCGTACAAAGTCCAACTCGTTTACAAGAGGGACGCCGCGCCTGTCACCCTCATACAGCACATAGCGCATCATCTTCGAGAATTCGCGTATGGCCCACTTTGCCTGTTCGGGGTCAACATCCACAAGCGCATGGATATTGTTGAGCGTATTCATGAAGAAGTGCGGATTTATCTGGCAACGCAGATATTCAAGCTGGTGCTCGAGGTTCTGCTTTTCCAGTTCGACCAGCCTGCGGCGGTCTTCCCTACTGCGAAAATAGGCCTTTATACCGAAATTCACGCCGAATATGAGCACAAGCACGGCTATAGCCAAAAAATTGCGCTGGTTGACAACAGGAGGAGGACCGGGCATAAGATGCTTGTCGTGCATGATGGGCGGCATTGGCCCTTGCGGAGCATCGGGTTTCATGTGACCGGAATGCGGTGCAGGAGCCTGCTCCTTGCGCGGCATCTTCCTCTTCTTTTCAGGCTTGTGGTTATATTGATAAACCGAGAACGAGCCTACAAGCAGCACCGTCACGCAGAAATAGAGCACAATCCTGCGTTTATTGAACAGCAACGGCACCAACAGAAAGTTGTGAACGAGAAAAAGAAAGAAATACACGGCAAGCATGCGCCACACGGAGAACACATATTCCCACTCGAACACGAAATAGGAATCACTCACCATTGCGGCATACGATGTCAGCAGTGGAGCCAGAAAAACAAGGCCCCATACCACCAGGTAAATAAAGTTCTCCCGCCGGCACTGCTTCATCATATAAAAAAAACGCTTCATCAACTGCAAAAATACAAATAAAGTTCAATTTGTCAATGCCTCCCTGGCCATCCGCCGCCTGGCCCACCGCCACCGCCGCTATAAGACGACAATGTCACCGAAGAACCGCCGCTGACGGTAGCCGGCACATACGCTGCACCACCGAACACTTCGGTTCCGTCACTCACCGTAACGCCCGACTTGAGTGTAGGCTGCGAAGCACCAGAAACCACAAGCGTGGTGCCACCGCTTGCCGGTGTCCTGAAAGCCAATGTTTCACCACCCACCGTCATTGAATACCAACTATTCTTGCTCCAGGACGAAGCCTGATAACAAGACTGTGTGAGGCTGCTTCCGCTCTCCAGGCCACCTATGGCAATTATGGTGCCGCCGGTAACATAAAGTTTCTTCTGCTCCTCGCTGTTGGCGTCAATAGCAACCTCGGGCTGTGAAGAGCCGATGGCATACACAACACCACCCTTTATGTAGCAGTTGCCGTTGGAGTCAATACCGTCGTTGCCGGTAGAGCGCGCACACACAAGGCCACCGCTTATGCTTATGTCGCCAGTTCCCCCGGTAGAGGAAAGATTTGAAGCGTTTATAGCATCGTCAGTTGCGTTCACGGCAACCTGTCCGCCAGTAATTTCAATAGAGTATTTGCTCTCTATTCCCTCGCCGCCGGCACCTGCTGTGGAAACACTCACCATGGCACTGTCACCTATCACAATAGAACCGTCCACCTTTATGCCCTTCGGCGACGACTTGTAGTCGCTGTCATAGCGGTCGAGTTGCTGCGAAGATGTGACGACAGAGATAGAGCCGCTTGATGATGCCACCACCGCATTGCCCGACGTGCTTACAGAAAGCACACCGCCCACAGCCGTGAATGCACCGTCGCCGTTGATACCCTTGCCGCCCGCGCCGCTGCTCGCCAACTCAAGCACACCGCCTGTAATGTCAATGTTGCCGTCGGCACTTATGCACGACGAAGCCTTGGTCTTCACATCCTCACTGTCCCACACACCGCCACCGGCCGTATTAACGGCAATCTCTCCGCCTTCAATCCTCACGTCACCGTCACTTTTGATGCCCTTTGCCGCATCGGCAGTAACCCTGATGTCAACCTTTCCGCCCAGAATGTATATGTTGCCGCTGTCCTCGTCATCGTGGTCAGCTGTCTCACCGGTCGAGGCCGTTCCGTCCAAGTCGCACTGGATGCCATCGTCACCCACACCGTCAATCACAACGCAACCGCTCTCCATAAGGAAATATTCGTTGCACGAAATGCCGTCACCGACAGCACCGTCAATGTTCAGCGTAAGGTTCTTCACCGATATGTAATCACCGCTCTTTATGGCATGTTTGGTATTTCCCGTCACGTTCAGGACACCGTTACCCTGAATCTGCAGCTGACCCTTGCTATATACGCAACCCTTCTGCGAACCGCCGGCGCCGTCGGCCAGAGTATTCACCGTGCCCCTCTTCGCACTCAACTGGATGCGCTTGCCGTTGGCAATCTCAATCGCCGCACCGCCGGGGTTGGCCAGTTCAAGCCCGGCAAGCTGCACGGTACATTTGTATGAGCCGGAGAGAGAAAAACTGCCGTCAGTTGCCGCACCGCTCAATGTATATGTAATCTCATCGCCGTCAACGGCATCCACGTTCGACTGTGCGACACTCACATGAGCGCCTTTCACCGTAACATCGACAAACTGCGCCACATTACCAGATACCTCAACCATAGCGGCTTCTCCATTATAACTTATGACAACATTGTTATCTTGGACAGAGACCTCATTAACGCTCATTGCATCTACATCAGCCAAAGCGAAACTCTTACCCATGACTACAAGCAAATTGCCATCAACAAACTCCATGTCACCTGTGCGCGAAGCCGGGAATCGGTAAACAACATTGCCAACTTGCACATTAAATGTTTGGCCAACGGCTGTAAATGCTAATAAAAAGGCCACAAAACAAATATAAATCTTTTTCATCTTACAACTATTTTATTTGTTCCATTCCTCTTTTTTACAATAAACACACCTTTTGAGAGTTCCTTTTTCCCCACCTTTTCTCCCTTCAGATTATAGATTTCCACAGCCTCGTCAAATGCAGCATCCGCTACAGTATCAACTTTGGTCGTTGTCGTTTCATTAACTGCGGAAAAATACATTTTAGTCAGATTGGAAACAACAAATTCATATTCTCCTACCGTCAGGACATTTCCTTTGACAGATAGAGAAAGCGATGATGCCTGCACAGAAAATTTTGCACCATCCGTCATTTCAAAAGTCAGATACGAGTAGGTATTTTCGGCATATACAGTAAACAGTCCTACAAAAAACAAACACAAAAAAGTAAATTTTCTCATAAGCTATTTCTTTTTATTTACACCACAAATAAATAGTAAAAGCACAAAAGGGACAAAAAAAATCAATCAACCAATGGAATAATTCTATTAAACATAGAAGCGGAACATCTATCGATAATTCCGCTTCGTTAATGCTTGTTTTGTACCAAAGATCCTGTAGATGGTATCTTCTAGTAATAAAACATATCTCATCGTCACGATGCAACCTCATAACCCATCTACATGGAAATATCTTGAAGCAATCATTTGGAATAGTTCTTATGAAACTCAACCACAGCTTCAATTCCCTTGCGGAAAATGTCAAGGTTGAAATTCTCGTTCGGAGAGTGAATTGCGTCGCTCTCAAGACCGAATCCCATGAGCACGGTCTTCACGCCGAGAATCTTTTCGAAGTCGCTGATAATGGGGATACTTCCGCCACGACGCACCGCAAGAGGCTTCTTGCCAAAAGCCTTCTCAAAGCCCGCCTCTGCAGCCTTATATGCAGGCAAGGTAATGGGGCACACATATCCCTGACCGCCATGCATGGGAGTAATCTTTACTTTCACGCAATCAGGAGCAAGTGATGAGAAATAGTCAACGAACATCTTTGAAATCTTCTCGTGGTCCTGATGAGCCACAAGGCGGCAAGAAACTTTTGCATATGCCTTTGAAGGGAGCACTGTCTTGCTGCCTTCGCCTGTGTAACCGCCCCATATACCGCACACGTCGAACGACGGACGGCAACTGTTTCGTTCAAGGGTAGAATACCCCTTCTCGCCACGCAGGGCATTGACATCGATTGCAGCCTTGTATTTAGCCTCATCAAACGGAATTGACGCAAGCATGTCACGCTCCTCCTTCGACAGTTCCTCTACATCATCGTAGAAACCGGGAATTGTAATGCGGCCATCAGCGTCAGTCATCTTCGCAATCATCTCGCAGAGCACATTGATGGGGTTGGCAACCGCACCGCCGAAATGACCCGAGTGGAGGTCACGGTTAGGACCGGTGACTTCAACCTCCCAATACGCAAGTCCGCGCAAGCCTGTTGTAAGCGACGGAAGTTCAGCGCCCAGCATACTTGTATCACTGACGAGAATCACATCAGCCTTCAGCAGCTCCTTGTTCTCTTTGAGGAAAGCATTGAGGCTTGGCGAGCCAATCTCCTCCTCGCCCTCAAAAATGAATTTCACATTATGCTTCAGAAGGCCGTTCTTAACGACATATTCGAATGCCTTTGCCTGAATCATTGCCTGTCCCTTGTCATCATCGGCACCGCGCGCCCACATGCGGCCATCCTTAACGACAAGTTCAAAAGGATTGGTGTTCCACAACTCAAGCGGCTCAACAGGCATAACGTCATAGTGCGAGTAGACAAGCACTGTAGGTGCAGAAGGGTCAACAAGTTTCTCGACATACACAAGCGGATTGCCAGCAGAAGGCATAACCTCTGCTTTGTCCACACCGGCTTCAAGAAGCAACTCTTTCCAACGCTCGGCACAAGCCGCGATATCGGCCTTGTGTTCAGCCTTCGCACTGATACTCGGAATTCTTATCAAAGACTCCAGCTCCTTGAGGAAACGCTCCTCATTCTCCTGAATATATTTCTTTACTTCCATAATTATATAGATTACATATTGAACAATGCGAAGATAACCAAAATACCGTAACGGAAGCAAACTTTATGACATTTTTCAAAAAAGCAAGCTCTCAATTTTGATATTTTCGCCATTTGCACTATCTTCGCAACGGAAAAGCATAGTCCCTTTAGGTCCTTTACCCCCTTTAGTGGCCTTAGAGACCTTACAACCGACAAAAATGATGCCGAATTAGCTCAGTTGGTAGAGCAATGCATTCGTCCAAAACATAAACAAGGAGTAGGTTTGGGGGATGCTGAGGCAAGGACAAGATAAACTTAACGCCGAATTAGCTCAGTTGGTAGAGCAACGCATTCGTCCAAAGCATAAACGAGGAGTAGGTCTGGAGGATGCAAAGGCAAGGACAAGATAAACTTAATGCCGAATTAGCTCAGTTGGTAGAGCAACGCATTCGTAACGCGTAGGTCTGGGGTTCGAGCCCCCAACTCGGCTCAAGAAGGCTGCGTCATGACGCAGCCTTCTTTTCAGGAGAACAAAAGCAATGTCGAACAGTTACTTCAAATTCAAGCAATTTACCATAGAACAGCAAGGATGCGCCATGAAAGTAGGCACCGACGGCTGTCTGCTTGGCGGCTGGTTCGACTGTTCACAAAGCCGCAGAATACTTGACATAGGATGCGGCAGCGGACTCATAGCCATAATGGCCGCACAGCGGTGCAGTGCAAGAATAACAGGCATTGACATTGAAGAGAGTGCTGCAGCCCAAGCCACCGCAAACGTCAACGCGTGCCCGTGGAGCGAAAGGATAGAGATATTAAACGCCGACATATTACAGTACTCACCCCGGGAGCTGTTCGATACAATAGTATGCAACCCGCCCTACTTTGTCAACAGCCTCAAATGCGAAGATTCATCACGCACGCTTGCCCGTCACAGTGACACGCTTGAATGCGGCAGTTTCTTCAAGAAAGCCACTACCCTGCTGACCACAGATGGTAAGATATCGATTGTGATACCCACAGATATCATCGAAGAGTGGAAAGACGCAGCTGCGCTTGCAGGATTCTCTCCTTCAAGAATCACCTACATAAAGACCACCCCCCGCAAGGCGCCTAAAAGAGTACTCATGGAATTTATCCGTGCATACCATTGCGACACAGAGACAAAGACCCTTGTCCTTGAAGAGGAGCAAGGCGCATACAGCAACGACGCGCAGGAGATACTGCGCGATTTCTACCTAAAGATACTGTAAAGGTTTTTAACCAAATTTCCAAGTTATTTCACATTACCCGCGACAACATCGAAGAACTGTCTGTACAAAGGCACCGGAGTACATGTACCATCCCACCCTACAGCAGCGAGAACCTTAAGACCCGAAGGTATGACCTCTACAAGGAGCTCCGCATCCATCATGCATGGCTCACCGTCATAATGGACAGGCCCCGCACTTTTTCTCTTTATCTTTACCCAACGCGAAGAGATTATTGTAACGTGGTCACTACCCACAAAATTGCTTGTGAAAAGCTGAGCGACAACCTCGGGCACCTCTATCGGCAGGAACGGCGCCATGATAGAGATTGTAAGCAAACCATCGCGCATAGAAGCATAAGGCGCGATATAAGCATTGTTGCCATACTGCGCAGCGTTACCGCATGCTATGACAAAAGCCTTGAAACTCTTTTTTAAATGCGGAGTCTCAATCTTGTATGTCTCAGGTTTGTATGTAACCCAATCGGTCAATGTCTTCTGAATGTAGCTGAACATTCCTCTTCGCCCCCCTTGGGCAAAATGGTCACTCACGAGTGCATCGAAACCCACACCGCAAGCACAGAAGAAAGGACGCCCGTTAATCTTCCCGTAATCGACACGGGATATTGCCGAAGCATTTATAAAGTCAATCGCCTTGCGCACATCAATAGGCACACCCACGTGACGGGCAAAGCCATTACCCGAGCCACAAGGTATTACCCCCAAAGCCGTATCGGTATGCACAAGAGAAGAACCCACCTCATTGACCGTCCCGTCGCCACCGACAGCAACGACCACATCCACACCACGTTCAGCAGCCTCTTTGGCAAGTTCGCCGGCATGTCCCGCATACTGGGTGGTTTCAATAGAGAAATCAAACTTTGTTTTGTCAATATATTTCTCAATCAAGCGTGGTATATTCTTCTTTTTCTGGACACCCGATTTTGGGTTTACAAGAAACAATATGCTCTTTTTTCTATCCAAGACAGACTACATTTTAATTGACAGCGCAAAGTTAACACATTTTGGAATAAATTGAGCCATAAAAGCATGTTAAATAACATTTTTATCTCAAAACACCAGCCCCACACTCACAAAAAGAATAGTATTTATGTTTAATTATATTATAATATAGGCAAATGTTTCCAAAACTCAACAAAAAGAAGTATATTTGCAGATTGTAAACAAGCAGTCGACCGACTGCAACTGATAAACAAAAAAGATCATATATGAAGAAAAAAGATATCGACAATAAGCCGGAGATTATCGAGGAGGAGAACGACGACAAGCCGATTTCAATAATCGCAGAGTTCAAAATGGATGACACAGACAAAATCCACAAAAGTGAGATAATGCCTCTACTGCCTCTGCGCAACATGGTATTGTTCCCGACAACCATACTGCCGGTAACTGTAGGACGCAAATCTTCACAGAAGCTTATTGACGCAGTAAAAAAGACACCCAAAGCAAGGATTGCCGTTGTATGTCAGAAAGACCCGAAGATTGAAGAGCCGGGTATTGATGATGTGTACACCATTGGAACAACGGCAACGATTGCACGTGTGCTGGAAATGCCCGACAACACCACGACCGTCATTCTTCAGGGAATGCAGAAGATTGAGCTCGAGAGCATTTACAGCGACCGTCCTTATTTCAAAGGAGCAGTAAGCAGCATACCCGAGAAGATGGACGTCGATGAGGAGTTCCACATACTCATCAAGAGCTGCAAGGATGCAGCAATTGAGATACTGAGGATGTCAGAGAACACCGAGGAGGCAACATACAACATGGGCACCATCCACGAAGAGATACAGATGCTCAATTTCCTGTGTGCGAACATCAAAATGCCGCTAAAAGACAAGATTGCACTGCTCAGCGAGAATTCCATCAAGGAGCGCGCATTCATGCTCCTTGCCATCCTTGACCGTGAGAAGCAGTTCATCGACCTGCATCAGCGTATAATGGACAAGACACACAAAGAGATTGACCAGCAGCAGAGAGAATACTTTGTCCAACAGCATATAAAGAACCTTCAGGAGGAGCTCGGCGGCAGCATACAGGAGCAGGACTGCATAGAACTGCAGGAAAAGGCCGAGCAGAAAAACTGGAGTCCGGCAATAGCCGAGATTTTTGAAAAGGAGCTGGCAAAGCTCGACCGCATAAACCCGCAGAGCCCCGACTATCATGTACAGCTCAACTACCTGCAACAGTTCGTGAGCCTGCCATGGGGAAAGTGCACCACCGACAACCTCGATATCAGCAACGCCCGCAAGGTTCTTGACAGCGACCATTATGGCCTTGAGAAAGTAAAAGAGAGAATCCTGGAGCATCTGGCAGTCATAAAAATGCGCGGCGACCTGAAGTCACCAATCATCTGCCTCTATGGTCCTCCGGGAGTAGGCAAGACCTCACTCGGAAAATCAATTGCAAAATCACTCAAGAGAGAATATGTAAGGATGTCACTCGGTGGCATTCACGACGAGTCGGAGATACGCGGACACCGAAGGACATATGTAGGTGCCATGCTCGGACGCATACTGAAGAGCATTGTAAAGGCAGGCTCGGACAACCCGGTATTCATCCTTGACGAGATTGACAAGGTAGGCAAGGACAGGATGCATGGCGACCCGTCATCGGCACTCCTCGAGGTTCTCGACCCCGAGCAGAACGTGGCATTCCATGACAACTTCCTCGACGTCGACTATGACCTCTCGAAAGTAATGTTCATTGCGACAGCCAACAATCTGGCAGACATCCCCGCCCCGCTGCTCGACCGTATGGAGCTCATTGAAGTGAGCGGCTATCTGACCGAGGAAAAGATTGAGATTGCCAAGCGCCACCTCGTACCAAAGGAGAAGGAAGCAAACGGCATTGCAAAGGAGAAGGTAACCATAAGCAAGGCTGCGCTGGAGCAGATTATCGAGGGTTACACCCGCGAATCGGGAGTCAGAGGACTCGAAAAGAAAATCGGCAAGATATTCCGCCGTCTCGCATGCCGGAAGGCGATGAACGGGGAGATTGAGATAAAGAGCGTAAAGCCGGAAGACCTGAAGGAACTGCTTGGTGTGAGAGAGTTCTCCCGCGAGAAATACCAAGGTAACGAATATGCCGGCGTTGTCACAGGCCTTGCATGGACGGCAGTGGGCGGCGAAATACTGTTCATAGAGACAAGCCTCAGCCGTGGCAAGGGAGAGAAACTGACATTGACAGGAAACCTCGGTGACGTAATGAAGGAGTCGGCGATGCTTGCTCTGGAATACATCAAGTCACATGCAGCAGAGTTTGATATTCCCTATGAGGTGTTCGAGAAGTGGAACATCCATCTGCACGTTCCCGAGGGCGCCATACCCAAGGACGGTCCATCGGCAGGCATCACCATGGCCACAGCACTCGTATCGGCACTGACACAGCGTCAGGTCAAGCCAAACATTGCCATGACAGGTGAGATAACACTACGCGGCAAGGTTCTGCCCGTCGGAGGAATAAAAGAGAAGATTCTGGCTGCCAAGCGTGCCGGAATAACCGACATCATCATATGCGAGGAGAACAGACGCAACATTGAGGATATCCCCGAGATGTATGTGACAGGGCTCACATTCCATTACGTAAAAGACATTATGGATGTATTAAAGATTGCCCTGCTCGACAAGAAAGTGAAGAATCCTATCAGGCTTACCGAATAAAGGTTAATTCAGATTGACATAACGACACAATAAGAATAAATGAAATTCAACCTTCTACATACCGACAGCTGCAGCAAGGCCCGGGCAGGAGTACTCTCGACCGACCACGGAGAGATAATGACCCCGATATTCATGCCGGTGGGGACAGTAGGCTCCGTAAAGGGCGTGCAGATACCGCACCTGAAAAACGACATTAAGGCACAGATAATCCTGGGCAACACATATCATCTCTATCTGCGTCCGGGGTTGGACGTGCTCGAAAAGGCCGACGGCCTTCACAGATTCAACGCCTGGGACCGCCCCATACTTACCGACAGCGGCGGTTTCCAGGTCTTCTCGCTCAAGGACATACGCAAAATGAGCGAAGAGGGTGTGGAGTTCCGTTCGCACATCGACGGCTCGAAGCACTTCTTCTCGCCCGAGAGAGTCATGGACATCGAGCGCAGCATCGGTGCCGACATAATCATGGCATTCGATGAGTGTACTCCGGGAACAGCCGACTACAACTATGCCAAAAAATCTATGGAGAGGACACACCGCTGGCTCGACCGCTGCATAGGAAGATTATCGGAGACCTCCCCACTCTACGGGTACGAGCAGCAGCTCTTCCCCATTGTACAGGGTTGCGTCTATCCCGACCTGCGCCGACAGTCGGCCGAGTTCATTGCATCGAAAGAGGCTGCGGGCAACGCTATCGGTGGACTCGCTGTCGGCGAACCCGCCGAAAAGATGTATGAGATGATTGAGGTCGTGAACGAAATACTGCCAACAGAGAAGCCACGCTATCTGATGGGAGTAGGCACGCCGGCCAACATCCTTGAGGCTATTGAGCGCGGTGTCGACATGTTCGACTGCGTTATGCCCACACGCAACGGTCGTAACGCGATGCTCTTCACCAAGAACGGCATAATGAACATGCGCAACGAAAAGTGGAAATATGATTTCTCTCCCATTGAGGAGGAGGGTGCCTCATTTGTCGACACCCTCTACAGCAAGGCCTATCTGCGCCACCTTTTCATTGCACAGGAACTGCTCGCACTGGAGATAGCATCGATACACAACCTCGCTTTCTATGTATGGCTGACACAGGAAGCGCGCAAGCACATCCTCATGGACGACTATGCTGCATGGAAGAAGAGCATGCTTGAAAACGTCACACGCAGGCTATAGTTAAAAAAGAACACAAGACAGAGAATAAAACAACGTTTTTGTATGAAATGGCTCGACTATTTTAAACTCCAAAAACTTGACTGGTACATAATAAAGAAGTTCCTGGGAACCTATTTCTTCTCTCTGGCACTCATCATCGTGGTCATAGTCGTATTTGACTACAACGAGAAGATAGACAAGTTCGCCACCTCCAATGCCACCACCAGCGAGATAATATTCGACTACTATCTGAACCTTGCGCCCTACTACGCCAATACGTTCAGCGCCCTGTTTGTATTCATCTCGGTAATATATTTCACATCGAAGCTTGCCGACAACTCCGAGATTATCGCAATGTTCGCATCGGGTGTCAGCTTCGGAAGGCTCATGAAACCGTATATGGTTTCGGCGGGACTGATAGCCATCATGACGTTCGTGCTCAGCGCATACATAATACCGCAAGGCAACAGCACAAGGCTTGCCTTTGAGCAGGAGCACAACAGGAAAAAGAAGATTGAGGCGGCGAGCAACATACAGGTTAAACTCGATGACAACACAATCGCGTTCATCGAGAGGTACGAGAGCCGCAACAATATGGGCTGGAGATTCTCACTTGACAGGTTTGAAGGCAAGAAACTGGTATCACGTATGACGGCAAACAACATATCGTACAACCCCGACAAGCCGGGTGTATGGACAGCACGCCGCTGGGTCATCAGGGAGCTTAAGGATGACAAAGAGGTAATACGCTCAAGCAACAAGGAGACTATAGACACCGTGCTCCCGCTTGAGCCGACAGATTTCCTTATCTCCGAAGGCGAACAGGAAACCATGACAAGCCCGCAGCTCAGCGAGTATATCGACAAGCAGAAAGCCCGCGGAATGGGCAACATAAAGCCCTTTGAGGTGGAATACCACAAACGCATAGCCATGTCATTCGCTGCATTCATTCTTACTATCATCGGTGCCTCTTTGTCATCGAGGAAAAGGAAGGGCGGCATGGGATTGTCGTTAGGAATAGGACTCGGACTCAGTTTCTCGTATATCATGTTCCAGACCGTATCATCGGCCTTTGCCGAGCAGATGCCAGTGATACTCGCAGTGTGGATACCCAATATACTTTTTACATTCATAGCAATCTACCTCTACCGTAGAGCACCAAGATAAAAAGACAAGATGTATTTCGACGAATTTGATTTTGAAGATGAAGTGCTTGATGCACTCGACTCCATGAACTTTGTCAAGTGTACCCCGATACAGGAGCAGACACTCGAACCGCTCATGGCTGGGCGCGACCTCATAGGAGTGGCACAGACAGGAACCGGAAAGACAGCAGCCTATCTGCTGCCTGTACTCAACAGACTGTGCAGCGGGGAGTATCCCGAAGACGCAATAAATTGTATAATAATGGCGCCCACCCGCGAACTGGCACAACAGATAGACCGTCAACTTGAAGGATTCACATACTTCATGCAGGTATCAAGCGTGGCAGTATACGGCGGCAATGACGGACAGCGTTACGAACAGGAGTTACGCGGAATGTCCAAGGGAGCAGACATAATAGTTGCGACCCCGGGAAGACTCATCAGCCATATCAACCTTGGCAACGTGGACCTCTCGAAGGTATCGTTCTTCATACTCGATGAGGCTGACCGCATGCTCGACATGGGATTCTGCAATGATATCATGACAATAGCCAAGCAGCTGCCCAAGGAGAGACAGACAATGCTCTTCTCGGCAACAATGCCCGAGGAGATACGCCGTCTGGCAAAGGAGATTCTCAACGACCCCGTGCAGATAACCCTTGCACTGGCAAAGCCAGCCGAAGGAATAACGCAGCAGGCATATGTATGCTACGAGGGACAGAAGATGGGTATCATAAACAAGATATTCGATACCGAGAGCAGCGAGCGCGTCATTCTCTTTGCATCGCGCAAGACAAAGGTAAAGGAGATTGCACGCGCCTTGCGCAAGCATGGTTTCAATGTGGGCGAGATGCACAGCGACCTGTCGCAGAGTGAACGCGATGAAATAATGTTCCAGTACAAGAGCCGCAAGATTGACATGATTGTTGCAACAGACATCCTTGCCCGCGGAATTGACATTGATGACATACGCATAGTGATAAACTTTGACGTACCACGCGACTGCGATGACTACATACACCGCATAGGACGTACTGCACGCGCAGGAAGCAAAGGCCGCGCGATAACATTCGTGTCAGAGGATGACCAGGAGTTCTTCGGACGCATTGAAGAGTTCATAGAGCAAAGCGTGACAAAGATGGAGGTTCCGTCAGAGTTGGGCGATGCTCCCGCCTACGAACCGAAAAAAAGAAAGGAGAAGCCACGTCAAGGAAGAGGAAGAGGCAAAGGCAAAGGAGAGAAAAGAAAGAACTCCGGCAGCAACACCGGTGGAGAGAAAAGGGATAACAGCGAAGGCAGGAAATCCAACACCAGACGCAGAAAAGCCTCATCAGCACCCAAGGAGCCTAAGGAAAAACCAGTGGTTTCAGTGGAAAGTCCCAAGCAGCCCAACGAAACCACACAGGACGCGAACAAAGAGAAGAAGAGAAGGAATAACCGCCGTCGTTACCGTAAGCCACAGAAAAAAGAGAACGGCAACGCGCAAGAAACCCCGAAGGAATAAAATGGCTATAATAAAAGAGGTAAGAGGATTCACACCGAAGATTGGCGACAACTGCTATCTTGCGGAGACCGCAGCCATAATAGGCGACGTGACCATGGGCGACAACTGCTCGATATGGTTCGGTACCGTGCTCCGCGGCGATGTCAACAGCATTACCATAGGCAACAATGTGAACATACAGGACGGTGCTGTGGTACATACCCTGTACCAGCGTTCAAAGACAGTCATCGGAGACAACGTCTCGATTGGCCATAACGCTACAGTACACGGCGCGACAATAGAGAGCAACTGCCTCATTGGAATGGGCGCGACAATCCTTGACAATGCCGTTGTGGAGAGCGGTGCCATTGTGGCGGCGAATGCTCTTATAACATCGGGCATGCGCGTTGAGAGCGGCTGGATATATGCAGGTGTTCCCGCCAAAAAGATAAAGGAGGTAAGCAAGGAACAGCAGGAGGATATAGTAAAGCGCATAGCCAATGATTATATAATGTACGCCTCGTGGTACGAATAATGTTTAATGTGTAAAGTTTAATGTGGAAGGTTTAATGTGGAAAGTTTAATGAGGAAAGTTTAACGTGGAAAGTTTAATGTAGAAGGTTTAACGTGGAAAGTTTAATGTAAAGGTTCTTTCAAACATTTAACATTAAACACTAAACATTAAACAATAAACACCAAACACAGAACAATATAAAAGCAAACAAAATAACAAAACCATTATGAAACATCTATTTTCACTACTGACAGCAATTGTTGTTGCGGCAAGTTCGTTTGCAGGCAATGACGTGACATTGCACGATGTTATGTACGGCGGCTACTGGCCCGAGACCTATGCAGCCATCAAGCCAATGGCCGACGGCGAGCATTTTGCACGCATGAACGGCGACCGTACAATGATTCTCAAAGGTTCATTCAAGAACGGAGAGATTGTAGACACCCTTTTCAACGCTGCGACAGCACGCGGCTTCGGAGAGAGACGCATAGACGGCTACCAGTTCTCGCCCGATGAGAAACTCATCCTTCTGCAGACAAAGACACGCGGCATCTACCGCCACTCGTTCACTGCAGAGCATTACATCTTCAACCGAAAGAACAACAAGGCAGAGGCACTCTCGCAGAACGGAGCACAGCAGGTACCCAAGTTCTCGCCCGACGGCACCATGATTGCATTCGTGCGCGACAACAACCTGTTCCTTGTGAAACTGCTTTTCGGCAACAGCGAGTCACAGATTACCACCGACGGCGAGTTCCGCAAGATTATAAACGGTATTCCCGACTGGGTATATGAGGAGGAGTTTGCCACCAACTGCTCATTCGACTTCAGCGCAGACAGCAAGGTCATTGCATACATCAAGTACGACGAGAGCGAGGTAATGATGTACGACATGCCTATGTACACAGGCGGGCAAAGCAAGGAGTATTTTGACTTCAGCAAGCCATATAGCTTCAAATACCCCGTTGCAGGAGCCGACAATGCAAAGGTATCGGTTCACTCATTCGACATCAAGAGCCGCGTGACACGCCAGCTCGACGTGAATATCCCCGAAGAGGGCTACATTCCACGTATCAAGTTCACGAAGGACCCTAACATGCTCGCGGTGCTCACACTCAACCGCCACCAGAGCGTACTCGAGATTCAGGCAGTGAACCCGCTCTCGGGAGTGAGCAAGACCATCTTGCGCGAGGAGAGCGACACATATCTCAACGAACAGACATACAGTAGCATAGAGTTCCTCGACAAACATTTCGTGTTCCAGAGCGAACGCAGCGGCTTCAACCAGCTCTATCTGTACAACCTCGCCGGCGAACTTGTACGCCCCATAACGACAGGCGATTACGAGGTCAAGAAGTTCTACGGTTGGGACAGCAAGAAGAATGAGTTCTACTACTCAAGCAACGAGGGCAGCCCTTTGCGCGAGAGCATATACAAGGTGAATGCCAAGGGCAAGAAAACAAAACTGAGCAAGCGCGAAGGCACCAACTCGGCAGTATTCAGCAACGGCATGAAGTACTTCATCAACACCTACTCAAGCATTGACACACCGCACACAGTAACCATAAACGACAACAGCGGCAAGGAACTGAAGACACTCATCGACAACAAGGCGCTTACCGAGAAACTGGCAAAGTTCGACATGCCTTCAAAGGAGTTCTTCACATTCACGACAACCGACGGCGTTGAGCTCAACGGCTGGATGATTAAGCCACACGACTTCGACGCGAGCAAGAAATACCCCGTAGTACTTTTCCAGTACAGCGGCCCATACTCTCAGCAGGTAACCGACAACTGGTACATAGGAAACTACGGCAATGCAATGTTCGAGTGCTACATGGCAGGCGAGGGATTCATCATGGTATGCGTTGACGGACGCGGTACAGGCGGACGCGGTACAGAGTTCGGCAAATGCACATACCTGAAGATTGGTCAGTACGAGCCAGCCGACCAGGTTGAGGCAGCGAAGTATATGGCATCACTGCCCTATGTCGATGCAAAGAACATCGGTATCTGGGGCTGGAGCTTCGGTGGTTACAATACCCTCATGTCAATGAGCCAGCCCGAAGGCATATTCAAGGCAGGCGTTGCGGTAGCTGCTCCAAGCGACTGGCGTTTCTATGACACAGTGTACACCGAGCGTTACATGCGCACTCCAAAAGAGAACAAGGAGGGTTATGACAAGGGTTCAGCGGTTGTGAATGCAGCCAACCTGAAAGGACATCTTTTGCTTGTCCATGGTACTGCCGATGACAACGTACACCTGCGTAACATGATACATTACATAGGTGCCCTGAACCAGGCGAACAAGAAGTTCGAGACAGCGCTCTACCCCGACAGCAACCACAGCATCTATCATGGTTCAAACACACGCTATCATCTGTTTGAGCAGATTGCTGAGTTCTTCAAGGCAAATCTGAAGTAATTCCATACAGCATAAAGCAGTAGAGCGATGCCCTTGCGGGCATCGCTCTACTGCTTTAATTATATCTCAATTACATCACAGGCTTAGGAGGCGCTGCGAATGCAAAGACTATCAGTGATATCAGCGCAACTGCAATAACAATCATAGCGATATTCTTGAGCATCTTCTGACGCTTTGCCGCTGACTTGCGCTTGCGCTCCTTCTCAATGCGCGCGGCACTCTTCTTTCTTGGTTTCTCGGCCATATTACTGTTTTTTCAATTCAACTGCTATATTCAGTTCATCCAGCTGCGCAGGCTCAAGCACTGAAGGAGCATCAATCATTGTATCGCGACCCGAGTTGTTCTTGGGGAAGGCAATGCAGTCGCGTATTGAATCGAGACCGGCAAAGAGACTAACCCAACGGTCAAGACCATACGCAAGACCACCATGAGGAGGTGCACCGTACTTGAAGGCATCGAGCAGCCAGCCGAACTGCTGCTGAGCACGCTCGGGAGTGAAACCGAGAAGCTCGAACATTTTGTTCTGTAGCTCGCTGTCATATATACGGATTGAACCGCCACCGACCTCGACACCGTTGATGACCATGTCATACGCATTGGCACGTACAGCACCCATATCGGTATCGAGCAATGGAACATCCTCGGGCTTGGGAGATGTAAAAGGATGGTGCATTGCCATGTAGCGGCCCTCCTCCTCGCTGTACTCGAAGAGCGGGAAGTCAACCACCCACAGACAAGAGAACTTGTTCTTGTCGCGCAAACCGAGCTGAGAGCCCACCTCGAGGCGGAGTTCGCAGAGCTGCTTGCGTGTCTTCATGGTATCATCGCCGCTGAGGATGAGGATAAGGTCGCCAGGCTCGGCATTGAATGCTGCCTTCATAGCCTGGAGCGTTTCCTGTGTATAGAACTTGTCAACGCTTGACTTCACTGTGCCGTCAGCCTCTACGCGTGCATAAACCATACCCTTTGCGCCAATCTGTGGACGGCGCACAAAGTCGGTAAGTGCATCGAGCTGCTTGCGGGTATATACAGCAGCACCTTTTGCACAGATACCGCCAATGTATTCAGCCGAGTCAAAGACACCGAAGCCATGACCCTTCATTATATCCATAAGCTCAACGAACTCCATGCCGAAACGGGTATCGGGCTTGTCGCTGCCGTAGTACTTCATTGCATCGTGCCATGTCATGCGTGGGAAAGCCTCGGTAAGCTCCACACCGCGGATAGTCTTGAAAAGGTGCTTTGCCATACCCTCGAAAAGAGAGATTACATCCTCCTGGTCAACGAAGCTCATCTCACAGTCAATCTGTGTAAACTCGGGCTGACGGTCGGCGCGGAGGTCCTCATCGCGGAAACATTTTACAATCTGGAAGTAACGGTCAAAACCCGAAACCATGAGCAGCTGCTTGAAGAGCTGAGGGCTCTGAGGCAGAGCATAGAACTGGCCCGGATTCATGCGCGAAGGCACCACGAAGTCACGCGCGCCCTCGGGAGTTGAAGCGATGAGCATTGGAGTCTCGACCTCAATGAAGTTCATCGAATCGAGGTAACGGCGAACCTCCATTGTCATCTGGTGACGCAGTTCGAGGTTCTTGCGTACAGCCTCGCGACGCAGGTCCAGATAGCGGTACTTCATACGGATATCATCGCCGCCGTCGGTATTGTTCTCAATTGTAAAAGGAGGCGTAGCAGCCTCGTTGAGGATATTAAGTTCACTGACTATAATCTCGATATCACCGGTAGGGATATTCGCATTCTTGCTCTGACGCTCACTCACGACACCTGTTGCCTGGATTACATATTCACGTCCCAGATGCGAAGCTTTCTCGCATAGTTCTGCATTTGCATCCTCGCTGAACACAAGCTGTGTAATGCCGTAACGGTCACGGAGATCCACAAAGGTCATGCCGCCCATCTTGCGTGCACGCTGCACCCAACCGCTAAGGGTTACAGTCTCATTAACATTGGCCAAACGTAGTTCGCCACAAGTCTTTGTTCTGAACATTGTATATAAATTTTATAGTTTTATCATAAATACACGGGAAGGCACAGCCTTCTCCACCAATGCGCAAAGTTACGAAATAATAATTACAGTATAAAATAATAAGAGGAGATATTGAGCAGCCATTTGTCGCTACAAAAAATAATAGAAGAATAAAAGGAGTGTATGAAATTTATTTGTGCTATCTTTGCACTACAGTTTGCAATTTAAGGGAACAAGGGCTGAACCGGAACGTTTTGTCCGGTTTCTCTATTTTTCACGCACCACAAAAGGCAAATTCAAGACTTATTATAAACCAATAAAAAACAAATGCTTATGAAAAAGTTTTTACTTTCAATGTTTTTTGTATTGACTGCTACTCTTGGCATTCAAGCACAAAAAGTCAGTTTGGATTTTACCAGCAACACTTGGGGGTTGCCGGAAGCTTCTGCCAATAAAGCGGTTGATGCCGCAACATTTACATCTGGTGACTATTCTGTCATCCTCACAGGTTCAACCGGTAATGGTTACTACTTTAACACCGACGGATATTTGATGCTTGGCAAGAATGGAGCATCACTTGCATTGCCGGCTTTTGATTTTGCAGTTTCAAAGATTGAGGTTGTAGGCAGAACTGGTGCATCTACAGGCACACTGGAGAACATTTATGTTGGAGAGACTGCAGTAAGCACACAATGCAAGGGCTCTGCTACAACAAATAGCTTTCAGATAGCAGAAAGCCACCAGGCAGCAGGGAATGTATATGTATTGAAGATAGAAAGCAAGCACAATGCACAAATCACAACCATCAATATATATGAGGCCAGCAGTGAACCTACAGAGCCCGAAGGTGGTGAAACACCCGAAGAGCCCGAGACTCCGTCAAACGATTACCTGAACGAGACATTCGCTACAGACCTTGGCTCATTCACGACACAAGAGACTGTGGGCAATTATCCATGGGTATTCGCTCAAAACTACGGCGCAAAGGCTTCGGGTTACGCCAATGGAGCAAGCCAGGATGCAGAGAGTTGGCTCATATCTCCCGCTATGAACCTCACCGGTGAAACAAAAGCAAGCATTGCCTTTGATTATGTTATCAACAAGGGCGATGCAAACGCTGCAGCAACAAACCATAAATTGTTGATAACAAACAACTACACTGGTGATGTAACAACTACAGAATGGACCGAGGTTGAATATGGTGCAGTAAACAACGGCAACTGGACATTCAGCAATACCGGAAACATTGCACTCCCCGAGTCAATGATGGATAAACCGGCTGTTGTCATTGCATTCAAATATGTATCAACAACCGAGAATTCAAGTACTTGGGAAATAAAGAATGTTGTCGTGTCAGGCGAGAAGGGAGCAACTGTTGAGCCTGAAGAGCCAGAAGGTGGCGAAGGTGAAGGTGAAGTAACTTACCTTACAATTGCCGAGGTAATTGCCGCCGGCGCAGGCGAAGCAGCCACAAAGGGTACTGTTGTTGCTACATATGCACGCGGCTTCCTTATGAATGACGGCACAGGCTCTATCCTCGTTTACCAAGGTAGCGACAAGGGCATCATTGCTGGTGACGCAGTTACAGTAAGCGGTACAACAAGCGTATACGGCGGCCTTCTTCAGTTCGGCAACACAGCTGTTGTAGAGAAGACCGGTACAGCCACAGTCACACACCCTGCAGTAACCGTTATGGACGGTGCAGCACTTGATGCATTCATCGCAGCACCTGCAATACAGTATGTGGAGTACACTGGTACTCTCACTATCAACAACAACTACTACAATGTTGCAGTTGACGGTGCTACAACAGCAACCGGAAGCATACAGTACCCGCAGGACGCTATCAAGGCAAACCTCACAAGCGGCGCAGTTGTCAAGGTTACTGGCTACACAATTGGTGTAAGCAGCAGCAAGTATGTAAACACCATGGCTGTTAAGGTTGAGACTGTTGGCGAAGGTGGTGGCGAACCGGAAGAGCCCGAGGTTCCAACAGAGACACAGGAATACACCGTTACTGAGGCACTTGCAGCATATGTTGACGGCAAGCAGATTCCTGCAATAGTAACAGGTTACATTGTTGGCGCTGTAAAAAGCGCACCTGAGAAAGACTCTCAGTTCGGTCCTGACGCTGCTGTTGCAACAAACATCCTTATTTCGGACAATGCCGAGACATTAGACTATACAGAATGCCTTATCGTCCAGTTGCCTTCAGGTGACATCCGTTCAGCATTGAACCTTGTTGACAACCCAGGCAACTACAAGAAACAGGTAAAGGTTACCGGCAGCGTTGAGAAGTACTTCAAAGTTGCAGGCCTCAAGGGCGTAACGGCATACGAGTTCACTGGCGTAACAGGTATTGAAGATGTGAAAGGTGAAAACGGAAATGTGAAAACTATTTACGACTTGCAAGGCAGAAAAGTAGAGAACCCTACAAAGGGAATCTACATTATCAATGGCAAAAAGGTACTTGTAAAGTAACTTTTTGCTATAGACGAGCTTTTTAGCGATTAGTCACGCGCAGCACCGCGTTAGTGGTGCCGCGTGGGTCGCGAAAAGCGAGCATTGTCAGTGGTGCTTGTCAAGTAAAACAGAAACCATATCAATATAATAAGCGCGGCTCATAAGGGCCGCGCTTATTATATTATTGTACGGTATCAAAACATCAACTGTTCTTCCTTATAAACTCCTCGGCAGGCTTTAGGGCATCCAGTTTACCAACATCAATGAACTCAAGATTCCCGGCAACGACACCATATACCGGATATTTTGCAGCCAGCCACATATAGAAACTCATTATGGGGAAACGTGTGCCCTTGACCTCATCAACAGGCAAGCCCTTCTCCTCGACATACTCCTGCATGAGAGCCGGAACCTTGTCACTGAGAATGTGTATTCCAGAGAATGCCAGCGCGCGGCACTCTTTGGGGTCTATTTCGGGAGATGTCACATGATAGTCGCCGCTGTCGGTGTTCATCCAGCCTACCAGTCGAAGAGTACCGGGATTGAACAGCAGAAAACGTGTGGTGTCGCGCTCGCTCACAAGCAGGGTCGCCAAAGCATCATCCTTTACCTGCGCCCCGAACCAACGGATATCGCAATTCGAGAGAATATCGACATTGTGGATGAGGAACCTGCCGCAACCTTCAAGATAGCGGCGTGCATGCAGCACCGCACCGCCGGTCTCGAGCAGCTGTTCACGTTCATCACTTATCTCAAAGAGCATCTTTCCCTCGGAAAGTTCATCGCGAGAAGTGACAATCCAGTCCTGTGAGTTGACCCACTCCTCCACCTTGTCGGCGAAATAGTGGATATTCACTACCGCCTCATTGATGCCCGAAGCAAACAGTTTTCTTGCCACATGCTCTATGAGCGGTCTCTCACACACCGGCACAAGTGCCTTGGGAAGTGTATCGGTAAGCGGTTTAAGACGTGTACCCAAGCCCGCTGCAAAAATCATTGCTTTCATATATACAGATAATAGATTCTGTCACGAAGATAATGCAAAAAGAGTGAAAGAGGAAATAAGGAAGCACTAAAAACTGCGACACACGGCAAAAGAGTGTTTACGCACTTGCCGACCTATTTATTTGTCTGCAAATTTCTCCATTCAGTGAAATATCGTTATCTTTGCGCTAAAGCGCATATTGTCCACATGCATAATACACCAGAAAATCGTTTAAAAACAGTGTATCTTCATGTGACAATAGAAATCAACAGGTTATCAGATGACAGACAAAATAAAGAGAAGAGCAATAGAGAGCGCAATGCGTGACGGCACCATACTCGGCATGCTATGGATTGTCACGTTCTCGGTATCCATTGTAATGCTCAAGTCAATAGGCAACGGAGGTGGTCTAATCCTATCGTTGGCAGTGACCGTACTCACACTTTCATCTCCAATTCTTGCCTATAAGCTAGCCGTGAAACACAGAGACAGCGAACGCAACGGCGCAATAGGCTATGGCGAAGCATGGATACACATATTCGTGATGTACCTGTGTGCCATACTTCTTTCATCAATCATTCAGTTCATTTTCTATGCCTACATTGACCCGCATATCTTCGGCGACCTGATTCCGGCATTCACGAAACTCGCCGCAGAGAGCGGATTGGGTACAAATGACATTGAGATATTTACCCAACTGTTTGCAAGCATGGAGAAGATGAGCGCCGCAGAGATTGTCATGTCACAATTAGGCGGACATGTTACAAGAAGCATTATTTTGACGACCTTTATAGCTATCGCAGTAAAGAAAAATCCTGAAAACAATATATAGCAATGGATATATCAGTAATAATACCGCTTTTCAACGAGGCAGAATCACTGCCGGAACTGACAGCATGGATTCAGCGTGTAATGCGTGAGAACAGCTACACCTACGAGGTCATATTCGTAAACGACGGCAGTACCGACAACTCGTGGGATGTCATTGAAGAGCTCTGCAAGAATGACAACAATCTTCACGGAATAAAATTCCGTCGCAACTACGGCAAATCCCCAGCCCTTTTCTGCGGTTTCGAGCGTGCAAAGGGAGATGTTGTCATTACAATGGACGCCGATCTTCAGGACAGCCCCGATGAGATTCCTGCACTATACAGGATGATTACCGAAGAGGGCTACGACCTTGTATCGGGCTACAAGAAGAAGCGTTATGACCCGTTGAGCAAGACAATACCCACCAAGCTTTTCAACGCTACAGCGCGCAAGGTATCGGGCATAAAGAACCTTCACGACTTCAACTGCGGGCTGAAGGCCTACCGCAACGAGGTAGTCAAGAGCATAGAGGTCTACGGTGACATGCACCGCTACATCCCCTACCTTGCCAAGAATGCAGGCTACACAAAAATCGGCGAGCATGTAGTGCAGCACCAGGCACGCAAGTACGGCAAGAGCAAGTTCGGTATAAGCAGGTTCTTCCATGGTTATCTGGACCTGATGTCACTGTGGTTCCTTTCAAGGTTCAGCCGTCGCCCAATGCACATATTCGGTCTGTGGGGTTCGCTGATGTTCTTCATAGGATTCATTGCTGCAATAATCGTAGGAGTGACCAAGCTCATAGCGCTTGCCAACGGGCAGACATTGCGCCTTGTAACTGACTCGCCATACTTCTACATAGCACTGACAATGATGATAATAGGCACACAGCTGTTCCTGACCGGCTTCCTTGCTGAACTTGTCAGCCGCACATCGCACGACAGGAACCGATACAACATTTCCAAAGAGATATGATGAAAGGCAAGAACATCACATACATTATGGCAATTCTGTTTGCCACACTGTTTATTGGCTGTGACAACGGCTACGATTGCTACCTCGAGAACACGGCATATGACAGAATTGGATTCTACAGGAGCGACAGCAGCGAAGTGAAGTACGAGTTTCCCGAAGTTCTTACCGTATCGCTCATGGTTAACGGAAAGGACTCAATTGTCGTGAACCATATTGTGAACACCGACAACCTGATGCTCCCCATGAGCTACACCAGTGAGTGCGATACTGTAATATTCAGCTATGAGAACAGCCTGGCCGACACGCTCTATTTCCTACATGAGAACATACCATATTACCAGTCAATGGAGTGCGGCACAATCATGTACCACAGGCTCGAGGGCATTGAGCACACAAGAAGATTGGTCGACTCGGTTGCCATTGTTCAGGAATATGTAAAATTTGACGCCAATGAGAATGTTAAGATATTTTTTGTTGAGTAGTACCATACTCCTCTCGGCATTATCTGTGACAGCACAGGAGCGCGATGGCAAAGAGAGCGAGGAAAAGCCCATCAGTTTCTCTTTCAACGGCATAGCAGCATCGGCCGACCTGTTCGGATTTGCCAACTCCCTGCTCAGCGACTATACAAGCGGAGAGGTTGCCATTGAGGCGAACTTCGGTAACCGCATCTACCCTACCGCCGAGTTCGGTTACGGCTGGTGCGATGCCACGGATGAGACCACAGCCATAAGATACAAGACAAGCGCACCATACTACCGTGTCGGAGTGAACTACAATTTCAGCACAACAAGGGAGAAGCCCGACCCCGACTATAGCATCTTCGCCATAGGCCGCATCGCCTGGACAAACTGCAGGTACGATGTCGACACACCGCCCATAATAGACCCGGTCTGGGGAGGAAGCACAACACTCGAGCTCAATGATGTCAAAGGCAGTGCCATGTGGGCCGAGGTCGGCGTTGGGGTAAGAGTCAAGATTGCCAAGAATTTCCACATGGGTTGGAGCATACGCTACAAGGCACGTATAAACCAGAAGAAGGCAAGCAACTCACAGATGTGGTACATTCCAGGCTATGGAATAAACCAGAGCACATGTTTCGGCGGCACATATAACCTCATCTACGAAATACCATTCAAGTAAACTATAGCAATGAACGGCAAACTGAATATTTGGAAGATACTGTTCCTGCTTTTCCTCATGGTAGGGACCATTTATATAATAAGGAACAACCAGACACGAATCGAGCAGGAAAAGGCATCGAAGAACTGGCAGAAGATTGATGCTAAAGGCAACAGATACACATCATCTACCATTGATGAACACTATATCTGCAACCGCGGCAACGTATTCGGTACGTACTACAGCATTACCTACCGTTCGGCCGAAGACAGACATGAAGCTATACGTGCAAGACTCGCGGCTGTGGACAACTCGCTATCGCCGTTCAACAAGAATTCCCTTATAAGTGCTATAAACGAGAACCGCGATACCATTGCCGACGCAATGTTTACCGCAGTGTTCAACCTTGCCCAGAAGGTATCAGAAAAGACAGGCGGAGCATTCGACATAACCGTAGCACCACTAGTGAACGCCTGGGGATTCGGTTTCAAGAACGGAATGGCTGTCGACAGCGCAACCATTGACAGCCTGTGCAGATATATCGGCTACAAGAACATAACACTCAACGACGGCAAGATTACAAAGCAGTTCCCGCAGACAATGCTCGACTGCAGTGCCATTGCCAAAGGATACGGTTGCGACGCGGTTGCGGAACTGCTGACAGAAAATGGAGTAACAGACTTTCTTGTAGAGATTGGAGGAGAGGTTGTCGCACGGGGCAACAATCCCAAAGGCAAGGAGTGGAGAATCGGTATAAGCAAGCCTGTTGACGACCCGTCGGGCAAGAGCACCGAACTGCAGACAGCCATCAATGCCAGCGGCAAGGGCATGGCCACATCGGGCAACTACCGCAACTACCGTGAGGTTGACGGCCGCAAGATTGCACACACAATCGACCCACGTACAGGCTATCCCGTAAACCACAGCCTGCTATCGGCAACAGTCATTGCCGATGACTGCGCCACCGCAGATGCCTATGCGACAGCGTTCATGGTAATGGGTGTAGAAAAGGCCATGGAAATATGCCGCAACAACAGCAGCATAGAAGCATTCCTCATATACAGCGACAACGACGGCACACTAAAGACCGCCGAGACAGAAGGCATGAAGAAGTACTATTGACACACTGCCATAGAGTCAACAATTACACATACAAGCAATTCAAGGGCAAGTCAGGATTCTGGAGCCGGAGCCAGATGAAAAGGGTACCGATTACCGGTCACAAGTAAGGTATGTAACTCGACGTCCACATCTTCGGAACCATTACCATGCGTTCCCGCTTTGCAACAAGAGTGAAACTTTCTATTTCGGCACTCTTGTCAATTGTTTATTGTGTACGACTCTGAACGAGATTATAATTTTTGACAGGGACAATCCAAGAGGCTTGAGCCGTGTTTGGATAAGCGTGAGCAGATGTTCGTTGTTTTGGGCATAAATCTTCACAAAAAAATCATACGCTTCATTTGTGCAATGGACTTCCACTATTTCCGGTATGGAATCCAATGCTGCCACAACATCATCGAAGCGGGAATTATCCTTCAGTGTGAGCCCGACAAAAGCACAAGTCCCATACCCTATCTTTGCCGGATTGATTATATATCTTGAACCTTGAACGACGCCCAATGAGGTAAGCCGTTTCACACGCGTATGAATGGTTGTACCAGAGACCCCACATGCCATGGCTACTTCTTGAAAAGGGATGTTACCGTCTTGGGCCAGCATTTGAAGGATTCTTTCATCAATTTCATCAAATAGGTTGTTCTCCATATGAAAATTATCAATTTCAATGCAAAATTACATATATTTCTCCTATATTCGACATTCTCGGCTTTTTTCTATATTATCCAACCATAATCTACAACATGCATCACTAGGCATTCGCCAATCGCCACGAGGACTGAGAGAGACTGTGCCGACTTTAGGACCATCGGGCATGCAGGAGCGTTTGAACTGTTGAGCAAATAATCTACGGATAAAAACTGAAAGCCAATGCTTTATAATTGTTTCATCATAGGAACCGGCAAAAGCGGCGATAGCCAGATCCAGTATTCTTTGGGGAGTTTTTCCGTCTCTAATGAAGTGATATAGAAAGAAATCGTGTAACTCATACGGACCAACCGTCTCCTCGGTACGCTGTTTCATCTCCTCATTTTCGCCTACAGGCAATAGTTCAGGGCTTATTGGTGTGGAAATTATATCCGACAGGACATCCCGAAGTTCTGCACTTGTCGTGTTGTCAGCAATCCATTGAAGCAGATATCTGACAAGTGTTTTTGGTATACCGCAATTGACTCCATACATCGACATGTGGTCACCGTTATATGTAGACCAGCCAAGAGCTATTTCTGATAAATCTCCGGTTCCAATCACAATCCCACTGCATTGGTTTGCGACATCCATCAGGATTTGGGTCCGCTCCCGTGCCTGGGCATTCTCATATACTACGTCATGGTGCTCTTCATCATGCTTTATATCCTTGAAATGGACCTTGCAGGCCTCTTTGATGTCAATCTCCTTGAGGGTGCATCCCAATTCCTTAATCAGGTTTACAGCATTGGTATAAGTACGTCCTGTAGTACCGAATCCCGGCATAGTAACCGCAATAATGTCCTTATTCTCCCGGCCAAGCAGCTCAAATGTCCTGGCACATACCAACAAAGCCAGAGTCGAATCCATACCTCCCGATATACCTATGACCGCACTTCTTGTCCGAGTATGCGTTATACGTTTTGCCAACCCGGCGCATTGGATCGATATGATTTCACTGCATATCTCATCACAATCTTCTCCATCGGGAATGAAAGGGTGTGACGATATCGTTCTATGGAGGTGGTTTCCAACTTCTGCCGAAGATTCAGCCGGAATCAACCTTGGGGATGAGATGCCGAGATGGTTCCGACAGGCTTTGAAAGTGGTATTTACCAACCGTTCATTCCTCAAACATTCCACATCAATATCGCCGATCACTAGCTGTGATCCATAAACGAACCTCTTCCCTTCGCACAGAAAATTTCCATTTTCACATATCAACGCATTCCCGCCGAACACGACATCAGTAGATGACTCCCCAAAGCCACATGAGCTATATACATATCCGGAATGCAGCCGCCCCGACTGTTGAGATATCAAGTTGCGGAGATACTTATGCTTGCCGACACATTCATCGGATGCAGAAAGGTTGAAAATTATCTCGGCCCCTTGCATCGCCAGAAAAGAACTTGGAGGTATGGGAGCCCACAAGTCTTCGCATATCTCAACACCGAACGTCACTCCTGATGTAGAGAACAGCAGATCATTCCCGACAGGAACACGTTTACCACAGATATCACATTCCGGTATATGGTTGTCGAATGCAGATGTAAACCAGCGATGCTCATAGAATTCCTTGTAGTCAGGCAGGTAGCTCTTGGGAACCATACCCAATATGCGACCATGCTGTATAACGGCAGCCACATTCAACAGCTGCTGTTCCACCACAACCGGAAGCCCGACTATCGAAATGATATCCAGATGTGCTGTATATCCAGCAATCTCCAGCATTCCAGACAATGCTTCTTCTTGAAGTGTTTGTTGGAAGAACAAGTCTCCACAAGTGTAACCCGTGATGGAGAGTTCCGGAAAAACAATAATCTGCACATCGGAAGCAGCGGCCTTGAGAATCAATTCATTTATCAAAGCGATATTATGTCTGCAATCAGCCACTCTCACTTCGGGAACAGCAGATGCCACCTTTACAAAACCTTTCATAGGTGCATGCTTTTCAACGGAACCATTTTTTTATACGATTCATCGCTTCTGAACAGTTCTCTTTGCGTCCGAATGCTGTCAGACGGACAAAACCTTCACCGCTCGGACCGAAACCGATACCGGGAGTCACGACGACATTGGCTTCATACAACATATGGTCAAAGAAATCCCAGGAAGAGATACCATCCGGCGTCTTTAACCATAGATATGGTGCGTTTTCTCCTCCATAGACATTTGCTCCCAGTTCCTCGAACACATTTCTCATCAACATCGCATTGGACATATAATAATTTATGATATTTCGGACCTGCTCTTTTCCTTGTTCTGTATAAATAGCCTCGGCACCCCTTTGTGTTATATAACTTGTCCCATTGAATTTCGTACATTGACGGCGATTCCATAATTTATTCAGAGAAACCCGTCTAGCATCGGATGTAGAGGCGGTCAACTCTTCAGGAACAACTGTATAACCACACCGTACACCTGTAAATCCTGCTGTCTTGGAAAAGCTTCTGAACTCAATTGCACATCTTTTTGCACCTTCAATCTCATATATTGAATGCGGAATCCCCTCATCCTGTATATATGCTTCATATGCCGCATCATACAGAATGACAGAATCATTCTCCAATGCATAATCCACCCACTCTTTCAGTTCTTCTTTGTTCAAGACAACTCCCATAGGGTTATTAGGATAGCACAGATAGATTATGTCAACATGTCTTTTGGGGAGACTAGGCTTAAAATGATTCTCGATATTACATGTCATATACACCAGATTACTCCATACCCCATTCATATTACTTCCTGCACGTCCGCTCATTACATTGCTGTCGACGTAAACAGGATATACAGGATCAGTCACGGCTACACTGTTATTCACGCTCAGGATATCACCGATGTTTCCACAATCGCTTTTGGCTCCATCACTGATAAATACTTCCGAAGGCGACAACTCCACTCCACGAGGCAGATAGTCGTTGCTTATAATGGAGTCAATAAGGAAATCATATCCGTGCTCTGGACCATATCCTCTAAAGGTCGTTATATCGCCCATCTCTTCTACCGCTCTTGACATAGCATCCAATGACGCTTTAGGCAAAGGTTGTGTTACATCTCCAATCCCCAGACTGATGACACTCCTATCAGGATAGCTCTCCTTGAATGCCTTGACTCTCTTTGCTATTTCAGAAAACAGATAGTTATCCGATAACTTGAGAAAATTTTCATTTACTATTGCCATGATATTTATATTTTATTCATCCAGTTCTATTGTTCCGTCAAATACATTTTCGGCACTCCCGCTCATATATATATGCTTGTCTGTATGATCCCGATATATTTCAAGATCCCCGCCATCCATGCGTATGAGGACTCTATTTGGGGTTTTACCGGTAGCGATTGCAGCAAATGCGGTAGCACATGCTCCAGTCCCACAAGCCTGTGTAATACCGGAACCACGCTCCCACACTCTCATGCGGACACTCCCGTCCGGTTCAATCCCGGCGAACTCGACATTAGTCTTCTGAGGGAAAAGCGGATGATTCTCCAGCTGGGGGCCTACGTAGGCCAAAGGGACAGATTCCACATCTTCTACAAATATTACAAGATGGGGATTACCCATACACACAAATGTACCGCAATAGGTTACACCGTTGACCTTGAAATCCTTGTTCAACAGACAGCCATCTATTGTCGCTACTTGCCGGGAGTTGCAGAAAGACGGGATACCCATATCTACAGTAACACGCTCAACCCTGTTACCCGAAACATGCAACATGAGCCGTTTGATTCCAGATAACGTTTCTAGCGTAATCACATTCTTTTTTGTCAGTGCATTATCATATACGTATTTACCGATGCAACGGCTGGCATTACCGCACATCATTGCTTCGGAGCCGTCTGCATTGAATATATGCATGGAAAAATCGGCAACAGGACTCTTTCCTATCAAGACCAATCCATCGGCACCGATACCTTTATGACGATTGCTCCATTTTATAGAAGTTGCCGATGGATCTTTTATCGGATATAAAGAAGTGTCGACGTATATATAATCATTGCCAAGTCCATGCATTTTTGTGAATCTGACTATTCTTGACATCTTACATATGCTTTTTTTTTAAAATTTACATGTCAGGCCTGGTAATGCACATTGCATCTTCATGGAGCGAGAGAGGTATACCACCCTATTCAACCAGACACCCGAACCGACTTTTACCTGATACTACGACCTATTGAATTATCGGATAAACAGCAATTCTCTGTATTTCGGCAATGGCCACATCCGGTTATCTACAATGAGTTCCAGCTTGTCTATGTGGTATCGTATCTGCTCCAACATCGGAGCTATCGTATCATGATAGGCAATCGCCTTTTCTCTCTCATCGGAAATCCTGTTTGCCCTTTTGCGCGCTTCGACCATTGCATCGACATGTGTGCTGATGTAAATGGTATGCTCTGCTATCTCCTCAATCAGACGCTTGTTCTCCACTGAAAGTCTGTCGGCTGCCTCCAATGTAAATATGTCCATCATTTTATGTACATTTTCAATAAGCCAGCTCTGATACTCTGTTGCTACAGGAATGATGTTGTTCATAGCCAAGTCGCCGAGGACCCTTGCTTCTATCTGAATTTTCTTTGTATAGATTTCCCATTTCACCTCATTACGGGCCTTCAACTCTTTCTGGGTCATCACTCCCGTGTTCTCGAACATGGCAACACTTTCCGGTTTCAGATAATTATCGAAAATGAGAGGACAACTTGTTTCACAATCCAAACCCCGACGGGCAGCCTCTTCTTTCCATTCATCTGAGTACCCGTTGCCGTCAAAGCAAACAGGGGCGCACTCTTTTATGTAACCACGTATTACCTTGACGATGGCTTTCATCTTCGGTTCTCCGTTCCTGACAAGCTCATCGACATCCTTCTTGAATGTAATCAACTGGTCTGCCACTGCTGTATTCAGGGCAATCATTGCACTTGCGCAGTTCGCAGCTGAACCGACAGCACGGAATTCAAAGCGGTTGCCGGTAAAAGCAAACGGAGAAGTGCGGTTACGGTCAGTGTTGTCAATCATAAGCTCCGGTATTTGTGGTATATCAAGCCTCATTCCCGACTTACCGCCCAAAGAAATGATATCATCACTGTCGTTCTGAGCAAGATGCTTCAGTACTTCGGACAATTGCGAGCCAAGGAATGATGAGATGATAGCGGGGGGCGCCTCGTTGGCACCAAGACGATGGGCATTGTCCGCACTCATAATGGAGGCTTTTATCAGACCATTATGATGATATACAGCCATCAAGGTATTCACGACAAATGTCACGAAACGGAGATTCTCCTCGGCTGTTTTGCCGGGAGACATAAGAAGTGCACCAGTGTCGGTGCCCAATGACCAGTTATTGTGTTTTCCCGAGCCGTTGACACCCTTGAAGGGCTTTTCATGCAGCAGAACCCTGAATCCGTGGTTACGGGCGACATTGCGCATGAGTGACATAATCAGCATATTGTGGTCTACGGCAAGGTTACACTCCTCAAAGACAGGTGCCAACTCGAACTGATTCGGAGCCACCTCATTATGGCGGGTCTTTACAGGAATTCCCAACTGCAATGCCTGAATTTCCAGATCTTTCATAAATGCCGCTACTCTTTGCGGTATCGCTCCAAAGTAATGGTCTTCCATCTGCTGGTTCTTGGGTGCCTCATGTCCCACCAATGTCCTTCCGGTCATCAGCAAGTCGGGACGAGCGGCGTACAATCCTTCATCAACCAGAAAATATTCCTGTTCCCACCCCAGATAGGCAACCACTTTCTTCACTTCGGAATTGAAGAAATGGCATACATCCGTAGCGGCTCTATTGACGGCACGCAAAGCACGCAACAATGGGGCTTTATAGTCAAGGGCCTCGCCGGTATATGCGATGAATATGGTCGGGATGCACAATGTATCATCAACAATAAAAACAGGAGATGAGGGGTCCCAGGCCGAATAGCCTCTTGCCTCGAAAGTATTACGGATACCTCCATTCGGGAAAGAGGATGCGTCAGGTTCCTGTTGAACGAGCATCTTGCCTGAAAATTCTTCAATCAACCCACCTTTGCCGTCCGGGTCGAAGAACGAGTCATGTTTTTCAGCAGTCCCTTCTGTAAGAGGCTGGAACCAGTGGGTATAATGGGTAACACCTAACTCAGCCGCCCAACGGCGTATACCTTCGGCAACCTCATCTGCTACCTTGCGGTCAAGAGTTGCCCCGTTGTCAATGACACCGATCATTGATGCATACGTTTCAATACTTAAATAACGGGACATCTGTTCACGACCAAAAACATACTTGCCGAAATAGTCGCAGGGGCGACCATCGGGAATCTCCACTGTGGCGGCTTTCTTACGGAAAGCACTCTCCACGACATTAAATCTCAACTCTGACATAAATGGCTAATATGATATTATTCCAACCAATCCCTTAATCTTCCAGCGGCTTTCTCACAAGCCTCTCTTTTCGCAAATGCACTTAACCTCACGAAACCCTCACCGCCAGGACCGAAGACGACACCCGGAGTACATATTACCTTCGCACCGTACAACATTGATTCAAAGAATTCCCACGATGACATTTCTGTCGGTATTTTTATCCAGAGGTAAGGGATGTGCTCACCGCCATAGATCCTTAGGTTCAATGGAGACAATATACGCCTCATCATATGGGCATTTTCCATATAGTACTCTATTGTCTGAAGAAGTTGTTTTTTCCCTAACTCGGTATATGTTGCGGCCGCTGCACATTGCGTAACATATGATACCCCGTTAAATCTTATACTTTGACGCCGGCTCCACAATGTGTTCATCTGTACTCTCCTGCCATCCAATGTCTGCACTGTCAGTTCTTTGGGGATAATGGTATATCCACATCTTAATCCTGTAAATCCGGCTGTACGGGAAAAGCTTCTTAGCTCTATGGCAACCTTCTTGGCTCCACGGATCTCATAGATGGAATGTGGGATGTCGGGCGATTGAATATATGCTTCATAGGATGCATCAAAGAGTATCAAAGTATTGTTCTTGATTGCATAATCCACCCATTTCTTTAGCTGACCTTTACTGTAAGCAGCCCCTGTCGGATTGTCAGGCGAGCATAAATACACTATATCTATCGGGTATTCGGGTGGCATTGGTGCAAAACCGTTGCTTTCATTACAACTCAGATAGCAGACATTACTCCAACGACCTTTATAGAACATTCCTGCACGTCCTGATATGACATTGCTCTCAATATATACCGGGTATATCGGGTCAACGACTCCGATGGTATTGTCACTGCGCAAGAGATCACCGATATTACCTATTTCACTCTTTACCCCGTCATTTATGAAAACCTCATTGGGCATCAGATGAATACCGCGGGAATTGAAATCATTTTTAATTATTGAGTCTCTTAGGAATTCATATCCTTGTTCCGGACCGTATCCGTGAAATCTTGTAGAGTCAGCCATATCATCGACGGCTCTGTGCATTGCTTCTACAACAGATGAAGGTAAAGGAGTGGTGACGTCATTTATGCTCATATCAATGAGTTCGGCATTGGGGCGGATTACTTTGAATGTATTGATTTTCTTCGCTACATCCGAGAATAGGCTGTCACCCGGAAACTCTAAAAAATATTCATTCAAGAGTGCCATAACATATCAGTTTGCAAGTCATGATCTTTCATCAGGGAATACCACTTTAAAGAGATACAAGATAACAATGTCGGCATGCTCTCCGGTGTTTCTTTCCATGCCGTCCAATCTCATCGATATCTGTTTCCTTCACATTTGATTTACCTGAAATATGCTGCAAATTTAATGAGATTGCCAGTAAGTTGTAACGCTAAAAAACTTCTGAACCAGCAAAAAAATTACAGACACCGGGGAAATTAAAGTAAAAAGGCCAAATCACTTCAATATTCAACCCAAATACCCTATTTAACTTTAAATATAAACAGGAAGAATTTTTTCTTTTCCAAAAATCCTTATCGGGAAGAAGACGGGCACATCATATAAAATAATTTTGCAGCACAATTCAAAAGACATGGAAAAGCTAAAGCACGAATGCGGAGTTGCAATGGTCCGTCTGCTAAAGCCACTACAATATTACCAAGAGAAGTACGATACTTGGATGTGGGGGCTGAACAAGCTCTATCTGCTGATGGAAAAACAGCATAACAGGGGGCAGGAAGGAGCCGGAGTCGCATGCGTCAAACTCAATGCGGCACCTGGCGAAGAGTATATGTTCAGAGAACGCGCAGTCGGTACAAGTGCGATATCCGGAATTTTTGATACCATACATCAAAACTACCATTCGCTGACTGCAGAACAATTGCAGGATGCAATGACGGCAGAAAAGAGATTACCTTTTGCAGGAGAGTTGTATATGGGACATCTCCGCTATTCCACAACCGGCAAGAATGGTCTGGATTACATTCATCCGTTCTTGAGACGCAACAACTACCGGGCCAAGAATCTGGCGATATGCGGTAATTTCAACCTTACTAATGTCGATGAGGTTTTTGCCAGAATAACATCGGCCGGACAACATCCACGAAAGTATGCCGACACATACATAATATTGGAACAGGTAGGTCATAGACTTGACCGGGAGGTCGAGAGACTCTACAGAGAGTGTAGCGATGAAGGGTTGCAAGGTATAGAATTGACCTCACGGATAGAACAACGTCTGGATTTGCAGAATGTTCTACAGACATCAACTCCATGGTGGGATGGAGGCTATGTCATCTGCGGCATGACAGGCAGCGGTGACTCATTTGCCGTACGGGATCCATGGGGTATCCGCACGGCATTTTACTACAAAGATGATGAAGTAATGGTTCTTGCCTCTGAACGTCCTGTTATCCAGACAGTTCTGGATGTGCCGGCCGAAGCTATAAATGAATTGCAGGCAGGAGAAGCAATCATTATAAAAAAGTCCGGCGATATGAGACTCGTGCAAATCAACCGACAGCAAACATTACGTCCCTGCTCATTTGAAAGAATATATTTTTCCCGCGGCAGCGATAAGGATATCTATCAAGAGCGTAAAGCTCTAGGGAGAAATCTAACGCAGGCAATCCTGAAAACAATCGATTATGATATCGAGCACACAGTCTTTTCCTTTATCCCAAACACTGCCGAGGTCGCGTTCTATGGAATGCTGGAAGGATTGGATGATTATCTGAACAAATTGAAAGCCAGAAAAATCAAGGCATCAGGCCATAAAACCGGAAATGAAGAGTTGGAACGTATCCTTTCGATGCGCATACGATGCGAGAAAGTTGCCATAAAAGATATAAAGCTAAGGACTTTTATCGCTGAAGGCAAGAGCCGTAATGACCTTGCCGCCCACGTCTATGATATAACCTACGGAAGTATTGAACCATTCGTGGATAATCTGGTGGTCATAGATGACAGTATAGTCCGTGGCACGACATTGCACCAAAGCATAATTTCCATCCTTGAGAAACTGCATCCACGTAAGATTGTTATCGTATCTTCATCTCCTCAAGTCCGCTATCCCGACTATTATGGGATTGATATGTCGAGTATGGAGCAGTTCATTGCTTTCCGTGCTGCTACAACTCTCCTTAAAGAACAAGGAAAAGAGAGTATCATTACCTCGACTTATAATTGTTGCAAGGTACAGGAACATTTACCTAAAGAGAAGATGCGGAACTATGTCAAGAACATATATGAACCATTCACAGACGAAGATATTGCCGCCAAAATTGCAGAACTGCTTACTCCTCCATCAATAAGGACCAAGGTCGAGATTGTATATCAGACCATTGATGGGTTAAGGAAATCTTGCCCGGAGCATACAGGCGATTGGTACTTCAGCGGAGAATATCCTACACACGGAGGAGTGAAACTTCTGAACAAAGCATTTATTGATTATATAGAAAATGAAGAAAGCAACATTAATCCTTGAGGACGGCAGCCGATTCAGCGGTTGCTCGTTCGGTGCAGAACACCCGGCAAGTGGAGAAGTCGTCTTCAACACCGCAATGACCGGCTACACGGAAAGCCTTACAGACCCATCATATGCAGGCCAGATAATAGTACTGACATACCCATTGGTAGGTAACTATGGCGTTCCCGGAAAGTTATTCTGGGAAAGTGAGCACATACACCCTGAAGCCATGATTGTAAGTGATTATAGCGAGGCATTCAGTCATTGGAATGCCGAAGAGAGCCTCGGAAATTGGCTTGAACGTGAGAATGTTCCCGGCATTACAGGAATAGACACGCGTGCCCTCACGAAGCGGCTGCGGGAGTCGGGTGTAATGATGGGAAAGATTGAAATCGAGGGGGCTGACAACACCTTGTCCGTGGTTGATTACGGTTCGGAGAATTATGTTGAGAGAGTCAGTTGCCGGGAAGTCATACGCTATAATGAAGGAAAAGGCAAAAAGGTCATTCTTGTAGATTGCGGAGTCAAGGCAAACATTATCAGGTGTCTTATAAAGCGTGGCATAGAGGTAATAAGAGTACCTTGGGATTATGATTTCAGAGAATTGGAATATGACGGTCTGCTTGTTTCCAATGGTCCCGGCAATCCTGACAAATGCCAGGCGACAGCAAGCAACATAAGATATGCAATGCATAATGACAAACCGATTTTTGGAATATGTATGGGGCATCAGCTCCTTGCAATAGCCGGCGGAGCTTCGGTATACAAGCTCAAATATGGCCATCGGAGTCACAATCAGCCTGTAAGGATGGTTGGGACAAACAGATGTTTCATAACAAGTCAGAATCACGGCTATGCGGTAGACAGCAAGACTTTAGGGGCAGATTGGGAACCTTTTTTCGAGAACATTAACGACGGTTCAAATGAAGGTATCCGCCACCGCTGCAAGCCTTGGTTCTCGGTTCAGTTCCACCCTGAAGCTGCTGCAGGACCGACTGACACGGAATTCCTTTTTGATGAATTTATAAAACTATTGTGACTATGAAACGGTGCAAAATAAAGAAAGTTCTGCTTTTAGGCTCTGGCGCTCTAAAGATCGGAGAGGCCGGGGAGTTCGACTATTCAGGAAGTCAGGCATTGAAGGCTCTCAAGGAGGAGGGCATCAAGACAGTGCTTGTAAACCCCAACATAGCAACAGTGCAAACATCCGAAGGCGTAGCTGACAACATCTATTTCCTGCCTGTCACACCTTATTTTGTAGAGCGCGTAATTGCCAAAGAACGACCGGACGGTATCCTTCTATCCTTCGGTGGTCAGACGGCACTCAATTGTGGTGTAGAATTATACAGAAGCGGTATTCTGGAACGATACGGCATTGAGGTATTGGGTACACCTGTGCAGGCTATCATTGACACGGAGGATAGGGAAAAGTTCATTCAACGCCTTAATGAGATAGGAATCAAGACAATACGCAGCCATGCTGTTGAGTCAATAGAGCAGGCGCATGAGGCTGCCAACGAGTTGGGATATCCCGTAATTGTCCGCGCCGCATACTCACTGGGTGGTCTCGGCTCAGGTTTCTGCAACAATGGAATGGAACTTGATTCATTATGTGAAAAGGCATTCTCGTTTTCCCCCCAACTACTGGTAGAAAAGAGTCTGAAGGGGTGGAAAGAGATTGAGTATGAAGTGGTTCGTGACTGTTATGACAACTGTATAACGGTCTGTAATATGGAGAACTTTGATCCTTTGGGCATTCATACCGGAGAATCAATTGTAGTAGCACCCTCACAAACCTTATCCAATAGCGAATATCATAAATTACGTGATTTAGCCATTCGCATATTACGTCATATTGGCATTATCGGAGAATGCAATGTCCAATATGCTTTAAACCCGGAATCGGAAGATTACCGTGTCATTGAGGTAAATGCCCGTCTGAGCCGTTCCTCCGCCTTGGCATCAAAGGCGACAGGCTATCCTTTGGCTTTTGTTGCAGCGAAGTTGGGATTAGGATATGGTCTGTTTGATTTGGAAAATGCCGTTACAAAATCAACTTTCGCTTTTTTTGAGCCTGCTATGGATTATGTGGTATGCAAGATTCCCAGGTGGGATTTAGGTAAATTCCACGGTGTGGAACGTGAGATAGGCTCTTCAATGAAATCAGTCGGGGAGGTGATGGCTATAGGCCGGACTTTTGAAGAGGCAATCCAAAAGGGATTGCGTATGATAGGTCAAGGGATGCACGGCTTTGTGGAAAACAAGGAGCTGAAGATTACTGATATTGACAAATCGTTATGGGAGCCTACTGATAAACGCATCCTTGTTATAAGCAAGGCTATGCGCGCCGGATACACAGTCGAGCAGATTCACAAACTCACAAAAATTGACAGGTGGTTCCTGTATAAGTTACAGAACATAATGGATACTTCAAGAGAGCTCCATTGTATTACTGAACTGGAATCGTTGTCTGAGTGTCTGCTGAGGAAAGCCAAACGACAAGGTTTTTCCGATTTTCAGATTGCACGGGCCATCGGCTTTGATGAAGATGCCGAAAAGGCTGCGCTCAAAGTACGCGACTACCGCAAGACTCTGGGAGTAATTCCTGTCGTTTCGCAGATAGACACATTGGCTGCAGAATACCCTGCACAGACCAATTATTTATATCTTACATACAACGGCATTGAGAGTGATATCGATAATCCCGAAGATCATAGGTCCGTTGTGGTTCTAGGCTCGGGTGCTTACCGTATCGGTTCATCCGTAGAGTTCGACTGGTGTGGAGTCCAGGCACTCGATACAATCCGTAAAGAGGGCTATCGCAGTGTCATGATAAATTACAACCCGGAGACAGTATCTACCGACTACGACATATGTGACAGGCTCTATTTTGATGAACTGACCTTCGAGCGTGTCATGGATATCATGGACGTGGAAAACCCGTATGGAGTGATTGTATCTACCGGAGGACAGATTCCCAACAATCTTGCATTGCGTCTATCAGAGCAGAATATACACCTTCTGGGCACAAATGCGACATCAATAGACAATGCTGAAGATAGAGAAAAGTTTTCTGCGATGCTTGACAGAATAGGGGTTGACCAGCCGGAATGGAGTACTCTGACATCAATGGAGGAGATTGCCGCATTTGTCGGCAAAGTAGGGTTCCCGGTTCTAGTACGTCCTTCGTATGTATTGTCCGGTGCGGCAATGAATGTCTGTTCAAACGATGATGAGCTGAACCGCTTCCTGAGATTGGCAACTGAGGTCTCGAAGAAGCATCCGGTTGTCGTCAGTCGTTTTATCGAACATGCCAAAGAGATTGAGATGGATGCTGTGGCACAGAATGGAGAGATTATCGCCTATGCAATCAGCGAGCATATTGAATTTGCCGGTGTACATTCAGGCGATGCCACCATTCAGTTCCCGCCGCAGAAAACCTATATAGAGACCATACGTAGAATCAAAAACATATCGCGCAAAATAGCCAGAGAGCTCTGTATCACGGGTCCGTTCAACATTCAATACCTTGCACGGAATAATGAGATTAAAGTCATAGAATGCAATCTGCGCGCGTCGCGTTCTTTCCCCTTCGTAAGCAAGGTACTCAAACTGAATTTCATTGAAATGGCAACCCGTATTATGCTTGGGAAGAAGGTCGAGAAACCATCGAAGAGCCTGTTTGACCTGGATTATGTAGGTATCAAGGCAAGCCAATTCTCGTTCAACCGTCTACAGAACGCCGACCCGGTTCTGGGTGTTGATATGGCATCTACGGGCGAAGTCGGCTGTCTTGGCGAAGATACGCAATGCGCAATCCTGAAGGCTATGCTGGCGGTGGGTTATCGCATCCCGGTAAAGAACATTCTTCTATCGACTGGTGATGCCAGACAAAAAGCAGATATGCTCTCTGCCGCACGTATGCTACGGGAAAAAGGGTACTCGCTTTTCGCGACAGAAGGAACCTCGCGTTATTTGTCAGAGAACGGTATCGACAACACATTGGTCTATTGGCCTGATGAAAAATCCCAGCCACAAGCCTTGGATTTGCTTCACAACAAGGAAATAGAGCTGGTGGTAAATATACCTAAGAATCTGACTGCCAGTGAATTGGACAAAGGTTATCAGATAAGGCGTGCGGCAGTAGACCTGAACATTCCGCTTCTTACCAACGCACGCCTTGCCAGTGCGTTTATCGGTGCATTCTGTTCATTGTCACTTGATGACCTCATCATCAAAAGCTGGGCTGAATATGAAAACGTAAACAAGTTTTAGATATGGTACGACAAAAAATCATCATTCTTGATTTCGGATCTCAGACCACACAGCTCATAGGCCGTCGTCTGCGGGAACTTGACACATTCTGCGAGATTCTCCCCTATGACAAGTTCCCATATGATGATGAGGGGATAATTGGCGTAATTCTATCCGGTTCTCCCTACAGTGTTTATGCGCCGGATGCCCTTAAGGTGGATTTATCCGACATCCGTGGGCGTTATCCGATATTGGGTATCTGCTATGGTGCACAATTCATGGCACAGCATTATGGAGGAAGTGTTAAAGCATCCGGTTCGCGTGAGTACGGCAGGGCAAGACTTCAGGATTATGAACAGGATAATCCGCTTTTCCGGGGATTCCATGAGGGCTCGCAAGTCTGGATGAGCCATGGCGATACCATTACTGCACTACCCGACGGGTTCAGGGTCATTGCCTCTACTGAAAAAGTACGGTATGCGGCTTACCAGGCAGAAGACGGGACATTGTATGGAGTACAGTTCCATCCAGAAGTATTTCATTCAGAGCAGGGCCGGTTGTTATTGAGGAATTTCGTGGTTGATATATGTGGCAGCCGACAAGACTGGAGTCCCTCCTCTTTTGTTGAATCATCTGTAGAAACATTGAAGTCACAGCTCGGTAATGACCGTGTGATACTCGGCCTATCCGGAGGAGTCGATTCCTCTGTCGCAGCAGTTCTGTTGAATAAGGCCATCGGCAAGAATCTGACATGCATATTTGTGAATCATGGTTTGCTCCGTAAAGGCGAGTATGAACGCGTTATGCGTGACTATGAATGCTTGGGGTTGAATGTCATTGGAGTTGATGTCAGCAGCAAATTCCTCACTGCTTTACAGAATGTAACTGACCCTGAACAGAAACGCAAGATTATAGGAAGCTGCTTTATTGATGTATTTGAGAATGAGGCCAGAAAGATAGATGCTGTGCAATGGCTGGCACAAGGTACAATTTATCCCGATTGCATTGAAAGCATGAATACAACGGGAAAGGTTATAAAAAGTCACCACAATGTAGGCGGCTTGCCTGAGAAAATGCAATTGAAACTTTGTGAACCGCTACGTTGGCTGTTCAAGGATGAGGTACGTCGGATCGGCCTGCAACTGGGTATGCCCGAGCACCTGATTAATAGACATCCTTTCCCGGGGCCGGGCCTGGCTGTACGGGTATTGGGAGAAGTTACATGGGAGAAAATACGGGTTCTGCAAGAAGCCGATGATATTTTCATATCATCTCTACAGCGTTGGAGATGCGCAAACGGAAAATCATTGTATGATGAAGTATGGCAAGCAGGCGCCATACTCTTGCCCGTACAGAGTGTCGGTGTTATGGGCGACGAGAGAACCTATGAACAGGCAGTGGCATTACGCGCTGTGACAAGTACGGACGCAATGTCTGCAGATTGGGCACGGTTACCCGATGATTTTCTGGCTCAGGTAAGTAACGAGATAATCAACAATGTAAAGGGAATCAATCGGGTATGTTACGATATTTCATCAAAGCCACCGGCAACGATTGAGTGGGAGTAACTGGAACTATAATATGGACATAAATTAAAGTACAAGAATGAATCAAACCAAATATATATTCGTAACAGGTGGTGTAGCGAGTTCCCTTGGTAAAGGAATCATTTCAGCCTCAATAGGCAGATTATTGCTGGCTCGAGGCTATAAGATCACCATTCAGAAGTTCGACCCGTACATCAATATTGATCCCGGAACGCTTAACCCGTATGAACACGGAGAGTGTTATGTTACGGCTGACGGATGTGAAACAGACCTGGACCTGGGCCACTATGAACGTTTTACCGATATCCGGACAACTTCAGCAAACAATATTACGACAGGTAAGATTTATCAATCGGTAATCCAACGTGAGCGCGAAGGAGGATATCTTGGACGGACCGTACAGGTGGTTCCCAACATAACAGATGAGATAAAAAGAAGAATGCTTCAGCTCGGAACAGCCGGTGAGTATGATTTCATAATCACAGAGATTGGAGGTACCGTCGGGGATATCGAAGGACTGCCGTTCCTTGAAGCAGTGCGCCAACTTAAATGGGAATTAGGACATGATGCCGTTTGCGTCCATCTGACTTATGTGCCTTATATCGCTGCGGCGGGCGAACTGAAAACCAAACCGTCGCAACATTCCGTAAAAGAGTTACAGGGGCTTGGACTTCAGCCCGATGTGCTTGTATTGAGGGCAGAGCGCGAACTCGGGCGGGGAATGCTTGAGAAAGTTGGACACTTCTGTAATGTCGAAAAGGATTGTGTGATTCAGAGTATTGACCTGCCTACCATTTATGAAGTTCCTATAAGAATGGCAGAACAGAATCTGGATGTAGTGATACTCCGCAAGTTCGGTATAAAATGTGATACTACACCTGATTTGGATGACTGGCGGGATTTCATCAGTCGAAGAGAACATGCAAGGAAAGAAATAAATATTGCTCTTGTCGGAAAATATGATTTACAGGATGCATATAAATCCATTCTGGAATGTCTGTCACAGGCCGCGACTTACAACGATTGCAGAGTGAAAACACACTTTATACAAAGTGAAGGGCTCTTGCGTAGCAACATAGCGGAATACCTTTCCGGAATGGACGGTGTAGTGATCTGTCCGGGATTCGGGCAACGTGGAACAGAAGGGAAGATTGTCGCTGCCGAATATTGCCGTACACACGACATCCCGACATTGGGTATATGTCTTGGCATGCAGATTATGGTTATTGAATTCGCCCGCAATGTGTTAGGCTGGAAAAATGCCAACTCCAGTGAAATGGACCCTTCTGCGTCCTATCATGTAATTGATTTGATGAAGGAGCAGAAGAGTGTTACCCTAATGGGCGGGAGCATGAGATTAGGAGCCTATAGTTGTGAATTGTCAGTCGGGTCAAAAGCTTATGATGCATACGGCAGGACAAATATTCAAGAACGTCATCGCCATCGTTATGAATTCAGCAGCCCTTATCGCCCGCAATTCGAGCAAGCAGGAATGTCGTGTACCGGTATAAACCCCGACAGCGGCCTGGTTGAGATTGTCGAGGTTCCTGCTTGCCGTTGGTATGTGGGAGTCCAGTTTCATCCAGAATATACGGGGACCGTTCTTAATCCCAATCCATTGTTTATGGCTTTTGTCAAGAATGTAATTGCAGAATAGAGAGATGGATATTTGCCAGAACTGCGATTTTGCCGATTCCGTTGCAATCAATATGTAAGATTATATCAATGCATTCTGCCTGCGACTGTTGAGTACGACAATACAGACTGCTTACGACCTCTATACATGAAAAAGAGGGAGCAGGATTTACCTCTCCCTCATAACCATTTACCCAGAGCTGTCGACCGACTTTCGGCGTCTACCGGCACCGGTGGTTTGTTAACGCTGCATCCACATCGGAGTGCAGCCTGCTGCCACGATGGGCAACGTGACACCTTTTGGTGTCCTGAAAATCCACTCATACAGCAGAACCCCAGTCTGCACCGGAGTTAACAAGTCGTTTGGCGGGTTATCCTCCAACGAGGTATACCATATACTCTTGTCCAAACGAATGAGTGGGCCCTGTCAATTGCAGGGTTACATCCTGAATGTACTGACACATCCGGCATCAAGGTTCAGTTCCTTGCAGAACTTCCTTATTCTTTCTTCATCTTCGGGAGAATGATAGCTTATTTCCCAGTGTGCATCATCCTTTACCGACGACTTTAATTTTCTGTAATAATCCATGTCGACATCTCCGAGCGAACAGCCTATTACGGTCACTTTCCCGACGCTGCCGAGCGAGTTGAAGAAGCCCATATTGGCATCAATGACCTTCGCCGTATTCTTGAAGTTCAAATCATAATATTTCTCCAGTCGTTCCTCGGCCTCCTGTACCGCATAATAGCGTATGGGCAACCGCCAGTTAGCATTAGCGTCATCCTTGTGAAAGAAGGCCAGATAGGCAAGTTTATCGTTCCTGAAATAACGTCCGTGCTTGTCCTTCTGCACATGGCGATAACGGCGACGGTTCCGGTTCTTGTGCCTCCAGCGTTCAAAAGACTCCTCATCGGGTGAACCATGTCCCAGAATCAGAGAGCCGAACTTATCCTTCCTGTTTCCATGGATATAGCATATCTGTTCGGCCGGGACTCCATACTCACTCTCCAGGAACAGCGTATAGTTGAAATTCAGGAAGAGTGCATCTTTGTCGATAGCCAGCATCTTCTTTCTGAAGCCTTTAGCATAGTGGAGAGTATTGACCCACCTGTGGAAATGATACTTCATTTCAAATGTACATGCATTCACGGCACCGGTTATATTGTCCAACGGTGCATAATACTCCGAGTATCTGAATCCCTCTTCTCCTTCATCCACACGTGGCAACTGCATGTCAAGAATGTCAAACACCTTCTCCCGGTTAAATTCGCCGAGGTTCGCTTCAAAATCCTTCCACAGGTTCATCCGGCTCCATGTAGCCACGGGATAACGCAGCCCGTATTCCTTATGCCGGTAACTGTAAGGCTGTGTGCACCAGAACCATCCGACTGGAGATGAGAAACTCCTCTCCAATGAACGTGGACCGAAATACAGGTCGAAGAGTCCTACCGTTTCAGGGCTTCGCCTGTAGAGATAGCGGCGGAAATTCCTGTATCCCGACTCTGCACCATGATGCAAATCAAAACCATTGCCTATAACATAGAGATGTCTGGCTGCTTCTCCCTTTATTGCATAATGCCGTTGCAAGGAGTATGGTGCAAGAGAACCGCCCATAGCATAGCAGTGTCGGGTCATTTCCTCGACAACCTCAGCCTTGGGCATATCTAAAGGCAAGGTACTCAAGAGGGCCTTGACATTGAACGGTTTGAGATACCTCAACCCTTCAAGCGGCAACATCCCATGACTCTCATAGAACCATCTGTACGCACGTATAATAAAGAGTTCTCTCCTGTACTCGATATCCGATTTATCAATTGCGCTTCTACGTCCATGCAGAGTTGCCGGGAACAAGGCTTTGATTCTCCGTAGAGTCTCCTTGAGTTCATGTTTCTCCCGGACAGAATACTCATTTGATTTCCTTATTGCCTGGTAGTGAGCGACAATTCTACTCCTCAATGTTCCGGCCCGCGATGTATCGCCTATTGTCAGATAAAAGGATATCATAGCCTCTGCGACTCTGAATCTCATCGATGCAGCATCGTAACCGCCGAACGGCTCAGGCACCTCTTCAACAAACAGAAGATTCAAGGCATGAGCGCAACGATACATACTTTCCGTATCGCCATTCCTCACACTCTCCTGAAGTTCCGATATCGACTGTATAATTCTTGCCTTATCCATTGCTCTCGTCCACGGTACTGATTGAGGATTTACGGTATCACTCATTTTTACAAAGCGAATATAGCAACAAAATAAAAACTATATAGAGCGGGAGTCGTTTTTTTTGAAATATAAACTGAATAAACACAAAGTCGTTTACAAAACAGAAGTTGAAAGGAGAGGTCTGCCCTCCCCTCCTTTCAACTTCTGATGTCAGCACAGTGCAACAGTGAAACTGCCGTGTGCAGTCACCGGGAATGCTTTCAAGGCTCTCTCAATGGCAAAGAGACGGTCATCGAGTCCCTTCAAGGCAGAATCGTACTTATCGTACATACCGCCTGAGATGAGTTTCACACTGACATCATTCCACCGACATTTGCCCTTCCTGACAGGCACGCTGGCATGCAGCGCAATGGAAGCCTCAGTCAACGGGAGCGTAGCCCAGCCATCGGCATCGGGAAACGCCTTGAAACTCTCAACCCTACCCTCCTTGTCTATTATACAACCGCAAATGACGTTCCTGCCGTTACCCTTACCACGAAAGCGGACATACTTGTATTTTCCAACATACTGAGTAAGGTCAAGGCGGTATCCGGCAAAACCCTTTACCATACTTCCGTACTCACCCAATGTTGCAGGATAAGGGGTAGCCTTGTCAGGCAGTACCGAGTATGGCGCTCCTACATAACGCGCAAGTGCGTTATGACAACGCACGAGGCTATCAAAGAGTTCCTTCTCGACATAATTCACTTCGCACGGATTTTTTTTAACAGGGATTCCACGTTGCGCCCTGTCTCTCTTGTCTGGAATGTTCTTTTTCATGATTTGTCTGTTTTTTGATCCATCCGGAGAATGCACACACGATAAATGTTCTCCGATGCGACAAAGGTAGCACAGCATGCAAAGGAGGAGGTTGCTGTTTTGACATTATCCGGACACAGTAGAACTTTAATAAACCGGCAGCTTTCGATAATGAACATCAAAACAAAACAACAATATTTTTTCAAAAAACCGACCGCTCGCAATGATGTAAAACATTGCTATATGCGGAAAACACGAAGCAGGTCCCGGATTCCGGGACCTGCTTCATCAGAATCTATTATATTTCATTTGGTCTATCAGCCCGCAGTTGCCGATATCTGGCTTATAAGATAAGAGAGATTAGAGGTAAACAGCTTTACGGAGATTGCAAGCAGGATTATTCCGAAGAACTTGCGTGTGAAGTATATACCGCCCTTACCAAGCAACCTTATAAGGAACGATGTAGCACTGAGCATTGCAAACACGACAATGGCGTTCAGCACAAGAGCCATTAGGATATTGGCCGGAGCATATTCCGCCTTGAGCGAGAGCAGTGTCGTGAACGAACCTGCACCGGCAAGCAAAGGAAATACCAACGGTACGATTGTTGCATCGTTTGCCGCAATGGAAGAGTCCTTGAAAATCTCAATATCAAGCACCATCTCAAGTGCCATGAGGAAAATGACAATTGAGCCTGCCACAGCAAACGAGTTGATGTCTACACCGAAAAGGTTCAGAATCCAGTCTCCGACAAAGAAGAAGAGGAACATCAGGCCAAATGCAAAGAACACCGCCTTGACAGGATTTATTATCTTGCCCTTATCGCGGATTGAGAGCACGATAGGCATGATGCCGATAGGGTCAATTACAGCAAAAAGCACAATAAAGGCGCTCAAGAACTCAACAAAACTGAATGATGCAAAAAAATCCATATTCTCCTATTAATTGATATGTTACACTTTTAACTTGAGATTCCTCATCGCACATACAGACGGCACATCACTCCACCATTGCCTGACATACAGAAGAAACCTCACCAGCAGACAGCATCTGCGAATATACGAAGAAACGAGCGAGAAATATCAAGCTTGCTTGAATATTTTTCACAGCGAGTGCCGAGTATATCTGCCGCAGGCGAATATAGCAAGAAACGAGCGAGAAATATCAAGCTTGCTTGAATATTTTTCACAGCGAGTGCCAAGTATATCTGCCGCAAGGCGAATATACGAATATTTCATGTAAAACATGAAGAAGGAACCATTTTTAACTCAACAGTGTCATTAATTAGTATTCCATTATAACAATCGAGGACGCCTTGACAGCATCCTCGATTACCATTTATTACTTATACATGAAACGTCTTATGCTCTGCTTAGGAGTCTTCTCGAACGGTTCACGGCGGATTTCGGTATAACCTATCTTGCTGTACGCTGCAAGCTCAGAATTCAGGGCAAGAACGTTATCGTTGACAATCTTGTCGACCTGTTCATCAGTGAGACCGTCTTTCTTGGCAGCATCATAGTCAGCAACCACCAATGCGACAAGAGCATTCTTGCGGCCTACGACAATTGATTCTATGACATATGGCAGATTGTTTATCTTGTCCTCAATCTCCTCGGGGTAGATATTCTGTCCGCTACCTGTAAGAATCATGTTCTTGCAACGGCCCTTGATAAAGAGATTGCCCTTTGCATCAAGAATACCCATGTCACCGGTCTTCAACCATCCGTCGGGAGTAAAAGTGGCTTTTGTAGCCTCCTCGTTGTTATAGTAGCCAAGCATCACAGCATCGCCCTTTACCTGAATTTCACCGAGCACACGACGCGGATTGGCAGAATCGATGCGTATCTCTATCGGACTGGCCTTGATACCGCATGAATATTTCACATACTCGCTCTTGTCACGGTAAGAGATAAGCGGGCCACACTCCGTCATGCCATAGCCTACCGTATATGGGAACTTCATACGCTTGAGCAGGTCCTCTACCTCGCGGTTAAGTGCAGCACCACCGATGATGACACCAACAGTAAAGTTGTTTCCGAACGCTTCGAGCAACGAGTTGCGAATCTTATTGAGCACAATCCTGTCGAGCCCCGGAATCTTGAGCAGAAGCTTTGCAGGAAACTTGCGCACAACGGGGAACACCTTTGACTTGAATATCTTCTCAATCACAAGAGGTACAGTGAGGAACATGAAAGGCTTCACGGCAGCGAGACCGCCGATAAGACGTGCCGGTGTGGGTTTGCCTGGCATGACATAGATGTGCGCACCACCCGACAACGGGAACAGTATATCGAATGCCTGACCGAACATATGAGCCATAGGAAGAATTGCGAACACATTACCACCCACACACTCGGGAACGATTCCGCGTCCGAACTCAAGGTTAACGGAGAGTGAACGTGCAGGAAGCACGACGCCTTTTGACGTAGCGCTTGTTGTACCCGATGTGAAACTGATTTCAACGACATCCTCCATACCGAAACTGTCATCATAATAGTTGACATCATCGGCAGATATTCCATCCGGATACTGCTTTGAGTAAAGTTCCTCGATATTACCGCATACGGTAGCAAAAGAGTCATCCGCAGCATGAACGACATCAAATCCCTTAATGGAGATTACTCCAATGAAATCCTTGACGTTCTCCATGCGCTCGAAATTCGCCTTGTCCTCATTAAGCCCCCTGACAGCGACATCATCGGCAATCAGAAGACGGCACTCCGAGAACTCGCTGAGTTCCGCCACTGCCGAAGCAAGAAAATCGGGAAGGAAAGGAACGGTAACTGCGCCATAGGTCAACGTCGCATAGTAAGCGATGACCCACTCTGCTGAGTTACGGGCATAAAGAGCAATCTTGTCGCCCTTCACGATTCCGGTCTCCTTGAAAAGAATATGATACTTTGCGATATTCTCTGCAAGCTGACCATAAGTATATGACTCCTTGCCGTAATTGGTTACAGCAGGTAAATCCCAATGTTCCTTTACGGAATCATTGAAATAACTTATAAAATGTCTCATATATATTGAAGTGATTGATTGTCGGCATCAAAACCGAGTGCAAATTTCTATATTTTTTTTGAATTGGCAATAGTTTTTGCACAAAATAACATCACTTGTGCAATTCGCTTTATCAAAAACAATTGGTTTTAACATTTTTTTAGACATCAGACGTATTATGTTCTTGCTTCTATCACATATTGTCTGTTCTGCATCTTGTGGGTAACCACCACCCTTACCCCGAACTTTTCGGCAACATGGTGTGCTATATGCTCGGCACTGTAGACCGAACGGTGCTGTCCGCCCGTGCATCCGCAGCACACCTGTATGTGGGTAAATCCGCGCTTCCTGTATGTATCGACCATATTGTCGACTAGTGCATAGGCATTCTCAAGGAACTCGGATATATTGCTCTCCGTCTCGAGGAATTTTATTACCGGCTCATCCATGCCTGTCAGTTTCTTGTAAGGTTCATAACGGCCGGGGTTATGAATCGAGCGGCAATCAAAGACAAAGCCACCGCCATTACCCGACGGGTCATCAGGGATACCGCGCTTATAGGAGAAGCTGATGACATCAACGGTAAGCTCTTTCGACTCCTGACGCACGAACATCGGCAGCCGGGCAATCTCCCTGATGATGGCATGCAGATATGGGAATCCGTTTTCATTGCCGAGCAGCTCATCCAGCTGTGACAGAGCTGCAGGAATGCTCTCGACAAATGCCTTCTTACGTTCAAAGAGACCGCGATAGCCGTATGTTCCAAGGTTCTGCAACAGACGGAATACCCTGAATAGATCGAGCATCTTCAAGAAATGTGCCTTATCTACCTTCTTATACTCCCCAAGGGCCGATATGTAAGCATCAATCATCGCCCCGACAGCCTCATTAGTATACTTTGCCCTCGCCTGCCCCACGAATGACGCCACATCGTAATATATCGGTCCGCGTCTGCCGCCTTGGAAATCTATGAAGTACGGCTCGCCATCCTTCAGCATGACGTTGCGCGACTGGAAATCGCGATAAAGGAATACATTGTCATTGTCACTCAGCAGCATTGCCGCCATGCTGTCGAACTCATCCTCAAGCAGCGACTCATTGAACTCTATACCCACTCCTTTCAGGAAACAATACTTGAAGTAGTTAAGGTCCCACATGACGGTACGCTCGTTAAAATCGCTTACCGGATAGCAGAGCGAGAAATCGAAATATTGCGGCACTCGGAACTGGATATGCGGCAACTGCGATATTGTCCTGCATAGCAGTTCAATATCACCACTGTCAAAACATCCATTCTCCCTTGATGACTGCAACGAAGCATAAAGCGAAACATTGCCAAGGTCGTTCTGCAGATAGGCAAGGCGGTCCTCCGACACCTCTAACACCTCGGGAGCATTAATCCCACTCCTGGCCAATGCATCGGCAACCGCGAAGAACGCTTCGTTCTCCTCGACCGAGACACCCACAGCTCCTATGACAGACACATCATCGGATGAGAGACGGAAATAGACACGATTGGAGCCGTCGCCTGTGAGGCGTACTACCGAGCATGGCTCACTGCCGAATCTCTTTATATATAGTTCTTTTATCTTAGACTGCATATGTGACAATTCCTTTGACGCGAAGATAATACAAGTTCACTGATTATAAAAAAATAGCCATACGTTTTTAAACAATAATGCGGGCGCGACAGAATCGCGCCCGCATTATCGGAACTTACTCGTTTTATATCATAGTGACAACTTTCAATAAAGTTACTTTACAAAACCTTTTTGCCATTGACTCCCTTTTTTATTAGCGACCCACGCGGCACCACTGATGCGGTGCTGCGCGCGACCTATCGCTACGCACGTTATCGAAACTATTTACGACTTTATTTTACTAAAACTTTCTTGCCGTTGACTTCCTTTTTTATTAGCGCCCCACGCGGCACCACTAACGCGGTGCTACACGTGACTAATCGCTAAAAAGCTCGTCTATAGCAAAAAGTTACTTTACAAGTACCTTTTTGCCATTGATAATGTAGATTCCTTTTGTCGGGTTATCTACTTTGCGGCCTTGCAAGTCGTAAATGGTTTTCACATTTCCGTTTTCACCTTTCAGTTCGTTGATGCCTGTCTCATCTGAAACAAGAAGGTTTACATCAATTATCTGGCCGCCATAATTGCTGAATGTTCCGCCAAAGTTTTCATTGCTGTCACCCATCGGGTCTATGCTGCACCAGTCCTGCTTGATGCGCAAACGGTAGGTACCTACCTCCTGAGGAACCGCAAATCCAGGAATTTCAGGTTTGCTGCGGTCGTTTCCTGTGATTGACACACCGTTGCAGTTCCAACCGCTCTCATCACTGCTGCTGCCGTTGTTGTAGAACGAATATGAGACAAGGTCGCCTGTCGGCTCATAATTGCTGCCATCAGCAATACCTGCAGTAAACCCGTCGGCCTCATAATCTATATATATATAATGGTTAACCCAAGAGCCGTCTGTTACTATATCCACAGAAACAAGTTCTCCCGGAGCAGCCACAAAACGCAATTCAGTTTCTGTAAGGTCAAGATACTCGCTTGCACGTTCTGTAGCGGTCAGGTCATATTCGACTTCGCCGTAATCATCACTGACAAATTTGACAGCATTGATATCGCGCTCTGTGTAATTTCTCGTACCTGTATTTGTCGGCGTATAATCAACCTCGCCGTTTACAACCTTGAGCATGAAGTCAACTATCTGACCGCCATTTTCCATAAAGTCGCCGAAACGTCCGTCACGGTCGCCGGCAGGATCGATATTGCACCAGTCAAGCTTTACACGTACACGATACGTACCGCTCTTTTCAGGGACAACAAACGAAGGCAGGGCAACCGTACTGCGGTCATCTCCCGCAATATCCTTACCGGCACTATCCCAGCCGCCTGCATCACCGGCGGCACCGTTATTATAGAAAGAATAGGAGAGAAGGTCACCGGCCGGCTCATAATAACTGCCTTCGGCAATGCTTGCCGTAAATCCGTTTTTCTCCTCATCAATATATACATACGCATTCATCCATGATGCATCACCGATATTAAGTGTAACAGTCACGGTCTCACCTGCAGCGGCCTTCATTGTAACACTACCCGTGTAGTCGTTATAGCAGAGTTTGTCATCATTATTGACCGTAATAGTGTTTGCACTCTCATCGGCAAACATCTCGCTTGTGAGCTTTATTTCATTTATCCAGCGGTCTTCTCTAGTCTTAGTACCCGTGAACGCAGGTGTGTAATCAACATCATCAGGTGTTGGAGTCGGGTCAGGATCCGGTGTCGGAGTAACCTCCCCGCCTTCCTCATCGAATTTGACGGTATATGAATGGATGTTGCTGTTGTTCATGGCATAGTCGTTACCCTTTACCTTGACAGTAAGCACCTTGTCCAATTCATCATAGGACTTTTCAATTGTCGCACCTCTGCCGTTCGAAGTAAGCGAGAGCTTGCTTGCGTCATACTCAGCACCTATTGTATAGGACTCCTTGCCTGCAACGAAATAGTCCTTTCCATCATATTCAAGCGATGCAAGTTCGGAATAATATACGAACTTCACGTCATCGGCCTCAAGCACACTGCCGTCCTTTATGTTCGAGCGGTTCCAATAGTCGCCGCTTGAAATAATGACATTGACTTTCTCGGGAGCCAAATGCTCAGTACCGGCAACGTAGTCAATGGGAACGACAATCTTCTGCCAGTCATCATTCGCGGTTGTAGAGAAAGCATAATCACAGCTTGCAATAAGCCTGCCGGCCTGCACAATTCCGTCCGACGTCTTACCCATTATGGCACGGTCGACATCCTCTTTCACATCATCCGGCGCTGAAGATTTTATATTACTCTTGAATGTTCCTGTCCACATATATACGATAATATGCGCATCCTCGCCTGTTCCGCCACTCCTTTTATACCAGCCTTCAATGGCGTCGGGAGTATATGTGAACGGCATACCGCCATACACACCGCCATCGCATGCATTGACATTGCTGATTGCATAGACCCATGGAGTCGCGAAACTGATGAAACCAGGTGCGTTAGAACCTATTCCAATTACGCCTACATACTTGTTCTGCATCCTGACAGCGCTGCCGGAAACACCTTCTGACTGCTCAATAAGAGTCTCTTTCTTCTCCATCCACACCTTCTGGTTCACGCTTGAGCCTTGCCATTCAGCAGGTTCATCGCCAGGACGCTGACGTAATCCGAAAGCAGAACTGCCACCATCGAATGAACCGTCTGACGACTGGTATGTGTTCCCGGCATTGCCACCACCCTTCCAACTCTCGAATGTTCCGTTAGGAATATACTGCGCCTGTACCGACAGTGCTGCGGCAAGAAATAATGATGTAAAAATTTTCTTCATAATTATATCGGTTTTTTATTCTGTTCAATAAAAAATAATCAGTCGCTGGTACTCAGCGCTCATAACAAGGCAAGTCTATGACATGATAATAATTCTTCAAAATTATCCCAACTTCATGAATTTTAAAAATCCATTCAGTTTTTTTATTAGTTCTGTTACGAAAACAGACAATATTCCTTTGTTAAAAGCAAAAAAACAACAAAAATCTCCTTTTTAAGCAACTTAACAAACAAAATTCTTGTTTTTTCAAAAAAACGCTTACATTTCTTCATTATTTAAAAGCAACTTATTATCTTTGCGAACAGAAAATTACAAAATCGATATAAAAATGAAAGTAGAAACAACGCTTGAGAACTTAAAAAGAAGATTCCCCAACGAGCCAGAGTATTATCAGGCCGTTGAGGAGGTATTGCACTCCATTGAAGAAGAGTATAACAAGCATCCCGAATTTGAGGCGAACAACCTTATCGAGAGGCTCTGTATCCCCGACAGAATTTTCACTTTCCGTGTCACATGGGTCGATGACAACGGCAAGGTACAGGTAAATACAGGCTACCGCGTACAGCACAACAACGCCATCGGACCATACAAGGGCGGTATCCGTTTTCATCCCTCGGTAAACGTGGGCATACTCAAGTATCTCGCGTTTGAACAGACATTCAAGAACTCGCTGACCACCCTGCCCATGGGTGGTGCCAAGGGTGGCTCCGACTTTGACCCCAAAGGAAAGAGCGACAACGAGGTAATGCGTTTCTGCCAGGCATTCATCACAGAGTTGTGGCGTAACATAGGCCCCGAGATGGACGTTCCTGCAGGTGACATCGGCGTAGGCGGCCGCGAAGTCGGCTACATGTTCGGCATGTACAAGAAGCTGACACGCGAGTTCAATGGCGTATTCACAGGCAAGGGACTTGAGTTCGGCGGTTCACTCATACGCCCCGAGGCTACAGGATACGGCAACATATATTTCCTTCAGGAGATGCTCGGCACACGTGGAGAGACAATCCAAGGCAAGACATGCCTTGTTTCGGGTTCGGGAAATGTCGCACAATACACTGTGGAGAAAGTCATCCAGCTTGGCGGCAAGGTCGTCACGATGAGCGACTCCAACGGTTATATATATGACCCGGACGGCATTGACCGCGAGAAGCTCGACTTCATCATGGAGCTCAAGAACGTGCGTCGTGGACGCATCAAGGAGTATGCCGACAAGTACGGATGCAAGTATGTCGAGAATGCACGTCCGTGGTGCGAGAAGGGAGATATAGCGCTTCCTTCTGCGACACAGAACGAGATTGACGGCGATGACGCCAATAGACTTGTCTCAAACGGTGTGATTGCAGTATCAGAAGGCGCAAACATGCCTTCTACCCCAGAAGCCATCCACATATTCCAGGCTGCGAGAATCCTATACGCGCCAGGCAAGGCATCAAATGCGGGTGGCGTATCGGTATCGGGACTCGAGATGAGCCAGAACTCAGGCAAAATCAACTGGAGCAGTGCAAAGGTAGACCAGATGCTGCATGAAATCATGCACAACATCCACAGCGCATGCGTCAAGTACGGCAAACGCGAGGATGGATACATCGACTACGTCAAAGGCGCAAACGTCGCAGGCTTCCTCAAAGTCGCCAAAGCAATGATGGCACAAGGAATAGTATAAGAACAAATAAAAGAAATACTTTACTTAGAGGGCTTTTGCAGCAATTGGTCACGCGAAGCACAGACGAAGTTTGTGCCGCGTGGGTTGCGAAAAGCAAAAGCACTCAATGTCGCCAAAGCAATGATGGCACAGGGAATCGTCTGACTCGACTTAGAGGGCTTTTGCAGCAATTGGTCACGCGAAGCACAGACGAAGTTTGTGCCGCGTGGGTTGCGGAAAGCAAAAGCACTCAATGTCGCGCACAGGGAATTGTCCGATTCGACTTAGAGGGCTTTTGCAGCAAAGAGTCACGCCAAGCACAGACAAATTTTGTACCCGAAGATGGAATTGATAACGCATAATATACAAAAGCAAATCCACACGCGTGTGGATTTGCTTTTGTATATCTACTTTTTTAAGTATCTTCGCAGAAGAAAAACACAAGACTTAGAAGTTTCTTAATATGCTCAAGAAAAACAATGCATGGCTATGGATCCCGTCGCTCTATTTTGCATCGGGACTGCCCTACCATGCCATAACATCAATATCGGACATCATGTACAAGGACATGGGAGTAGACAACAAAAGCATAGCCCTGTACACAAGCATACTGCTCATCCCCTGGACAATAAAGCCCCTGTGGAGCCCGTTTGTAGAGATGATGGGTACGCGCAGAAGCTGGACGCTCTATTCACAACTGCTGTTGGTAATATGCTTCGCAGCCATAGCCTCTGCTGTTCCCTCAAGCAATTTTGTACTGCTCACGCTTATAGCCTTCATGGCAGGAGCTTTCGTGTCATCGACGCACGACATAGCCCTTGACGGCTTTTACATCCTTGGACTGACACAGGAGAAGCAATCGTTCTTCTCGGGAATAAGAAACACGTTCTACCGTATTGCGACAGTATTCAGTTCGGGGGTACTCGTTATGTTCGCCGACCGGATAGGTAAATCATCGGGCGATGAAAGATACGCATGGAGTGCCACATTCGCCGTGACGGCACTCATCATGGCAGTACTGTTCATCTACCACAGGAAAGCCATGCCCAAGGCCGAGAATGACATCGCGCGTATGCCGAAGAGCATAGGCGAGATATTCCACAACTTCGGCGACATCATAAGGAGCTACTTCCAGAAGCCGGGCATATGGGCGACACTGCTGTTCCTGTTGCTGTTCCGTTTCCCCGAAGCGCAGTTAGGAAAGATTGGCAAGCTGTTCCTCATGGATACCATATCCTCAGGAGGTCTTGAGCTGAGCAAGGGCGACATCGGATTCCTCAACGGTGTAGTAGGAGTATTCGGACTTATTATAGGCGGAATACTCGGCGGAATATGCATATCACGCAAAGGACTCAAGTACTGGCTGTGGCCCATGGTCATTGCAATATCGTTGCCCGACATCGTATATGTATACATGAGCATGGCGATGACAAGCGACCTTACGATAATCGGCAGCTGCATCTTCATCGAACAACTTGGTTACGGATTCGGTTTTACTGCATATACATTATATATGATATATTTCGCGCAAGGCAAGTACCCCACCGCGCATTTTGCGATATCGACCGCATTCATGTCATTGGGCATGATGTTGCCGGGAATGATATCGGGCTACATCCAGGAGTGGTTGGGATACGAAAATTTCTTCCTGTGGGTAATGCTTTGCACTTCAGTGACATTTGCAGTGTCGGCACTGATAAAAATTGACCCCGCCTTTGGCAGGAAGTAAAATTTGAAGTATCTTTACAGAATATTACCGTTTTTTCAAAACTAAGATGATTATACTTATAGCAGACAGCGGTTCAACAAAAACCGATTGGGTACTATGTGAGAACGGCGAGATTGTTTCACGCGTAAAGACCCAGGGACTGAACCCGACAATACAGACTACAGATGATATACTTGCGGTCCTTGAGGCTGAACTGAAAGATGCCTTGGACACGACAGCCCCAAAACAGATATACTTCTACGGGGCAGGATGTGCATACGAGAATGCCAACAACCGCATGAGGCTCGCTCTTGAGAGTGTATTCACCACAAAGGAGATAAACATAAGCAGTGACCTTCTCGCTGCAGCCCGCGCACTATGCGGACACGAAGAGGGCATAGCATGCATATTGGGCACAGGCTCCAACTCATGCCTGTACAACGGCAATGAGATTACCGAGAACACCCCTTCACTCGGTTATATACTCGGCGATGAGGGCAGCGGTGCCAATCTTGGCAGACAGCTTGTTAGCGACTGCATAAAGAAACAGCTGAAAAAAGAAATCAGGGAGAAGTTCATGCAACAGTACAACCTTGATGTCGCATCAATCCTCGAGAGAGTATACCACACTCCCCTGCCCAACCGTTGGCTTGCAAGCCTTACGCCGTTCATTCTTGAAAACAGGAACAACGCCGACATTCACGCAATGGTAACAAGCTGTTTCATACAGTTCTTCAAACGCAACGTGATGGTTTATCGCCATTCATGGCTTCCGATACATATAATAGGCGGAATAGGAATCAGTTTCGCCGAAGAGATTAAGGAGGCGGCTGAGAGTCTTGGCCTTGCAATAGGAAACATCGTAGAGAGCCCAATGGAGGGACTAATCAGATATCATAGCAACAACCAATAATTATTTAATATCATGAGAAAGTTAATTTCAACAACACTCGCATGCATTCTTGTCGCAATGACAATGTCATGCGGCAAAGGCATTGGCAATGGAAATTCAGACAAGAATCTTGACACATTGTCATACATCGTGGGTATGAACATCGCAAACCAGATTGAGAAAGGCATCATGCCACAGTTCAAGGCAGACTACGACGTAATCGTAGAGACACTTGAGAGCGGCCTCAATGGACAGAAGGAGTTTACCGTTGAGGGTGTTACAATCAACAAGGAGGCTCTACGTGAGCTTGGCATGAAATATTTCGGTCCTGAGCTCCGCGAGAAGGTTGAGGCAGCAATGGCCGATACCACAGGCATGACAGAGGTCTTCAATGACCCCGCAGAGAAGAAAATCGCATCGACACTGCTCGGAGCAGACATTGCATTCAGTTTGGAGAATATTCCTTATGAAATTGTTGAGGAAAAGCTGATGCAGGCTATCAACGATATCCATAACAACAAGCCCGTCCTTACCGATGAGGAGGCAAATGCATTCATGGAGAACTACTTCACAGTGGTAATCCCAGCCCAGAACGAGAAGCTCTCTAAGGAGTGGCTTGCAGAAATCGAGAAGGAGAGCGGTGTAGAAAAGACCGAATCGGGTCTTCTTTACAAGATTGTCGATGAAGGTGACATCAGAACAAAAGCTATAAACGACACCGATGTCGTAAAAGTCCTTTACACCGGCAAGACACGCGAAGGCAAGGTATTCGACAGCAACCGTTGGGCAGACATGCCACAGCAGCGTCAGGAGATGATAAAGGCATATCAGCCCGATGAGGCAGAGAAGGATAACCCTATCGAGTTCCCTCTGAATGGTGTAATCAAGGGCTGGACTGAAGGAATGAAGCTTGTAGGCAAAGGTGGTAAAATCATTCTCTGGATTCCGGGAGACCTTGCATACGGCAAGAGAGGCGCAGGCCAGGACATAGGTCCCAACGAGGCTCTCTGCTTCGATGTTGAGCTGCTTGACGTTAGAGTAGCAGAGCAGGACAGCATAGGCGAGTAAACAGTCGGTAATTAACCACAAAAAAATAACCGTTCAGAACTGAACGGTTATTTTTTGTGGTTATACCCTCTTACTTCAACACCTCGGCGATGAAAGCCTGCATCTCGGCCTGATGAGCCTCAACGCTCTGCAACAGTTTGAACTGAGCCTTTGAGCGAACAAGATTGTGCTCGGGATACTGAATCTTGTAATATGTATCGCCGTTGATGTAGTCAGCCAGGAAGCGTACAGTCTGCATGTATGGGAACAGGGCTGCAGCATATGGCAGGTTCTCTACCTCAAGAGGAGTAATGAAAGAAGCCGCAGACTTCAAGTAGCCCTTTGTGAACGACTTGAAAATCTCCATATTGAAGTTCACATTGTCAAGGTCCTTGTCATCCTCCTTACCGGTGTTGGCTGCAGAACGCAGATAGTCACCGAAATCGGAGAAGATGAAGTTAGGCATCACTGTATCAAGGTCAATCACGCAAAGCACGTTGCCATCCTTGTCGAAAAGGATATTGTCGACCTTTGTATCGCAGTGACAGATGCGTTTTGGAAGCTTGCCCTCACGGTGCAGACGCTCGCCCTTGCACATCTCCTCAGCACGCGCCTCGAGCTCATCAACAAGCCACTGTACTTCGGCAAGACGGCCGGCCTTGTTCTCGGCAACTGCCTCGCGGAGCTGCTGAAGACGGAACTCCATGTTGTGGAAGTCCTTTATTGTCTCGCCAAGCTCGGCAGGGATATCGGCCAACATAGCCTGGAAGTTTCCGAATGTCTCACCAACGATGTAAGATGTCTCGGGGGTTACAGCAGACATGCCCACTGTATCGGGAATGAACTCCATTACGCGCCAATACTTTTCGCCGTCGAAGTGATAGTATTTGCCGTCCTTTGCAGGAACGAACTTAAGCACCTTGCGCGCGATATCATCTGTACCGGCTGCAACGAGCTTGCCATGGATGTGCTCAGTAACAGCAACGATATTGTTCATGAGCATATCAACATCGGGGAAGATAGCGTTATTCACATGCTGAAGAACATAGTCAGGAGCATCGCCCTCAGTCTTCACGCGATATGTGGTGTTGATGAGACCATTGCCCAAAGGAGCGACTTCGACAACATTGCCCTGAATGTTGAACTGAGAAACAATTGTGTTCATTGGAGTAATATTTTTAAGGTTAGTATTTTCCATGTCGGCGCATAGCACAGACGCCATACGCAAAAGTATACAAAAGAAAAGAGCATTACAAAATTAAAAGGAATTATTTATTTAAAAAAATATCGGCAACACACAGTTGCCGATATTTTTTAATATGCTTTCAGTATATATTACTTTATGATATACTTGCGTCCGTCCACTATTACAATACCTGAGGCAGGAAGTCCTTCAAGTCTCTGACCATGCAGATTATATATACCCTTACGTGTATTGTCTTCAGTGACAACGACACTCTCTACAGCTGTAAAATCATCCAAAGTGATGTTCGGGTTCTCCACAATATACATTACAGAGCCATGGTCATCCCATGTCCAGTTGCGGACAGCCGTCAAAGGTTCGTTGGTTACGATACAGGCAAAATATGTAGAACCTTCGCTGTACTCTCCACCTGCATGGAAGCTGAAGGTGCCATCGCCATTGTCACGTATATTATCCAAAGCCGTCTTTTCTGCAGTAAACTTATAGTCTCGACCGTCACGGGTTACATACTCCTGTTTTGCAGGCTGAAACAGATAATATTTCCCGTTTTCCTGGATAATCTGCCACGCAACGGTCATGTCAAAAGGGCTTACAGACTCTTTATATATACTAACTACAGCCTGGTTCGATGGAAGATTGTTATAAGAGGAGTTTGTCATACCTCTAAGGCTGAGATATGTATCGGAAATTGTGGTGTTCCATGCAAGATATCCCTCGCCGCTCTTGGCCTTGATGTGATAGGCTGCATCATTGTCCAATTCGCTGAGCGATGTTATCTGGCGATAATCCTGAATCTTTTTATACACAACCTTGATTATGCTGTTCTCAGCATCCAATGTAATTTCCGCTGTATAGCCCTCTACATTTATTACTGTAACATCTGCTGCTGTAAAGAACTGGGTTACCAGCATTTCATCGCCAGCCTTATACTCCTTGCCAGCATACACTACGCCGCCTTCGCCGTCAGCGCCTTCAACGCTTACGGTGTACTTGTAGGCCTGCTGCATATCGCCCTTGATACTTACCTGACTACCGCGTATATACTCGGCCGGAATGGTATATGTGCCGTCGGCAGCAATGGCGTTCTGTGGAACATTAACCTCAATCCAGTTAGGATTGCCATTATCGTCAAGCTGCTCGGCAGCATTTACGTTATAGCCGTACTTGAGCGTAAAGCCATTCTGTATGAATCCTGGAGCTGGAATATCCTTTACCTTCAAAGGCTCGCCATAGTTTGTCACATAGCCCTGCAATACGCTTTCGTCCGACGCCAGTACAATGTCACCATTAAGCTGTGATGCGCTCACTGAAACCTTGTCGCCATGAACGTCAAGCATCAGGTCCACATATCCGCCACCGTCTGAAATTATGGTGCTGCTACCAGCCGGGTCAATGCTGTTCCAGTCAACCTTGTAACGCATGCGGTAGAGACCAGATTCTGTTCCGGCAGGGATTGTGAATTTAGGTACACCACCACCGATTGTATTGCCATTGGTTGTTGTCGTACCGTCACTCTTGTACCAGGTGTTGCCAACCTGATATGCACTGTAGCTGACAATTTCACTGCCGTCGGCAGGTGTGCCGTTGTCGTTTATGGTATATTCAAATTTACCATTCCTGTTCCAGTCGACATATACATAGGCACTCATCCATGAACCGGAATAGCTGAATGTCGGCTGCACCTGTGTCCCCGCCTTTGCAGAGAACACACTAATTGTAGTGTTGTCTGTATAAACCTTGCCTGTATTGGCTACCGAAGTATAGTTGACACCGGCCGACGTAAGACCTACACTGTTAAGAGAACGGTCCTTACGGGTTCGTGCCGCGTCTTTGTCATAAGTAAGGGCATACTTGTCGGTTGAGAAACGCTTGTCGGGGTTGTTGTCAACGACAATCTCATCGAAATATGCTACCCAGTCAGCGTTGTCGGCATGAGGAGAGCGTACGTCGGGAACAATGACCAATGAGTAGATATCGATTCCGCTGTTGGCATTCTCCTCTTTGGAATAGGAGAATCCCTTGAAACTCATCACAACATCCTGCCAACCCTCTTTAGGAGCGACATTCACGTTTGTGACCGCCCAGAACTGCTCTTCCTCGCCGGTCTGCCAGCTCCAGCTATCTTCAATTCGCTTACCGAGACCGATGACCATCATACGGCTATCAGCCGGTTTATCCTTAAGATATGTCATCACATGGATATATTGCAACTGCTTGGTCATACGGATTGGTTCCTTCAGGTCTATCCTTACACCAAATGCATTACTGCCAAAACGGCTGCGTTGCAAAGCCAGCACCTTACCGGTTGGGTTCGGAGCGACACCGAGTACCTCATCTACGGACACATCGGGATTTTCTGTAACTCCTGCATTTCCGGTGAGGACACCTGTACGGAAAGGACTCTCCTCCCATTTGTCATACACACCAATGGATTTATAATCCTCACTGTCGAATGTTATCGTTGTCTGTGCCGAAGATGTAAGGCCTAAAAACATCAACGCAGCAGAAAATAATATATTCTTTTTCATAAGTTTCATTTTAATATTGTGTCGATGTTTATTAATATACGTTCAAATTAGAGAGCAAAGGGCAAGCACGGCTGTCAAGTATTGTTATGCGCAGCTTCTTTGCACTATAGCCGTTGCCGTAGCTTTCGCTTGTCTTTCCGTTCAAAGGAATAATGCGCTTGTAGCCTACAGTTGTAGTCTGCATGGCAGGACAGAGTTCTGTCCATGTTTCACCGTTTGAACTGTATTCTATCTTGAAGTCCTTAATACGTTGACCGAGGAAAACGGGTTCCTGCATAACGAGGTATCGTATTACCTGAGGAGTATCCCAAGACAGCGTTATTGTCGCTGTATGGTTTCCATCATTTGTACCCCAATATGTTTCCTTATTGCCATCGGTAAGGTTTGCTGCCTCATACTTTCCGCCTGTACGTGTCTCGCTCACCTCAATTGTTGCACTCTTAGCGAAATCAGTGGCAGCTGTACTCTCATCAAGACCATAAACAGGCACAGCCAGACGTTCATGCAACATCTTGCCCAGTTTTGTCAACTCGTTCACTGTATTCTCAGGAAGAACACCATACTGGTTAGGAGGACAGTTCAGGATAAGGGTTGCATTGCGACCTACAGTCTCAAGATACATCTGGAACAGACGCTCAGCACTCTTCATCGACTCATTCTGGTGCCAGAACCAGCCGGCACTCGTAGCCTTGGCATCACTCTCGCCCGGGTTCCAGAACCAACCGTTGATATCGCCCTCTTCGCGTATAACGGACTCTGACATATAATCGGTCATGGCCCAGTTTGTCTCACCTGCATAGCCTGACTCGTTACCAATCCAGCGTGCTTCACCGCCAACGCCCCAAAGGACACAGTTGGGTGCAATCTTATGGACACGTGTACGCAAGTTAGGAGTATCGTAATAGATTTCGGCATCAATCTCGCGTGTACCGCCCTCGCCGCCGTAGTAACCGTCACCACCGCGCGCACCGTCGAACCACATCTCGAACTGGTCGTCACCATATTCGGCCAACTCCTCACACTGTTTCAGGAACACCTCTGTAACGTATGTATCCTTGCCATAGTGGGCCGAGTTACGGTCCCATGGAGATATGTAGAAACCGTATTTCATATTATGCTTGCGGCTCGCATCGGCAAACAGTTTTGGTATATTCGCATTGCGGCCATACTCGGAGCCCGAACCTGTGATATTGTGGGTTGTTGTAGCGGTCGGCCACAGACAAAAACCATCGTGGTGCTTTACGACAGCAATACCGCCATTCATTCCGGCAGCCTTCACTGCAGTAACCCACTGCTCGGGGTCAGGCATGCCTTTTGGAGCATAAATAGACTCCTTCTCGTTGCCATAGCCCCACTCCTTATCGGTAAATGTATTCATTCCATAGTGGAAGAAGGCATAAAACTCTGTTTCATTCCACAAGAGCTGCCGCTCATGTGGCACCGGGTGTACCGGAAGCGGTACATTGTCAGGATTTGCCGGAACTTCCTCTTTAATCTGGAACTGCGCAGATGCAATAAAGGGAACCATCATACCCAACAAGAACATTGAAGTAAAAAGTTTTTTCATCTTTTTGGTTTAGGTTAGTTAATTAAATTTTCTTAGTTACACAGGGATATCTTCAAGAAAAAAAATCCCCACCGAGTGCAAAAATAATTAAAAATAACCAAAGTTTCAGATTAATACATTTTTTAACCAAAAAGCCAAACCGATTTTAAGATTTTTCTATAAATGACACTACGCCAGCAGACAGGCAAGGTCAGCAAGCACATCGCAATAGGATAGTGCCGATTCCTTACGCAGGAGCACACCCTCATCGCCATGAAGGTTACCTCCAACGGGAGCACAGAGCGTAAGGCATGGAATGCCGTACTCGGCATAATCCCACGACTCATCAGGCTCGGCATAGTGTCTGAAAGCGAATTTACCGCTGTACGGTTCAAGCGAAGCTACAAGGTCATATGCCTGCATAAGGTCAAAGCCCGAATCATTCTCGATAAAGTTTTTCAGTCAATGGAGGTTGATTATTAGTCGTTTATTCGTACTTTTGTACCACAAACCAAGACAACTGCACCGATATGGGTTACGAAAGCTTCATACTTACCGTCAACTCCTCGAGCATCATCATCTTGTTGGTGATGGCGATTGTCTTGCTCATTGCCACCCGTTTCCGTGGCGAGAACGCCTATGCGGCCACCATCATCGTGGTGCCTAACGTGCCGGTGTATCTTTACAACATGAGCCGTATGCTCGGATGGCACAGCATATCGCTCTTCATGCAGCCCATCGGCATCACGGTCAACACGCTGCTGATGCCACTGCTATGGCTCTTTGCCAAGAGGAGTTTCGACACCTCGTTCCGGCTCAGGCCCGTCCACCTGCTCCATCTGTTGCCGACCCTCCTGATGCTGGTGCTGACCCTCACGATGTCGCCAGCCGAGCGCATGGAGACCATCCTCCACGAGACGATGGGCGACGACACGTGGATAGGCGATGTCAACACCATTATCGTCTTCGTGCAGATGGTGGCCTACTTCACGGCCATCTTCCGTTTTCTCCACCGCACGAAGAAGACCATCAACGACACCATGTCGGATGCCGAGTGGGTACAGAAGGAGTGGATTGTCGTGTTCGAATACCTCTTTGCCGCCCTGTTCGTGATTGTGATGGTGTGCTATGCCATCTGGCCGCGCACCGATGCTTGGCTCATCCAGATACTGAACGTGGTGGCCATGTTCTATCTCGTGTACAACAGCATCGCCCATCCTGCGATACCGATGATACAGGCAGAGGAGCCGATGAGGGAGGAGTCCGCCGAAGCCGCCGACAGAGAGAACGGAACTGCCGCTTCCCCGATGAGCGACGAGCAGATGAGGGAGGTATGCGACCGTGCCTCACGCTATATGCTTGAATCGGGAGCCTACCTACGTCCCGACATCTCGCTGGCACTCTTCGCCAAGGAGGTGAACATCCCTCAGCGGACCCTCTCGCGTGCCATCAACGGCTGTCTGGGGTGCAACTTCTTCGAGTTTGTCAACCGCATGCGCATCGAGGAGGCCAAGCGCCGCCTGTGCGAGCTCAACTCGTCGGACTTCAACATCGAGAGCATCTACACCGACTGCGGCTTCCGCTCCCGCTCCACATTCTACATGGTGTTCAAGAAAATGACGGGGGAAACCCCTGCCAAATGGTTAGAGGAACAACAAGAATAGAGC
>JAFXGX010000035.1 GCA_017536695.1 Bacteroidaceae bacterium | reverse complement strand
CACACACTTCGACAACCTTGACGAGGAGCTTGCCAACCCGACAGATATGCGCGTATTCTCTATCGCTTCGGCTCTTGAGGAGGGCTATACAGTAGAGCGAATCAGCGAGCTTACAAAGATTGACCCATGGTTCATCGGCAAGCTCAAGAACATCGTTGACTACAAGCATGTGCTTGAGGGCTACAACACCCTTGAAGAGTTTCCCGAAGAGGTTCTGCGCCGTGCAAAGGAGCTCGGTTTCTCCGACTTCCAGATTTCACGTTTCGTTCTCAAGGATGAGAAGAACATGGAGACCGGTAACCTTGCAGTGCGTGCACGTCGTAAGGAACTCGGCATCCTTCCTGCTGTAAAACGCATCAACACAGTCGCTTCAGAGCATCCCGACCTGACAAACTACCTTTATATGACATACGGTGCAAAGGGTTACGACGTAAACTACTACCATACCGACAAGTCAGTAGTAGTGCTCGGCTCAGGTGCATACCGCATCGGTTCATCGGTTGAGTTCGACTGGTGCTCTGTTAACGCCGTTCAGACAGCCCGCAAGCTCGGTTACAAGTCAATAATGATCAACTATAACCCCGAGACTGTGTCAACCGACTACGACATGTGCGACCGTCTCTACTTTGACGAGCTTTCACTGGAGCGCGTGCTCGACGTTATCGACCTTGAGCATCCTGGTGGTGTGATTGTATCGGTTGGTGGACAGATTCCTAACAACCTCGCAATGAAGCTTCACCGTCAGGCAGTGCCCATCCTGGGTACATCACCTCTCTCAATCGACCGTGCAGAGAACCGTCACAAATTCTCGGCAATGCTCGACCAGCTCGGTATCGACCAGCCCGCATGGAAGGAGCTTACAAGCCTCGACGACATGAAGGAGTTTGTAGACAAGGTGGGCTATCCTGTACTTGTACGTCCTTCATACGTGCTTTCAGGTGCAGCCATGAACGTTTGCTACAATGAGGAAGAACTTTATGAGTTCCTCAAGATGGCGGCCGACGTTTCAAAGGAGTTCCCTGTTGTGGTTTCACAGTTCATGATGGAGACCAAGGAGATTGAGTTTGATGCCGTGGCACAGAATGGTGAGGTAGTGGAGTATGCAATCTCGGAGCACGTTGAGTTTGCCGGAGTACACTCTGGTGACGCAACACTTGTGTTCCCTGCACAGAAGATCTACTTCGAGACTGCACGCCGCATCAAGAAGATCAGCCGTCGTATCGCAAAAGAGCTCAACATCTCAGGTCCTTTCAACATCCAGTTCCTTGCAAAGAACAACGAGGTTAAGGTAATCGAGTGTAACCTGCGTGCTTCACGTTCGTTCCCATTCGTTTCAAAGGTGCTCAAGCGCAACTTCATCGAGACTGCTACACGCATCATGCTCGATGCTCCTTACAGCCAGCCCGACAAGTCGGCATTTGATATTGACTGGATTGGTGTAAAGGCATCACAGTTCTCATTCAGCCGCCTGCATCAGGCCGACCCGGTATTAGGCGTTGATATGTCATCAACAGGTGAGGTAGGTTGCATCGGTGACGACTTCGACGAGGCACTTCTCAATGCTATGATAGCAGTAGGCTACAGCGTTCCCAAGAAGAATGTAATGCTCTCTTCTGGTGCTGCAAAGTCAAAGGCCGACCTGCTTGAGCCATCAGCAGTGCTGCAGAAGAAGGGTTACAATATCTATGCTACATTGGGTACAGCCAAGTTCCTGAACGAGAACGGAATCAAGGCAACACCGGTAATGTGGCCCGATGAGAATCCTACAGCCGAGAACAATGTGATGCAGATGATTGCCGACCACCGTTTCGACCTCATCATCAACATCCCGAAGAACCACACCAAGCGTGAGCTCACAAACGGATACCGCATCCGCCGTGCAGCTATCGACCATAACACCCCGCTCATCACCAACGCTCGCCTTGCAAGCGCATTCATCAATGCCTTCTGCAATATCGACGTCAATGATCTTCCGATCAAGAGCTGGGACGAGTTCAAGTAAGAACAGATAACGATTGAATAAGAATCTCCCGCAGTGCTTGCAAAGGCCTGCGGGAGATTTGTTATTACAATTAATAAAGTAAGATTAGGGATCAGTAACATTCTATATATTGTTCAACACAACACTTATACAATGGTGTTATTGTTTATTGCTAAACTGCTTTTACCCTTACTCTGTTGACGTATATTCTTTTTCTTGTCGTTCTATCATGTCCTTTTGGCGCCCAAAAGGACCAAAAGGCCCGGCACACGGAAAAATCGTCACAAGTGCCCTTTGCTCGTGCCGCATAAGCGAGCATTCGGTCGGGCACTTGCTTGCCACTCATGGCTTTCGCTTGTTTCGCAGGGTGCTGCGGACCTTGATTTGCGCGGCTATATAAGATAATTTATACCCGCGCAAATCTTCAAACATACCTCGCACAATGGCCTGCAAACAAGCGGCCATGAGCTGGATTTTTAACGGTGCCGGTTTTTCGGGAATTACCTATGCTGACGGAAATGTTCAGAACAACTCATTGAAAACTATCACCCCTTCTCACGGATTTTGCAACTGAGCCCAGGTCACCGATAAAGGCCTTCTGTGTTTAACCCCCACAGTCATTTATTTAGCAACATTATTATAGGTAATAATATAGATGTTGCCCAAAACGTATCATGTCATGTTGAACGAAGTGAAACATCTCGCAAAGTTGCTGGCAGGGTTCTGTGAGAGATCCTTGACTTTGGCCCCTCCTGCTTAATGCTAAGGCTGACGCCGCGGGCGTCGACCGTTGGTTCGCACAGCTCAGGATGACACCATCGCAGTAGATATTTGCATAGATGGACAACTCCTATATTATTGCCTTATTATATAAGGTATAAGTAAGTTTATGTCAGAATGAAAACTTTCCGTATAAAAATTATGAATAACGATATATTTCATTAATTTTGCCTTGAAGATTAACTTATAACTAATATAAATACTATGGAATTACCTTTTGCAGAATCTTGGAGAATCAAGATGGTTGAACCCATCAAGAAAAGCACACGCGAAGAGAGAGAGAAATGGATGAAAGAGGCCAACTACAACCTCTTCCAGTTGAAATCGGAGCAGGTATATATCGATTGCCTCACCGACTCGGGAACAGGAGCCATGAGCGACCGTCAGTGGGCTGCCCTGATGATGGGCGACGAGAGCTATGCCGGTTCATCATCATTCTTCCAGTTGAAGGACACTATCACACGTCTCACAGGCTTTGAGTATGTAATCCCCACACACCAGGGTAGAGCAGCCGAGAACGTGCTCTTCAGCTACCTTGTGAAGAACGGCGACATTGTCCCCGGCAACTCACATTTCGACACCACCAAAGGACATATCGAGAGCCGCAAGGCCACAGCGTTGGACTGCACAGTAGACGAGGCAAAGGACACACAGCTCGAGGTTCCTTTCAAGGGCAACGTAGACCCTAAGAAGCTGGAGAAAGCTCTTGCCGAGCATGCCGACAAGGTTCCGTTCATCATCGTCACCATCACCAACAACACCGCCGGCGGACAGCCCGTTTCAATGCAGAACCTGCGCGAGGTACGTGCCATTGCCGACAAGTACGGCAAGCGCGTCATCTATGACTCTGCACGTTTTGTCGAGAACGCATATTTCATCAAGACACGCGAAGAGGGTTATGCCGACAAGACCATCAAGGAGATTGTTAAGGAGATATATTCACTTGCCGACGGTATGACAATGAGTGCCAAGAAAGACGGTATCGTAAACATGGGCGGTTTCATCGCTACCCGTCACGAGGATTGGTTCGAGGGCGCAAAGAAATATTGTATTCCTTTTGAGGGCTACCTCACATACGGTGGCATGAACGGCCGTGACATGGCTGCTTTGGCAGTAGGTCTTGACGAGAACACCGAGCTTGACAACATCGAGACACGCATCCGTCAGGTACAGTACCTTGCAGCGAAGTTAGACGAATATGGCATCCCTTACCAGCGTCCTGTTGGCGGTCACGCACTCTTCGTAGATGCAGACATGGTACTCTCAAACGTACCAAAGGAAGAGTTCCCTGCACAGACACTCGCCATAGAGCTTTATCTTGAGGCCGGTGTCCGCGGTTGCGAGATCGGCTACATCCTTGCCGACAGAGACCCAGTCACACGCGAGAACCGCTTCGGAGGCCTCGACCTGTTGCGCCTGTGCATCGCCCGCCGCGTATACACCAACAACCACATGGACGTGATTGCCGCAGCCCTCAAGAACGTATACGACCGTCGCGACACCATCCGCCACGGCGTCCGCATCGTATGGGAGACAGAGCTGATGAGACACTTCACAGTGAAACTGGAGAGAATAGAGGATTAACAAGAGAATAACGTTGATTAAACAATATCCCCAAGCCTGCAAGCTTGGGGATTTCTGTTTGATTATATATCTTACTGCTATTGTATTTTCCCGTATTTGAGTTCACTTTTCAGAATCTCATATACATAAGCAGAACTTTCGATATACAGCCCTGTATCCTCATCCGAAAGTTTGGCAAAAGTCTCGGAATTATGGAAAATGCTAAGAGCCTCAGGCAAGTCATAACCCTCATCAACCATTAGATAAATGATAATATCTTTTGTTATTCCTTCTATAAGGTATTGAGACTTAGGTGGTAAATGTCGCTTTAATGTGTCACTTGTTTGTGCACCTCCTCCATTATTAAGACAAACACGAGTTAAATCCTGTACACTATCATCGAATGACAACAGATGCTCAGCTTCATAGTGCTCTGCAAGAAAATCCACTCCTTTGAAACGTACCAGATAATTGCTCGCTTCACGGGTTGTCATCCGGTGTGCTGCAGCAAACTCATTTATAGCAGCAACAATATAACCAATGACGCGCTTGTCAATCCTCTGTTCGCTTTTAAGGCTAACAGAAGCTGATAGCCCCAATGCGCCAAGTACTTTTGTAACGGTTTTAATGGTGAGTCCTTTGCCGCTTTCAATTTTTGAGATTTGCGCCTTGCCCACGCCAACGAGCTCACCAAGTTCCTCTTGGGTCATACCACGACGCAAGCGCTCATTGCGAATCATAGCACCAATGTTATCAATCCCGGCAGTCATATTACCAAATATTTTTTGCAAATCTAAAGCGAAGTTTCCAATTTTGGAAACAAATGAATGGATATTTTGTTTGGAGAAAGTCCTTTCGCATCTTTGCAATTGAAAAATCATCAAAAATTCAAAGGTGGTACTCGGCCTTTGGCATGTAAAAACAGGATAGAAAAAATTACAGAGTTTGTATTGTAAACCCAATAATCTCTATTTACAGAAAACAATTGATAGTGCTATTATGTAAAAACCAAATCACCGAACAAATCTTCGCCAAATTACCGAATTTTAAGAAATAAGCATATTCAACTTCATTAATTATCGATTAAACACCCCGACTTCGCATTAGAAACCAGAATATTTGTAAAGGGAATAAGTTGTAATATACTATTGAAAAATCTGCAAACCACTGAAAAAGATGATAAAAGAGTGCGGTATTACGAAGGATATTTCCTTTCATTCAAGTCGCCATGGGTTCGCTACGCTTGCTCTGAGCAAGGGTGTTCCCATTGAAAGTGTGAGCCGAGTATTGGGGCACACGAACATTACCACGACACAGAAATATGCCAAGATTACCACAGAGAAAATAGACAAGGATTTGACGATGTTCGGCAACAGACTTAATCAATCGTTTAGTGAAATTTCAATAGCAATGTAACTACGGAACGAGCAATTATAACAATCAACGTAAGTGGCAGAGTGAATATCCCAAGCGGTAATGTTTGGATGTCAGAAATGGAATTGGTGGAGTTGTTCGGGGTAATATCCCCGACACTCCGAGCCGCT
>JAFXGX010000034.1 GCA_017536695.1 Bacteroidaceae bacterium | reverse complement strand
GAATATACGATAACAGATTAAGGGTAAATTGTATGAGATAATACAAGATAGAGATTTATTCATATTCCGATATTACCATAGAAAGCATTCCCTCAACTTTTTTCGTTGACCTGCTATTCTTTTCCCTCTGCATGCAAGCAAGCTTGCGCAATTCTTGGGTTTAGGGATGGGATTGACGGCGCTACGCTTGTCCATCCCTTTGAGGAGTTCCTGCTCAAGAAAGCAGGAAACGCCTTCTGCGTTTAACCTGCTATTCTTTTTCCCTCTGCATGCAAGCAAGCTTGCGCAGGGGAAAAAGAATAGCAGGAACAATTCTCATTGTTCCTGCTTTCTTGGGGTGGTTGATGGGATTCGAACCCACGACATTCAGAACCACAATCTGACGCTCTAACCAGCTGAACTACAACCACCATGTCGCTTTGATTTCTCAAAAGCGTTGCAAAGGTATGAATTTTATTCTAATCTTCCAAATAATCCGCGTTGTTTTTTACAACAACGAAGAAAGTTTCTCTAATTTCCGTACTTACAAAAAACAATGACCAGGACATCCTGGCCATTGCAAAAAGTCTATCCTTGTTTCATTACTCCGCTTTTGCACGACGTATACCGCGACGCTTTGGTGCCGGAGCCTCTGCCGGCTTCTCCTGCTGTACACCAGCAAGTTCAGGGTCAATCATAATACGTCCACAGTTCTCGCAAACGATGATTTTCTTTCTCATGCGGATATCCATCTGACGCTGTGGCGGTATCTTGCTGAAGCAACCTGTACAAGCATCACGCTCTACATACACGATACCCAAGCCATTGCGGGAGCTCTTGCGTATGCGCTTGAAAGAAGTCAACAGACGTGGCTCTATGTTAAGCTCGAGGTCATGAGCCTGCTCACGGAGTTTTTCCTCCTCAGCCTTTGTCTCGGCAACGATATCCTCAAGCTCAGCCTTCTTCATCTCGAGATCCTTACGACGCTCTTCAAGCAGATTGGTTGTGCGCTCAAGTTCCTCGCTTTTCTGCTGCTCCTGTTTCTTAGCGTCGTTAATCTTCTTCTCATCATGCTCGATTACAAGGCGGTTATACTCAATTTCCTTGTTCAGAAGGTCGAACTCGCGGTTATTGCGCACGTTCTCCTGATCGGCAGTATACTTCTCGATGTTTCTCTTTGCCTGCTCCATCTCCTCGCGGAAACCTACTACGTTCTCACGAATCTTCTTGATATCGTTGTTTATGTTCTCGATACGTGTACCGAGACCAACAATCTCATCCTCAAGGTCCTTTACCTCGAGAGGAAGCTCGCCACGCAGAATCTTGATCTTGTCAATCTGCGAAAGAATGGTCTGCAACTCGTAAAGGGTCTTCAACTTCTCTTCTACTGTGTACTCAGAAGGATCTTTCTTTGCCATTGTATTACTGTTTTAAGTTAATAATTCCTATAGATAGCAGACGGGATTGGTCTTGACCGCCGTCTTCATTACTTTCACACCAGGATATTTGCCCTGAACAATATCGGCAAAGATATCCATTGTATATTGTTCGCTCTCATAATGCCCGATTACTGCAACAGTCATCTTTCCGGCATAACTGAAAAGGTCATGGTAACGGGCCTCGCCAGTGATGTACACATCAGCGCCCGCAGCCATAGCCGCCGGAGCGAAGGAGCCGCCTGCACCTCCGCACAAAGCGACCGTCTTTATCTTGCGGCCAAGCAGTGGCGTATGACGCACGCAGCCAACCGCGAATTTTTCCTTTACAAAAGAAAGGAATTCTAGTTCATCGCGTTCTTCGGGGAGCTCGCCTATGACACCGGCGCCTACACTACCCCAACTGTTCTTGAGCTGATAGATATCGTATGCCGGTTCCTCATAAGGATGAGCATCAAGCAACGCCCTTATAACACGGTTCTTTATATACGAAGGCATTATGGTCTCTATCCTCACTTCATCTTCTCTATGCAATTCGCCCACACTGCCACAGTAAGGATTGCACCCTTCTTCGGCCTTGAATGTCCCGAAGCCATTGAGGTTATAGCTGCATGAGCCGTAGTTGCCAATCTTGCCGCATCCTGCAGCAAAGAGCGCCTCACGCACTGCATCGGCATGAGAGAGCGGGACAAAGACTGCAAGTTTGAGCAACGAATCTTCTTTTGGAACAAGAATCCGTACGTTCTGCAGACCAAGTATATCGGCAATGCGATAATTCACTCCCGCAGGAGCATTGTCGATATTCGTATGTGCCGAATATATCGAAATGCCATTGGCGAGTGCCTTCATGACACAGCGTTCGACATAATTTCCGCCTGTTATGCGCTTGAGGGGTTTGAAGATTACAGGATGATGGGATACAATGAGATTGCACCCTGATGCGATAGCCTCTTCAACGACAGCCTCGGTCACATCAAGACACAATAAAACCCCTGTAACTTCCGCATCTGTCAACCCAATCTGCAATCCGGCATTGTCAAAATCGTCTTGCAGCGGCAGAGGCGCGAACATTTCAAGGGCATCTGTTATATCTTTTATCTTAACCAACGATATAAGATTGTTTTCTGTCTGCGAAGATACTCTTTTTTTTGCAGAGGAGCAAATTTTGCACACAAATATTGAAGGGCTGACACAGAGACTGCACTCCGGCATAGTCCTCATATAAAAAAGGGTGGACCGGAATTCCGGTCCACCCGTCATGCATGGAACTGTAACACACAGCCCACACCAATATGCGGGATTAATAAGCAGGAGTCAAGTTCTCGCGCTCGATATCCTTGAAGTAGTTTACTGTGCCCACTTTAAGTTCGGCTGTCGCTGCATCATCACAAACGATGATACCGCTCTGGTGCATCTGCAGAACGCTGATAGTCCACATCTGAGTGATGCTGCCCTCAACAGCGTGATAGAGAGCCTGAGCCTTGTTGTGACCGTTAACGAGGATAAGAACCTCCTTGGCATCCATGACAGTACCCACACCAACGGTTACGGCAGTCTTGGGAACCTTGTTGATGTCATTGTCAAAGAAACGAGAGTTAGCAATGATTGTGTCAGTTGTCAAGGTCTTGATACGTGTGCGTGAAGCGAGTGAAGAGCCCGGCTCGTTGAATGCGATGTGACCGTCAGGACCGATACCACCAAGGAAGAGGTCAATACCGCCGTAAGACTTGATTTTGGCCTCATAGCGTGCGCACTCAGCAACGAGATCCTCTGCATTACCATTGAGGATGTTCACATTCTCTCTCTTCACGTCTACATGATTGAAGAAATTGTTCCACATGAACGAGTGATAGCTCTCGGGGTGCTCCTCGGGAAGGCCTACATACTCATCCATATTGAATGTAACCACATTCTGAAAACTTACGACGCCTCTCTTGTAAAGGTTAATAAGCTCCTTGTATGTGCCAAGAGGAGTACCGCCTGTAGGCAAGCCCAACACGAATGGCTTCTCTGCTGTAGGTTTGAAGTCATTGATTTTCTTTGCAACATAAGATGCAGCCCAGCATGACAACTGCTGATAATTAGGTTGAATAATTAAACGCATAATAGTTAATATTTAAAAATAATAGTATCCTATCTTCTTCAACTTATCGAACTGGGAATCCATTTTCACAAATCGTGGAATCCTCATGTTCTTTCCCGAAATGACAGTGTCCTTATGCAAAGCCATGACCAATGTGCCGTCATAGTCGCTAAACAGCGAGGCACCGCCCACATTACCGCGCAGCAAAGGCTGCGGTTCTGCAATCCATGGACCATTGAGCCAATGCCCCATCTCGTTTATCGTATATGCAACGGCAACGACACTCTCATCACCGTCATAAGCCGTAAAAAGCATACCGGGCATACCCGTATCAGTAATAAAAAGATAAGGCGCCTCTATCGGCTTATCGCCCTTGACGGCATCCAACGCATTGTCAGCACCGCTGAACATCGCGTAAGCCTCTCCCATACGCTCTTCAAGACTATCGGTAAAGCGTATTATCTTCAGCTCGCCATCAGGTTCCTTTGAGTCACTGTATATCATGTAACCCGCATTCAGTTCATCTATACAGAATGTGGGGTGCCCGGCAATCTCTTCATCGGAAAGGAGCAAGCCCTCTTTATTCAGAGGAACGTACGGTCCTGTAAGCCTGTCAGACACAAGCACAGCACATGAGCGCCTACCGCCACCGGCATCCTCAAATGATGCCATGTAATAGTAACGGTCATTATACTTGTGAATCTCGGGGGCCGTAACAGCATTCCCCATACCAAACCAGGCACTGCTGTCGCTCTTTATTACCACATAAGGACCATTCCACATACGCAGATTACGGCTTGTCCACATATAACCACCGTCGCCCGTCATGTAATACATGTTTGACTTGCGGTCGTACACGACAAACGGATTCGAGAGTTCCATTGTATCCACATCGACACTGCGTGCTGGAAGTCCGTCAGGAGTAACAAGTTCCCACTCCGTCACGTCTGCGACATTGGAGATTTTGTCGCCCTGCTTACCGCAAGCGAGCAACAGCATCAATGCCAGCATATATATAACAGCGCTCCTTTTCAACTTAAAACATATTTATTCGTAAAGATAAGCATTTTTAAATAAACCAAGCAAGTAAAAAAGCAAAGAAAAGCATTTAATTTTCAGAAATTATCACAAGTGCTCTAAAAACAAGTTAATTTCCAAATCATTTCTCCATCTATACATGAAACAAGAGGCGGTTCAGTTGTTTAACAAACAGAACCCTAAATTTTATCATTATGAAAAGTAAAAGATTTATTCTGATTATGTTGGCTCTGCTTTTCACAGCGCATCTGCCATTGTCGGCACAGGAGAAAAAGAAGATGACACGTAAGGAAAAGGAAGCCGCGTGGCGTGCCGAAAGGCTCAAGAAACGCGCCATGGAAGAGAGGGAGGAGCTACACAACGACTCCATCGCATTCGCTCAGGCAGTAGACGCTCTCAGGAACGGGTCGTGGGCTTTAGAGGCGTCGAACGTCACATTCGACAACGGGGTGACGCGTTTTGTGACGCAGAGCACCAATTTCGTTTCCGTCAATGACGGGCAAGGCATAGTGCAGACGGCATTCAACAACAGCAATATAAACTCCCCGAACGGCCTTGGCGGAATAACCCTTGAAGGGCGCGTGAACAGCGAGGAGATACAGACTGACAAAGAAGGGAACATATATCTAAACTACAGTATCCAAGGCGCCGACATATCGGCAACCGTCAGCGTAGTCATTACCGCGCACACCAACCAGGCGACAGCGACCGTGAACCCGAACTTCAGCAGCCGCACGATGACAATGAGCGGCTACATATATCCTTACAATACATCAGGAATAATCGAAGGCACCTCGGGCTACTACTGACTGAGCGGGAGTTACACGCCTACGTGGAGGGGGTACTATCCAGGCTTCTACGGAGCGCCACCACCGCCGCCCATCTACAGACCGCGACCGCCACGGCCACCGTTGCCATTACGGCCGCCATCATTCGGACCTCCTGGAATGGGAGGGAACCGTCCGCCGGGATTCGGGGGCAACGGAGGCACACGCCCGCCAGGGTTCACAAGGTAGTAAAAAAAGAGATAGCGATGCAACGGCCGTTGCATCGCTATCTCTTTAATATAATAAGGTATTATTACTCCTCGGCAGGCTTCATGTTTGTATAGACATTCTGCACGTCATCATCCTCTTCGAGACGCTCAACAATCTTGTCGATTGTCGCACGCTGCTCATCGTTGACATCCTTCAGGTCGTTAGGGATACGTGTGAACTCACTGCCTGTAATCTCAAAGCCCTTCTCCTCGAGTGACTTCTGGATTGCACCGAATGACTTGGGGTCGCCATAGATAGTGATTTCGTTCTCCTCCTCATCATACTCATCCTCGACGCCGAAGTCGATGAGGTCAAGAATCAGCTCATCCATGTCAAGACCCTCTTTCTTTGTGAATGTAAACACACTCTTGTGTGTGAACATGAAGTCAAGGCTACCTGAGGTGCCGAGTGTACCGCCGAACTTGTTGAAGACAGCACGTACGTTCGCAACGGTACGTGTAGTGTTGTCAGTAGCGGCATCAACGAAGATAGCGATACCAAAAGGACCGTATCCCTCGTATGTGACCTCCTTGTAATCCTTCTGGTCCTTACCCATCGCGTTCTTGATAGCGCGCTCGATATTGTCCTTCGGCATGTTCTCACGCTTAGCATTGGCGATGATAGCTCTCAAGTGTGAGTTTGTATCGGGGTCTGGACCACCTGCCTTAACGGCAATGGCAATCTGTTTTCCCACGCGGGTAAATGTACGTGCCATGTTACCCCATCTTTTCAGTTTCGCAGCTTTACGGTATTCAAAAGCTCTACCCATAGTAAAAATTTTATTTGATTTGTTATTATTACCTTAATATAATTATATAAAATAGTCCATGTACAAAGTGTATTACAATAACTTTTGTATCGCGACATGAGATCCTTTGCTTTGCTCAGGATGACAAAACAGATACCATCTTTAGCTACCGGTTATCTCTGTATCGCACCCAAACGCTTCTGGAAGTTCTCCATCAGGCGCGCCATAGTCTTGTCGATGACCTTGTCATTGAGAGTCTGGTTGTCATCCTGAAGAATAAAGCTTACAGCATAGCTTTTCTTGCCCTCTTCAAGGTTCTTGCCCTCATATACATCGAACAAGGTTACAGCCTTAAGGAGTTTCTTCTCAGTCTCACGTGCAACCTGCTCAATCTGGGCGAATGTCACATTCTTGTCCAGAAGCAGTGCAAGGTCACGTTTAACGGCTGGATACTTGCTTATCTCACCATAGCCGATTTTGGCATTCTTGACAACCTTCATCAGTTCAGTCCAGTTAATATCGGCATAAAGCACCTCGGCGTCAATGTCAAAACGCTTGGTAAGCTTCTTGCGCAAAATACCGAGTTGTGCAATAACTTTCTTGTTGCTCTGCGCCTGAACCTGGATTGCTGCCGAGAAGATATCATCGCTGAATGTAGTCACAAGACGCATGCCCGGCTTGAATCCCAAGCGGTCAAAGATATGTTCCACCACAGCCTTGAGGTCATATACCGACAATGGGCGGCCAGCCTCAATCCACGAAGAAGCCACATTGTTGCCGGTCATCCACAAAGCAAGATGATAGCTCTCGCTGTACGGGCTCAGAATCTTCTCCTCGGTACGTTTGTCAGCATCAAAGCGGTAGCAGTTACCGAACTCAAAGAAACAGAGGTCGGTGAACTTGCGGCTCACATTGCGCTGTATACTCTCAAGACCGCCGAACAGCATTGTCTGGCGCATCACATTGAGGTCATTGCTGAGTGGATTCATCAGGCGCACGAGGTTCTCGCTCTTGAAGCTCTCAAGACCATCGTAATAACCTGCCGCAGTGAGTGAATTATTGAGAATCTCGTTGAATCCACAGCCCACGAGCTGTTCGGAAACGATGTTCTGCAACTTATGGGACTTATCCTCGGCACCCTTTGTAATTATTGAAGAGTGCAGAGTATTATCGAAATTCACATTGTTGTAGCCATAGATACGCATTATATCCTCAACGACATCACAAGGACGCTGTACATCCACACGGTAAGGAGGAACAAGCAGTGAAAGTCCGTTCTCGCTCTCTGCGGCAATCTTCATCTCAAGTGAAGTCACAATGCTCTTCACTGTCTCTGGCGCAAGTTCAACACCGATGAGGTTGTTCACATAGCTATAATCGAGCTCAACTTTGAAATCCTCGACCGGAGCAGGATAGATATCCTTTATCTCCATTGAGATTGTACCGCCTGCAAGCTCCTTGATGAGCATTGCGGCCTGTTTAAGTGCATAAATAACGCAATTTGGGTCTGTACCGCGCTCATAGCGGAAAGAGGCATCGGTCTGCAGACCGTGACGGCGTGCAGTCTTGCGTACCCATGTAGGATGGAAGTATGCGCTCTCAAGGAAGACATTCTTTGTCTCCTCTGTCGTGCCCGACTCAAGACCGCCGAATACTCCGGCGATACACATGGGCTCCTCGGCATTACATATCATGAGGTCACGCTCCGAGAGCTTACGCTCCACCCCGTCAAGAGTTACGAACGGAGTACCCTCGGGGAATGTACGTACCACGACCTTGCCACCCTTGATTTTGTCAGCATCAAAACAGTGCATAGGCTGACCGTACGCGTGAAGTATGAAGTTTGTGATATCTACAATGTTGTTGATTGGGCGGATACCTATTATCTGCAGCTTGTTCTTCAGCCACTCCGGGCTCTCCTTTACAGTGACACCCTTTACAGTGACACCTGCATAGCGCATGCAGGCCTCGGTGTTCTGCACCTCTATATCAATGTTCAGCGAGTTGTCGTCAACCTTGAAATCATCGCATGACGGGCGATGCAGGGCACTGCCGCCCTTATTCTGCATTGCGTAGGCATAGAGGTCGCGTGCAACACCGTAATGGGAGCAAGCGTCGGCACGGTTAGGTGTGATATCGACACCAATCAGATATTCACTCTTGATATTATAGTACTCCTTGGCCGGTGTACCGGGAACAGCATCGGCCGGCAACACGATGATTCCATCATGACTGTTGCCGATACCTATTTCATCCTCGGCGCATATCATACCGAAAGACTCGGCGCCACGAATCTTGCCCTTCTTGATTGTAAAGCACTCATCACCACTATAAAGTTTTGTACCGATGGTTGCAACAACCACCTTCTGTCCGGCAGCCACATTAGGTGCACCGCACACAATCTGCACAGGATTACCATCACCAAGATTCACTGTCGTTATATGCAAGTGGTCGCTGTCGGGGTGGTCAACGCAAGTGAGAACCTCACCGATGACCAATCCCTCAAGACCGCCCTTGATAGTCTGCACCTCCTCTACTCCGTCAGTCTCGAGACCAATTGAAGTAAGCGCCGCAGATACCTCTTCGGGAGCCATGTCGAAATCGACATACTCTTTAAGCCAATTATAAGAAATGTTCATATACTATTATTTATTATTTCCGTATTACAGACAGGCACAAAACTTTGTGGTATGCGCCCATGATATTCCAATTTGCAAAATTACACTTTTTTCTTTAAAAAAGAAAGCAGAAGAGAAAAATGTGTTTAACGTTTAGTGTATAACGTTTTTGGGATGATTGTCAATCCAGCCCTTTCCCCATTGGAACTCAGAAATAACACTTACAGAATACAGGCACGGTCCGTTTCCGCACAAGTCAAAAAATCTTTTTCTTTTTTTGTTTTCTTTTTTACTTTGTGCCTTGTTTTGCGACATGTTTGTAGAAAAGCAAATCAAATGGAAAAAACAGATTTTGAAATATTATCCGAAAAGCTCAGACCCAAATTGCTTTCTGTGGCGCGGAATTTCGCTTATGTCTCGGGCATCGAGGCTGAAGATGTGGTCCAAGAGGCACTTATAGCCCTGTGGAACATCTCCCTACAGGGACAAGAGGTAAGGAACATCGAGGCAATGGCTACAAGGATTGCAAAGAATATCTGTGTCACTCACTACCGCAGGATTCATCTTGACACCCAATCCCTGCTCCACGACAATTACATTGGAGGTTCCGAGGCCACTCTACTCACCGACATGGAGGATTTAAGGACCATAAAAAAGAGCATATATGCATCGCTTACCAATACCCAGAGGGAGTATCTGCGCATGAGAAATGACGAAGGGATGACGCTCGAAGAGATTGCAGAGGTTACCGGCAAACCCAAGACAAGCATAAAGTCAACTATCTCCGCAGCAAGAAAACAGATGTTGGAACTAATAAAGAAACAGTTATGAAGGATATAAATGATAAGGATTACCGCACAGCGCTCATTGCAAGATACCTTGAGGCTGATACAACGGTTACCGAAGAGGCTCTGCTTGCCGGTTACTACGCAGCGAACAAGGCCGATGATGACGAAGCGGCAGTAGCCGGGATGATTATGATGGAGCACACCGATACTCCATTACTCTCAAGGGAGGGCGCAAAGGAGTATGAGCGCATCATCAATATGGCACCTGCTCGTCCAGGAAAGAAAAGACTGTACCGTCTGCTATGGTCAGGTGGCATTGCCGCAGCTGTGGTGCTGCTGTTCTTTTTCAGCTACGGCACCCGGGAAGAGCCCGAACCATACGCTGCCTTTGACACGATAGAGCTCG
>JAFXGX010000001.1 GCA_017536695.1 Bacteroidaceae bacterium | reverse complement strand
GACCCCCATAGCCGGCAATAGAGTAAAGGAGATGTTACCTTTCGGATATATTGTATGCGGCCTTGCCCTGCTTGTATCAACCTTTGGCGACAGTACAGAGCAAATAGCACCCCTTGCACCTGTACTGCGGTCACCACTGCTTAGCATACACGTTGTGGTGATAATGATTTCATACACTCTGCTGGCATTTACTATGCTCAACGGTGTCGCTGCACTTATCATAAACACCACGCACAAGAACAGTCCCCTTGCCAACAAAGAGATTGCCGAACTACAGAGAATAAGCACCCTCATGCTCTACCCTGCCGTGTTCCTGCTCACTGCCGGAATATTCATTGGTGCAGTGTGGGCAAATATATCGTGGGGCCGTTACTGGGGCTGGGACCCCAAGGAGGTGTGGGCTCTCATAACAATGCTTGTCTACAGCGCTACGCTGCACAGCAGTTCAATAAAGGCAATGCGCCGCCCGATGTTCTTCCACATATACTGCATTGTGGCATTCCTGGCAGTGCTAATGACGTACTTCGGTGTGAACTTCATCCTCGGCGGCATGCATAGCTACGCGTGAGAGAATTGAGGCAACAGATGGAGAACAACTACATGAATTTTGCCCTGTACTCCTTGGGCGATATCCCTACATAAAGTTTGAAGTACTTACGGAAGGTGAACTGCTCGGGGAAATTCAGTTTCTGGGCAACCTCCTTTATTGTCAGACCATTCTGCTGCAACAGTTTCTTTGCCTGATTTATTGTAACTATCGCTATCCACTCCGAGGGTGTACGGTGCGACACCTTCTTGATTATTCTTGTGAAATGGTTGGGGGATAGATTCTGCTTGTCGGCATAATAACCTACTTGCCTGCTTTGGGCGTATTCCCTGAAAAGTTGAAAGATGAACTTTACCATAACGCTCCTTTCCTTCTCATTATCCTGCATAATGGATTCCTGTTGTCTGATGAAGACTCTGGCGTACTCCAATATCGCAGTCTGCTCGGTCAGTGCGACAATATGCTTTACAAGCATATATTGCTTGGAAGAGATTTCCAATGACTCCAGCTCACTCTTATACCTCTCAAGCAGCCGCTTCTTCTCTAGAAAAATCCCCTGCTCATGGACATCACACGTACAGTAGAACCTGTTCTGGCGAAGGAACTCCTGCACTACATCAAAACTCTTCTCGGCAATAGGAGCAAGGAGATCTATCCCATCATTGAAGATTGACACAAACTCAAAGTCCGTACTTTTTCTCATGTTGCCAATCTGCACAAGAGGAGACTTGACAAAAGCATCGCCCGCACATATCCTGCACAGTCTGTCGTTCACAACCATCTCGCACTCTCCTCTGACACAGAGGTAAAGACCGAAATACATCTCATTGTCACTGTTCCCTAAAGTATCCATGTTGCAAAAATAATCTTTTTGACTAAAAACAGAGCTGATTTTCAGAACCGAACAACGTTTTATGGTGGATTTTGCTCAATCAATGCACTGTATTGGCATTTCCTTGCCGATGAATACTATATATATTTGTAACGGATCATAACACGAAAATCATGAAACGACTCTCTCTTATATGCGGACTATTGCTCCTGACAAACGTTGTATCGTCACAAACGCTGGATGAATGCCGCAAGCTTGCAAGGGAGCGATACCCCGAGATAAAGCAGTATGACCTAATTGCACAGGCCAGACATTACAACCTTTCAAATGCTGCCAAAGCCTGGATTCCGCAGGTGCAGCTGTCGGGACAAGCTACATACCAGTCGGCTACACCCTCTTACCCCGATGCCTTCGATGCAATGATGCAGGCCAACGGGATAGAGATGTCAGGTATAAGCAAAGAGCAGTATAAAATTGCCATAGATGTATCACAACAGATATGGGACGGCGGAAAGTCAAAGGCAGAGAGAAGCATTGCCGATACCGAAGCCGAGGAGCAACGACGCAGGGTGGATGTGTCACTCTATGAACTGCAATCAAAGATTGACAATATATATTTCGGTATTCTGCTCCTTGACGAAAGGAGAAGAGAGAGCAAAGCATTGATTGCAATGCTGGAAAGCAACCTGAACCGTATGCGCAGCTACTACAAGAACGGTGTGGCAATGCAATCTGACGTTGACATCATTGAGGCGGAACTGCTGACGGCAAGACAAGCACTCGGACAGATAGAATCATCACGTACGAGCTACCGCCATATGCTGGAACTGTTCATCGGACAACCGCTGACAGCCGACAGATTGGAACGCCCGGCAGAGGCAACCGTGGCAAGCCGTACATCGGCCCGTCCGGAACTGAACTTGTTCAAAGCACAGGAGAACAGGTTGGAGGCACAGCGAAAAGCGATAAACTCATCAGTTATGCCCCGTTTCAGCGCATTTGCACAGGGATATTACGGTTATCCGGGATTGAATATGTTCAAGAGCATGACTTCTACGGAGTGGAGCCTCAACGCAATTGTAGGAGTACGTATGTCGTGGAACATCGGTGCGCTGTACACAAGAAAGAACAACCTTGATAAAATTGACATTGCGCAGAGACAGATTGATACAGGACGGGAGGTCTTTCTTTTCAATACCGCATTGCAGATGACACAGGATGACGGGGAGATTGAGAGGCTCCGCAAGGCTGTCGAGGATGACGGTCGCATTGTGGAACTGCGCCAAAGAGTGAGAAAGGCCGCAGAGTCACAACTTGAGAACGGAGTGATTGACGCTACTGACCTGCTGCACAAGATAACCGAGGAGACAACAGCAATACAAAGCCGCAGCACACACGAAACAGAACTTTTGCAAGCTATTTACAGATTGAAAACGACATTAAACCAATAAGGATATGAAACGGATAGCATACATTGCCACACTATTGCTGATTGCATCTTGTGGCAAGGAGAGTGAATTTGATGCACAGGGAACATTCGAGGCAACAGAGATTATTGTATCGGCCGAAGCAACAGGAAGGATTCTTTGCTTTGATGTCGAGGAAGGCTCGACCGTGGAAGCGGGCAACATTGTCGGAGCAATTGACAGCATACAGTTACACCTGCAGCGCAGACAGCTCATCGCCCAGCAATCGGCACTGCTCAGTTCACGTCCTGATGTTAAAAAGCAGGTAGCATCAATCAGGGAAGAGATTGCAAAGCAGAAGAGCGAACTTGCACGTGTAGAGAATATGCTGCGCGACGGGGCTGCGACACAAAAGCAGTACGATGACATCGGGGCACACATCCGCATTCTCGAGGGGAAACTCGAAGCTGCACTGTCAACCCTTGACAAGAACACATCAAGCATCAACGAGAACTCCGTTGCCATTGAAGCACAGATAGCAGCCCTTGATGACCGCATAGCGAAATGCAGGATAAACTCCCCTGTCAGCGGTACACTCCTTGTAAAGTACACCCAGGCGGGAGAACTGGCATCGCCTGGCAAGCCACTGATGAAGGTTGCAAACCTTGATGAGATTTTTCTGCGTGCCTACTTTACCTCGGAACAGCTTGCCGACATCACATTGGGCGACACCGTTACCGTTATAGCCGATTTCGGTGGCGATGAACGGTACAGCTACGAAGGACGCATCACATGGATTGCATCGGAGAGCGAATTCACTCCCAAGAGCATACAGACACGCGATTCACGTGCAAACCTTGTATATGCAGTGAAGATTGCGGTCAAGAACGACGGACGGCTTAAGATTGGACTCGCAGGAGAAGTCAAGCTATAACCATGAATGCCATTGAGATACATAATCTGTCAAAAAGCTATGGAAAGGTGCATGCCCTCAAGGATGTATCGTTTGAGGTGAAGCAAGGTGAGCTGTTCGGTCTCATCGGTCCCGACGGAGCCGGGAAGAGCACGCTGTTCAGGCTGCTGACCACGCTTATCGCTCCCGATTCGGGCAGTGCGTCACTCAATGGACTTGATATCGTAAAGGATTACCGTTCCATACGCTCATGCGTGGGGTATATGCCCGGACGTTTCTCACTCTACCCCGACCTGACAGTTGAAGAGAATCTGCAGTTCTTTGCAGCACTGTTCGGAGTGACCGTTGAGGAGTCCTACGAGCTTGTCGCGCCCATATACAGGCAGATTGAACCGTTCCGCAAACGTCGGGCAGGGAAACTGTCGGGAGGCATGAAGCAGAAGCTCGCACTCTCATGCGCCCTTATCCACCGCCCGAAAGTGCTCTTGCTGGATGAGCCCACGACAGGAGTAGACGCTGTATCGCGCAGTGAATTCTGGGAGATGCTTGCCGGATTGAAGAAGCATGGCATAACAATACTCGTATCGACACCATATATGGATGAAGCGAGCCGTTGCGACCGCATAGCACTCTGCAACGAAGGGCAGATACTTGGCATCGACACCCCAAACGGCATTGTACAGGGGTTTGACTCGCCGCTTTACGGCATAAAGGCAAGGAATATGTTTGCCCTGCTCGAGACTGCACGCAATGCCGATGGCGTAACGGATTGCTACCCTTTCGGAGAGTGGCATCACATCGTTACCGACGGGAGTTTCAACCCTGACATGTTCATCAGGGAGTTTGAGAGAATTGACGGTCTGGAGATTACCCCTGTTGAACCGACCATTGAGGATATGTTCATTAAACTGATGAAACGATGAACGAGACTGTAATTTCAGTGAAAGAGCTTACCAAGAGATTCGGCGCATTCACAGCTGTCGACTCAATCTCCTTTGAGGTCGGGAGGGGAGAAATTTTCGGATTTCTGGGAGCGAACGGAGCAGGAAAGACAACAGCCATGCGCATGCTGTGCGGCTTGAGTTACCCGACATCAGGCAGCGGAACTGTTGCCGGGTTCGATATAATGCGTGAGGGCGAACAGATTAAACGCCACATAGGATATATGAGCCAGCGTTTCTCTCTTTACAACGACTTGACAGTATGGGAGAACATTTGTCTGTTTGCCGGAATATACCGGCTCACAAAAAGAGAGACCCAGGAGCGTGCGACAGAACTTCTCAAGACCCTTGACTTTGCTTCGGAACGTGATACGCTGGTCGGCGCATTGCCATTGGGCTGGAAGCAGAAACTGTCGTTCGCCATTGCCACAATCCACCACCCCGAAGTGGTTTTCCTTGATGAGCCGACTGGCGGTGTCGACCCCATTACACGTCGCCAGTTCTGGGAACTGATATACAAGACTGCGGAGAGCGGCACCACAATATTCGTGACTACCCATTATATGGATGAGGCGGAGTACTGCTCACGCGTATCAATAATGGTTGACGGAAAGGTGTGTGCGCTCGATACCCCGGCACGGCTGAAACAGCAGTTCAGTGCAGATTCAATGGATGAGGTATTCCGCACATTGGCCCGCGGAGCAAAAAGAGGAGAGTAACAGGATGAAAGGAAATTTTGGTTCATTTGTGAAAAAGGAGTCATTGCATATACTCCGTGACAGGCGCACAATGCTGGTTGTGATGCTTATACCAGTCATGCTGATGTCGCTCTTCGGCTTTGCAATCTCTACTGAAGTGAACGACATAAACGTAGCCGTTGTGGCACCGCAGCGCACTGACGGCATAAAAGATGCCGTGAAGCGTCTGTCACAGAACAGTTATTTCACCTTTCGCGGTTATATAAACGCCGATGATATTGACAAGGAGCTCCGCTCGGGCAACGTGAACGCAGTCATTGTCTTTGCATCCGACTATGACAGGCGTGTCGCACAAGCATCGCAAGGAGTACCTGTGGCGCCCATTATACAGCTTATTGTGGATGCATCTAACGTCAACACAGCAGGCGCGGCAACCGCATATATGCAGAATATGCTGTCAGGCGCAGAGTCACGACAGGCAATGTTCGAGACACGCATGCTCTTCAACCCGCAGATGAAGAGTGCCTACAACTTTGTGCCAGGCATAATGGGACTTATCTTTATACTTGTATGTGCAATGATGACCTCCGTATCCATTGTGCGTGAAAAAGAGAGTGGCACAATGGAGGTGCTGTTGGTCTCGCCGGTAAGGCCAATCAAGATTATCTTCGCGAAGATGATACCCTACTTCATCATCTCATGTATAGTGCTTGCCACGATACTCCTGCTGGCCCGTTATCTGCTTGGCGTACCTATGTCGGGAGGTGTGGCAGGAATATTCTCTTTATCATTGCTCTACCTGATGCTGTCACTCTCGCTCGGCCTGCTTGTATCTACAATCACCGACACGCAGATGGCAGCACTGCTCATATCGGCCATGGTGATGATGATGCCCATACTCATGCTCTCAGGCATGCTTTTCCCCATAGAGAACCTTCCTGTATTCTTTCAGGCATTATCGAATATTGTCCCTGCAAGATGGTACATCGACGCTGTACGCAAGATGATGATCCAAGGCGAGCCCATTACAGTTGTGTGGCAGAATTGCGTGATACTGCTTGTCATGACTATTACCATACTGTGTATATCACTTAAAAAGTTCAATGACAAACTCGAATAGACCTATGCGCACATTTATGGTTCTGTTTCAAAAAGAGTTCCTGCAGATTCGCCGCAACTCGTTCCTGCCAAGGCTCATTATCGCATTCCCCATACTGGTAATGCTTATTATGCCGCTTATAATGACTATGGACGTGCGTAATGTAAACGTGGCACTCGTCGACCTTGACCGCTCCACAGCATCGCGGCGCATGGCTTCACACATTGAAGCATCGGAATACCTCACACTGGTACAGAACACAGCAGAGTACCCCCTTGCCATGAAGGCCCTGGAGCAAGGCGATGTGGATGTAATAGTACAGATACCCGATAATTTTGAACATGATATGGCAGTGTCGGTACCCAAGCGCATAAGCATCACAGCCAACGCCGTTAACGCCACAAAGGGAAGCATGGGAATGCAGTACGTGATACAGACTGTAGCACATACACTTACCGAACTGTACGGAGAGCGGACCCCAGCCGTTGTATCGGAACTCATTACCGTTGAGAACCGCTATAACCCCACACTCAATTACAGGCATTATATGATACCTGCACTGATGATTATACTGTTCATACTCATCTGCGGATTCCTGCCGGCACTGAGCATTGTAGGCGAAAAGGAGAGCGGCACGATAGAGCAGATAAATGTAACACCCGTTCCACGACTCACATTTATACTCTCAAAACTGGTTCCCTACTGGATAATCGGTATTTTTGTCGTTACCGTGGCTATGGTTGTAGCATGGCTTGTATACGGGCTGACACCCGCAGGCTCGATAGGAGCAATATACCTTGGTGCAGCACTTTTCATATTGACGATCTCCGGGTTCAGCCTTACCATTGCCAACTTCTCCGAGACCATGCAACAGACAATGTTCGTGATGTTCTTCTTCATAATGACATTCATGCTGATGAGCGGACTGCTTACCCCGATTGATTCAATGCCCTTGTGGGCACAGCGCTTCACTCTAATACTGCCGCCACGCTACATGGTAGAGATACTGCGCTCTGTCTATCTCAAAGGCACAGCCATCGGTGAACTGTGGACAAGCTACTGCGCCCTGACAATCTCAGCTGTGATTTTCAACACTCTTGCAGCTGTCACATACAAGAAACAGGCATAAGAGTCCCGGAATTGCAATATACTGTTTACTACCCCATTTTGCCTGTCAGATAGGCTCTTGTGCGCTCATCCGAAGGATTGGAGAACATCATCGCGGTATCACCATACTCAACCAGTTCACCCAGATACATGAACATCGATTTTGAGGATATTCGCATTGCCTGGCCCATATTGTGAGTAACGATAAGGATTGTCACCTCCTTTTGAAGTTCCTGCATCAACTCCTCGATATGTGCCGTTGCTATGGGGTCAAGTGCGGAGGTCGGTTCATCCATCAGCAATATGTCAGGTTTCATTGCCAATGCACGTGCAATACAGAGACGTTGCTGCTGACCACCCGAAAGGAATGTGCCTTTCTTGTTCAGAACATCCTTGACCTCATCCCATAGCGCAACACTCTTCAAGCATCGCTCAACGGTTTCATCTTTTTCGGTTTTCGACAAACGGATACCGTTAAGTGCATAGCCCGAGAGCACATTATCGTAGATGCTCATAGTGGGGAAAGGTGCAGGGCGCTGAAAGACCATACCCACCCTGCGACGCACATCTATTGGTTCCATGGAGAGGATATTTTCTCCATTCAACAATATCTCCCCATCCACACGGATGTTCGGATAGAGGCTATGCATCAGGTTCACAGCCCTCAAGAGTGTGGATTTGCCACAGCCCGAAGGGCCCATTATGGCGGTTATACTGTTTCTGTCGATGGCAGCCGATACATACTTTACAGCCATTGTCTGCTTGGTATATGATACACAAGTCTTATTGAATTCAAGTATTGGTGTTACTGGTTCCATTTCTTTGCAAGATACTTAGATAAAAGATTTAATGTTAAAACAAACAACAAGAGGAAGAGTGAGGCTCCCCAAATTAGTTCCTGCAGGTTGGGGTCATTGAAGAACTCCCATATAAGCAGAGGCACCGCCGATATCGGCTTGTCAACCGCAAAGCGGATGAACGAACAGCCGAGTGCGGTGAACATAAGTGGGGCCGTCTCACCTATTACACGCGAGATAGCCAGCAAAACACCCGTAAAGATGCCACCGAAAGCTGCGGGGAGCTGTACCTTAAGCATTACACGAGCACGGTTACCGCCAAGAGCCAAGCCCGCTTCCTTGAGTGAAGCAGGCAGAATCTTCAATGTCTCCTCGGTTGAACGGATAATCAGCGGCAACATCATAATGAAGAGCGCCACGCTGCCGGCGATTGCCGAGTAACCTTTCATCGGGACAACCACCCATATATAGACTACGATACCGATAATGACCGAGGGTGTTCCTTGCAGCAGGTCGGTAAGATAACTTACAGTCTGGGCGAATCTGCTTTTGGAGTTCTCTGCCAGAAAGGCACCGCATAAGATGCCTACCGGAATTGCCACAACAGCAGCCATCCCGAGCATAAGCATTGTTCCTACAATACCGTTTGCAATGCCACCGGGAATGGGCTCGCCGGCCTCTATTGCTTTCATTGCCTTGTATGCAGTAGGTGTAGGTTCTGTAAAGAACGACCACGAGAGCTGGTCATAGCCACGCAGAAACACCTCTCCCAAAATGGCAAACAGGGGAACAGCCGTAAGGGCTGCCAATAGGCACACAGCCCACAACAACGCCTTGTCTTTTGCCAAACGATTTCTGATTTTCAATTTATCCATAGTTATGCTATTCTTGCTCGTTTAATCATTATTTTGCCTATCATATTGATAAATGCCGTAATAAGGAACAGTATCAGGCCTATGGCAATCAGTGATGAGAGTCTCAAATCATCAGCCTCGCCGAACTGGTTAGCGATAATTGATGCCATTGAGTTACCCGTCGATGTTATTGAATCGGGAATGTTATTCGTATTGCCGATAAGCATCGTAACGGTCATTGTCTCGCCCAATGCACGACCAATCGCCAAAACATACGACGAGAAGATACCCGAGCCGGCAACGGGAAATACCACCCTACGGATAACCTCGGCACGGGTTGCCCCCAAACTATATGCACCCTCCTTCAAGTCATTGGGAACCATCTTTATGAACTCTGCGCTGAGCGAAGCTGCGTACGGCACAATCATAATAGCCAGCACCAACGAAGCGGTCAATATGCCCGAGCCCTGCGGCGAAATATCAAGTGCCATAATCAGAGGACGCAAAGTGTAGAAGCCCCACAAACCATAGATGATTGAGGGAATACCCGCCAAAAGGTCGGTTACGGTACTTAACACCGATGCCACCCTTGTCCCTTTGAAGTATTCCCCGACAAACAGTGCCACGGGCAGTGAGAACGGTATGCAAAAAAGAAGAGCCAACATGGTTGTCATCAGCGTGCCTGTAATGAACGGTAACGCACCATACTGCTCAGCGCCCTCGGTGTAGCTCCACTCCGATGAGGTCAGAAACTTAAAGAATCCAAAATGCTCGAACGCATCGTATGCGTCAGTGACGAGGGCGTAAAGCACGCCCCCGCACACTATCGGCATTATCAATGCTGCTGCGAACAACAGGATTTTGTATAATTTATCGCTCATGATGTCCTGTTATTGCAGTATTGAGACTCCGTCATAAGTTACGCTCTTCAGATTCTCCATACTCAACTCTTTGGCCTTTGCAGGCAGCGGAGCATAATGCACCTCGGATGTAATATGTTGCGCCTCGTCCGAGAGGAGATATTTCAGGAGGTCGAGTGTAGCCTCAGCCTGCTCTTTTGTACGGTCAGAGTAATTCTGCTCCTTGTAGATAATCATCCATGTGAATGTTGAAATGGGATATGCACCAACAGCATCAGAATTTGTAATCGAGCAACGGGTATCGGCAGGTATTTCGCCTGATGCAGCAGCCGAGATTGTTTCCGATGACGGCAGGACAAACTCGCCTCGTCGGTTCTCAATATGTGCATAAGGTATTTTCTGTGCAAAGGCATACTCCGAGCCAACATAGCCGATTGTATTCTTTGTCTGCTTGATGACACCTGCCACGCCAGGATTACCCTTTGCAGCCTGCCCCGATGGGAAATTAACAGACTTGCCTGCACCATATTCCGAAGCCCACATCGGGCTGACCTTCGTAAGATAATCGGTAAATACGAATGTTGTACCTGAACCGTCTGAACGGCAAACAGGGATAATAGCCTCAGATGGAAGTTCCACATCGGGATTGAGCGCCACCAGACGTTCATCGTTCCACATCCTAATCTGACCGGCAAAGATATCTGCGATAATATCGCCTGACAGTTTCAACTCATTGACGCCATCGAGATTATATGCAAGGACAACAGCGCCCATACAGGTAGGAACATGTACTACGGGAGCCATCTCTGACATCTCCTTATCAGAAAGGAACGCATCACTACCCGCAAAGTCAACAATCTTGTCACGCAGGTTACGCACTCCACCGCCAGAGCCGATTCCGCCATATGCTACCTGGTCGCCATTCACTTGTCCAAACTGCTCGAACACCACATTATAGAACGGCAGAGGGAATGTCGCACCGGCACCGGAAAGCTCCTGGGATTCACGACCGACCTTATTGGAATTACCGCCACAAGCAACCATTGCAAGGGCTATAGCCAGTGTCACAACTGATGAAAAAATCTTTCTCATAATATTCATGTATTAAATGTTTGTTCTATCAGAATCCGAAATAACAATTCACATAGGCATAATATCCCTCCTTTGCTCCGTCGGCCTTCGGTGCTGTAAATCTGAAGTTCGGAGCTATCTTAATATATTTTCCCAATTTGAACTGTGCACCGAGAATAGCCGTCGACTCATCTTTTGCGATATTCCAATCGTCTTTAGAATACAAGTCATCAAAACGGGCATAGAGTTCTGTAACATCAGATAATTTGACCGAACCAAAGAGTGAATAACCGTTCAGGCCGGCATCCTCCTTGTTTGAGGCATTCCACATCTGATTGTATTCAGCTCCAAGCGTGAACTTCGCGTGCTTGTATCCGACAAATGCAGCCAAGTTTGTGATATCCTTCTTGCCATCTTCATCGCTCTCGTTCAAACCACCATACACGCGAATCTGGAAGCCTTTGACAGGTGTAAGAGTCAGACCCAAGCCATAATTGAGTCCATCATTCTTCTGAATCTTCTTGTAGCCCTCTCCATTCACGATGATTGCATCGGCTGATAACCAATCGGCAAATTTGTAGACTACAGAGAGACCCAAATCGGCACTGTTACCGAATTTGTACTCATCCTGGAACGACTTCATTATGTAGCGGTATCCCCAGAATTTCTCCTGGAAGTTGAACTGGGTAGTGGAGATAAGACCTCCATTGAGTGTCAATCTTCCCTTTTTCCAGGATACCATCGCATTCTTGATGTAGGCGATACGCTGATAGTCTGACACATCGCTTGATTTGCCGATATCCATAACACCTTTAACCGACAGTCCCTTGCCGAAGTTGTATTCATAGCCCAGATAGCTACGCTCCAGCTCAAAGCCACGGTCATCATTATCAGTTCCAAAACCAGTGTGGAAATTACCGAACACCTGAACAATCGCTTTGCCCTTAGGTTCCTCTGTCTTGGCATTCTGCGCCTGAGCGCCGATACCGATGCAGGCTAAAACACCCGCCAAAATCAGTTTTGTTTTCATAGTCTTTTGTCTAATTAAATTTGACACTGCAAAAGTATCGGCTATACATTTCATAAACGTTTCAAAAGAATTAGAGATTCATTAAATGACAGATACAAAAAAAGATGTGTCGCCCTTCGCATACAAAGAGCAACACAATCCTTATTATATTCATGATGGTTATTTATGGACAAATGCCCGTTCGAGGTCTTGTGACACATTAATTATAAAGTCGCCCATATGCTCAAACTCATTGACAATATCCATATAGTAAACACTTGTCTGGTAGTTCTTGCCGTCGTTTTCAATATTCTCAATAACCGCATCACGAAGATTGTTACGCAGAACATTGAGATGTTCCTCGGCACTATAAGCATTCGCAATATCGACAAGTTCATTCTTATGAGCCATCGTCAGATTCTCAATCATGACATCGTATGCCATACCTACAGCATCGGCCATTAGGGTAAGATTCCTTATCGTCTCTTCATCAAAATGCTTATTATGTATATTCTTTCTTGACAGAATGCGGCTGATAGCCTCACCCGAATCTCCCAACGACTCCAATTCACCGATAATCTTATACATGGCCTTTATCTTTATGGAAGTGCTCTCGCTTATTTCCTCGGCAGACACGCCATTGAGGAATGTAGCTATCTCATATTCGATACGGTCAGAAATCTCCTCATATTTCACGAGTTTCTTTCTAAACTCCTCGAATTCATCGGTATCGGCCTTCTTGATTGCGCTATGTGCATAATCAACACCCTTCTTGGAGATTCTCGCAAACTGGATAATTTCGTTGAATGCCTGCTCGACTGACAGTTCCGGAGTTGCAAGAGGACCTGCAGAGATGTATTGGAGACGATAAACCTCTTTATCTTGATTCTTCGGAGACGGTATAATCCAACTAACCGCCCTGGCAATCCATTTTGTGAACCATACCAATAATAAAGTATTAGTCAAATTAAATAGCGTATGCAGCATTGATAGGCCATACAGTGCAGCTGTGCCAGTTGCAGACGCCGGGTCCGTCACCACGAAACCATCAGTTGCGGGATTAGGCAAGCCAAACAGATTCTCGGTAATTACACCTACCAACTGCAGGAAAGGTTTGAAGAGAATCAAAACCCATATAACACCAAACACATTAAATATGGTATGCGACATTGCTGCACGTTTTGCAGGTGTGTTACCTACCGAAGCGGCAATGTTCGCCGTAATGGTAGTTCCAATATTCTCTCCAAGCACCATAGCACATGCCATGTCAAACGGAATCCAGCCCATACTTAGCATAATCAGCGTAATAGCCATAGTTGCAGATGAAGATTGCAACACAAGTGTCAATATTGTTCCGAATGTAAGGAACAGAAGCACAGAACCGAATCCATACGATGACCAAGTTGTGACAAACTCCAACACCTCCGGTGTTTCTCTGAGATCGGGTACCGAGTCCTTCATGAACGAAAGACCAAGAAACAAGAGGCTGAAGCCCACAATCAACTCTCCGATATTTTTCCGTTTGTCTTTTTTAGAATTAGAGTAAAGAAACCCGAACAACATCAAAGGTACGGCAAGAACTGATATGTCGGCCTTGAAACCTAACCACGATACCAGCCACGCAGTCACCGTCGTACCGATATTGGCACCCATAATAACTCCTATGGCCTGCGCCAGGGTCAAAAGACCGGCATTCACAAAACTTACTACCATTACAGTAGTGGCTGATGAAGATTGAATAACAGTCGTTATACCCAATCCGGTCATGACCCCCTTTAACGGGTTTGAAGTCATTGCCGACAAAAAACCTCTTAGCCTCTCACCCGCAGCCTTTTGCAGTCCGGAGCTCATCAGGTTCATTCCATACAGGAACATTCCCAATGCTCCCAACAATGTAAAGATTTGTAATATACCCATAAAACTTATATAACTTTTCGGTCACAAAGGAATTAAAATATTGTTTCATAAATATTTCATAATGATTAGCCTTTGGTTAAATCCTGCGATATCGGGCAAAATATTACATTTTCATTAAATCTTGTTCAATGCATTTCTCTATTCGGCAAATCTCTTTATTTTTGCATTAAACGACTTTATTATATGACGACAGAGCGCATATTGATAGTGGATGATGAAGAGACCTTGTGCGAGGTACTGAAACTCAACCTTGAAAATGAGGGATATGATGTGGACATTGCTTTTAGTGCAGAAGAGGCTCTTGGATACAATCTGAAAGAGTATTCGCTTATCCTGCTCGATATCATGATGGGCGAAATCAGCGGAATAAAGATGGCCAAGATTCTTAAAGCCGATGTTGCGACAGCCAATATCCCCATCATATTCTGTACAGCACGCGATACCGAGGATGATATGGTTATGGGGCTGAACCTCGGTGCCGATGATTATATAATGAAACCATACACCGTCCGTAACGTCATAGCGCGTGTCAAGAGTGTTTTGCGCCGTACAGCCAACCATAAAAACAATAATAATACACCAATAGAAAAGCCGAATCGGTTACTAGTTGATGGCTTATGTCTCGATTTGGAGTTTAAGCGCTGCACGGTAGACGGTGAGGAAGTAAAGTTGGCACGAAAAGAGTTTGAGTTACTTGCATACCTGATTCAACATCGTGGCAAGATATGTTCGCGTGAACAGATTCTGAGCCGAGTGTGGAGCGATGAAGTGGTTGTGTTAGAACGCACCATCGATGTGAATATAACCCGATTGCGCTCAAAGATAGGAGCATACGGTTCATACATAGTAACCCGTTCAGGTTTCGGTTATGGCTTCCGCGATTAGTCTATCTTTCCACAAGCAACTGTTTCTGCAGCTCATATTCTTCTCGTGGGCAATTGTGCTATGCTTCATCGGGTTCCAATATCTGCGTGAGAAGGAGTATAAATCGGAGTTCCTGGATGCACAACTCCAACAATACAACCGCCATCTGCTTGTAGCAGTAGAGGACGGAGAGTCTTATGAAGAATACATTGCATCACACGAAAAGCCGTTTGATGACCTTCGCATAACGCTCATGACCATTCAGGGTGCAGTAGTCTACGACAACACCATTGAGGCGAACTCCCTTGACAACCATGTAAAACGCCCTGAAATCAAAGATGCCCTTGAAAATGGTTCAGGATACCACATAGGGCGTCAATCGGCAAGCGACGGACGGGAATATTTCTATTCGGCAACATGCGGCGAGAGAGTCATTGTCCGCACAGCCATACCCTATTCAAGTACACTAAATGACCTTCTCTCGGCCGATTGGTCTTTCCTCATTACAATGATTTCCATTACTCTTGCAATGAGCGTTGTAGCCTATTTCACAACCAGGAAACTCGGCAAAGACATTGAGCGCGTCAATCGCTACGAGGCAGAACGGGAGAAGAACCGCCTCAAACGACAGCTCACGAACAATATCAACCATGAGCTTAAGACTCCTGTAGCATCAATTCAAGTCTGCCTTGAGACATTATTATCGGGAATCACATTGAGCGAGGAGAAACGACAGGAACTTATTGAGCGATGCTACACCCAAAATGAGCGTCTTCGCCGACTGCTCAACGATGTATCACTCATTACAAGAATGGAAGACGGGGGTGCCTTTATTAGCAGGGAGAGAGTTGCTATAAACGAAATAATAGATGAGGTTGCCGGGGAGTTGGATATAATGCCCGAAGAGGAACGTATGATGCTCCATACAGATTTCAGTGAAGAAATAATCATTGATGGCAACCCCTCGCTGATTGGCTCCATATTCCGTAACCTGACCGAAAATTCCATAGCCTACTCAGAAGGCAAGAATATCTATATATCGTTACTTGAAAACAATGAAAGAGTGTGCCGTATCCGGTTCGAGGATGACGGAAAGGGTGTTAAGGATGAACAGCTGCCCCATCTCTTTGAGCGGTTCTACCGTGTAGATAAAGGCCGCTCCCGCCAAAAAGGCGGTACCGGCCTTGGCCTCGCCATAGTAAAACATGCCGTCCAGTTCCATGGAGGCAACATAACCGTCACCAAGCGCCCTGGAGGAGGCCTCAGATTCGACTTCTCCTTGAAAAAACAAGTCTGAACTATGCAGACCACCCAATCAGCCACAACAACACAGTTATCGCGCTTTTAAACAATTCCACAAAATTGTTAGCATAAAACGGTGAGGATAAGGCGTGTGGCTGTTAAGAAACCGGAGTTTACTGAACGTAAATGAGGATTACGCAACAGCCACAACAACGCAATAATCGCCGTTTTAGGCAACAATTCAGATGATTTCGGCATACGTCCCAAAATACCTAAACTGCTCCCCACACTCATGAAGTTCGCACATGAGGGAAAGGAACTCATCGCTGTAAACGGATGCCTCGATGTCAAAGTAGAAGCGATACTCGAACTCACGCTCGGGGATTTGGCGGCTCTCGAGTTTCACTAGATTGACACCGGTTGCATTGAAACGGGACATAATGCGGAAAAGGGTACCGGGGCGATTAGGTATATTTATCATAACGCTGGTGCGGTCGGCACCTGAATATATTTTAGGCTCTTTGGCAATGCAGATGAAGCGGGTGTAGTTGTTGTCACGGTTCTGGACTGATGACTTAATTACCTGCATCTGATAGAGCTCGGCGCAGAGGCGCGAAGAGAGCGATGCCTTGGTAGGGTCGCCACCCTGGGCTACCATACGGGCAGCCTCAGCAGTATTCTCACAGGCGATGACACGCACGTTCTTGAGAGAACCGAGAAAATCGGAACATTGGTTGATTGCCTGCTGATGTGAATAGATTTCGCGTATATCCTCGAGCTTTGCACCGGGAACACCAAGGATAGCGTGGTCCACTTTAAGGCGCACAGCACGTACGATGTTCACGTTGTACTCGGAGAGAAGGTCATAGATGGCATTTACCGAACCTGCAAGAGAGTTCTCGATTGGAAGAACACCGAATTCGCACAGACCGCTGTTGACAGCCTTGAAGACACCCTCGAAATTGCTCATGTACATTATTTCGGGGAGGTCGAAAAGACGCTCGGACGCGAGGTGTGCATATGAGCCTTCGCAACCTGCACATGCAACGGAAGCACGCTTGGGGAACGGCTGTGGAGGAACGGAAGCAATCTGCTTGAAGTAGTTGAAGAACTCGCTGCCCTCGGAGAGCATACGTGTCTCGTATGACTCGCTGAGGTCGAATATTGTGCGGTAAAGGGTACGGCCATAGCCCTCAAATTCAGGGCCGAGGCGCTTTGACACATTGTGCAGTACCGCACGCGCACGTGAAGGGTGATAAACAGGGAGGTTATTCTCCTTCTTGTACTTTCCTATTCCTGACACCACCTGCATGCGACGCGCAAAGAGGTCGCACATCTGTGTATCTATCTCATCTATTTCCTGACGTAGTTTGTCCAAGTCCATATTATGTTGTTTTAATTGTTATTCTTATATTCTTTCTTTATCCTATGAGATTTCTCCTTTACTGTCATTCCGACCATACTTTAATGAAAAAATCAAAAGAGGTTTTTCGATGAGCTTTAGCGAATAACAAACGTGAGGAATCTTATACACCATTAATCAACTCACGCCCGTTTGTTGAGATTTCTCGCATTCGCTCGAAATGACAAAACAGCGAAAAAACACGTATTTGTCATCCCGACAGAGCAAAGCGACGAGGGATCTCTAAACATTCATATCCACTCTAAATCAATCGCTAAATTCCTTTTCGCCGGATTCTTTGTTGCAATAAGTTTCTCTTTCTTTTCTCTTCGCCATGCCTTTATCTCCTTTTCACGAGCAATCGCATCATTCACTACATTAAATTCCTCGTAATAAAGCAAATCATGACACCTGTATTTTTGTGTAAAACCTTCTATCTTTTCTTCTTTATGTTCTAAATATCTACGGTAAAGATCATTAGTTATACCAACATATAAAACAGTACGTGCTTTATTTGACATAATGTACACCCAATACTGATGAATATTTACCATAATACTTTATATTTTTTTGAGATTTCTCACATTCGCTCGAAATGACAAAACAAGTTTTGTTATCGGTGAGTTTTTCAGCAATAGTCACGCGAAGTATCGCGCAAGTGATGCCGCATGGGATGCGAATAGAAAAACTCGCCAATGACATTGCAAAAAAAATAAAACTATTCAACTATTCCGCCAAGCGCCGCAAAATCCTCAAAGAAAGAGGGGTAAGACTTTGCCACGCACTCAGCGCCAATTATCGTTGCAACACCTTCAGCTACAGTTGACAGCACTGCTGCCGACATTGCTATGCGGTGGTCGCCGAAACTGTCAACATGATGAGCCGAAACCGGTTTACCGCCATAAACGGTAAAGGTATCATCACCAACGGAAGAGGTTATACCGAATGATTCAAGCACACTCTTCATGGCAGCCAGACGGTCGCTCTCCTTGAATCGCAAGCGCCCCACATTTGTGAATGTTGTCGTTCCCTGTGCCACGGCCGCCGCAACGGAAAGCACAGGCACAAGGTCAGGGGTGTCCATGCAGTCAAGCTCTGCACCGAAGAGGTGCGACGGCATTGCAATTACCTTGTCATCATCGACGGAAATAAAGGCGCCCATGCTGCGCAGAAGGTCAATTATTGCACTATCACCCTGCAGCGACTCGTTGTTCATGCCGCATATTGTCAGAGGATTCTTGCCGATGACACCCGCCACAACCCAGAATGCAGCCGAAGACCAGTCACCCTCGACCACCACACGTCGGGGCATGCGGTAGTGCTGGTTGCCTTTTATCCTGAATATATTATTCCTGCGCTCCACAGATATTCCCGCCAAGCGCAGAGCATCTATTGTCATATCAATGTATGAGGCACTTGTAAGCCCGCCTGTAACCTCAATATCACTATCCCCGGCTGCCAACGGCAAAGCAAAGAGCAGACCGGTAAGATACTGCGATGAGATGTTCCCAGGAAGTGTGAACTTGCCGCCCTGCAATGTTCCATTGCATGTGACAGGCAACTCTTCGGCCGAGTGGCGCTCAAATGATACTCCATGCGCAGAAAGCACATCGGTCAGCGCCCCCATAGGGCGCTGCGGAAGCTTACCCTTACCGGTAAATGTGGCATCGGCACCAAGCACAGCAGCAACAGACATAAGGAAACGGAGTGTAGAGCCACTCTCGCCACAATCGAGCATGCCGCCCTTTGTAACGTTCACAGGCTGTACATCAAAAACACCCGATGAGAAGGTAATTCTTGCTCCAAGGGCATTGAGGCAACGCATTGTTGCCATGATGTCATCGTTCACACTGTTGCACACAATGGAGCATGGCTCTGTACCCAATGCCGCACAGATGAGCAAGCGGTGCGCCTGCGATTTTGACGGTGGCGGAGTAACCGTACCCTTTAATGCTCCATATGCTTTTATTTCCATATATACTGAATTAAGGTGTTTATGTCATCCCGAACCTTGTGTGAGGGATCTCAAAAAATCTTTCGGGATATCTCACATGCGTTCGATATGACAACAACGCATCATATCACTTTCTGCAATAATTCCTTCAACTCCTCTACCGGCAGGGAAACAAGAGTGCAATCGCCCACAGAACGCGGCAACACTACAGAGATATTTCCTCCACGGCGTTTCTTGTCCGACAGCAAAGCCTCATAGACCTCGTTCGCACTATAAGGGCAAGCAATGTCAAAGCCATACTGCACAAGCAGTGCCGAGAGTTCGTCGGCAACATCGCACAAACCGCACAGAGGAGCCATGCGCGCGGCAATTACCATACCTTTTGCAACCGCCTCGCCGTGAGAAACAGCGAAATTGCTCAGTTTCTCGATAGCATGCCCGAAAGTGTGTCCGAAATTGAGCAGACCACGTATGCCGTTGTCAAACTCATCCTGCTGCACAACATCACGCTTGATTTCCACGCAACGTGATACTACCGCCTCGCGGTCAAAAGGGAGGGTGTGCAGGGTATCATATAGCTTCCCGTCGAGTATCATGCCATACTTTATTACCTCGGCACAGCCGTCACGGTAGATATTGGGAAGTAAAGTATCCATAAGAGCCGTATCGCAGCACACGAGCGATGGCTGATAAAAACTCCCGACAAGATTCTTGCCTGCGGGGATATCAATGGCAGTTTTCCCGCCGACCGAGCTGTCTACCGCTGCAAGCAACGTTGTCGGCACCTGCACATATTTCACGCCACGCAAGTAGAGCGAAGCGGAAAGACCGCCAAGGTCGCCCACCACACCACCGCCGAACGCCACAACAGCGTCGCTGCGTGTCAGCTGCTCGGCTGCCATGAAGTTAAGGAAAGCCAACAGAGTATCGGCACATTTTGATGCCTCGCCCGCGGGAATGACATATTTACACGCATTGTAACCGGCCGCATTCAGGTATTCCATTATAGCATTGCCATAGAGCACATCGACATTGCTGTCGGTAAGCACCGCCAGACGGCAGTTGCCCAGCAGAGGGCGTATAAACTCACCTAACCCTGCAAGAATACCGCGGCCTATGTGGATATCATAGCTGCGCGAAGCCTCAACGTGTATCGTATTGTACTGCATATACAGGTTTAATCTATAGTTAGATATTGTATCAGTGTCATATCGAACGTATGTGAGATATCCCAAAATGATTTTTTGAGATCCCTCACGCAAGGTTGACTTTGGCCCCTACGGGCGTCGATCTTCGATTCGGGATGACAGACAATTGCTACATTATTAATGTAAATATCGTTTCATTGACCAAAAGGTCTTATTTTTCAGCCTCTTCCTTCGCAATCCTGCCGTCACGCAACAGGGCGCGCAGAGTATCGGCATCATCGCCGGCAATGGCCTCACGATACTCCTGAAGAGAGTCTATCAACAAATCAAGTTCATTCAACAGATGCTCCTTGTTCTCAAGGAACAGTTCCGTCCACATATCCTCGTTGAGGCGCGACACTCGCGTGAAATCACGGAAGCTGCCTGCACTGTAGCCCCTGTGGAACTTTGCCGAAGGACTTTTTATGAAGGCATTTGAGACCACATGGCACATCTGCGAAGTATAGGCAATCATACGGTCATGGAAATCGGCTGTCGTAACAACGAATTTCTTGAAACCCAACGGTTGCAGCGACTGCTTCACGCGGTCGAGAAGCGCAATGTCATCGTGTACGGCAGGAACAATGATGAATGACGCACCATTGTAGAGCGTCGCCTTGGAATATTTGTAGCCCGAATATTGCAGGCCGGCCATAGGATGGCCTCCCACATACGTGAAGCCATGCTCTGCTGCAAGGGCAAAGCCCTTTTCGCATACGGCGCGTTTGGTACCGCAGAAGTCAATCACAAGGGCACCGGGCGAGATATACCCGGCATTCTCGCTTATATATCCCATTACCGCCTGAGGTGTTGCCGTCAGCAGCACAAGGTCGCAACGGCACAGGTTATCGGCCGACAGCTCGGCATCCACCGTACCTTCAAGCTGCGCGTAGCCCACTATCTGCCTGTTTATATCAAAGGCATAGACAGAATGCCCTGCAGCCTTGAAAGCCTTGGCAGCCGAACCGCCTATAAGTCCTAATCCAACAATGCCTATTATCATAATCAATGCATTATGCCACGAATCTCACGCACGCGCTGTGCCACCTCGTCGAACTGCTCGGGAGTGAGCGACTGTGCACCGTCGCAAAGGGCGCATACCGGGTCATTGTGAACCTCTATGATAAGTCCGTCGGCACCGGCAGCCGTTGCCGCGCATGCCATGGGGCGCACAAGGCGTGAAACGCCTGTCGCATGGCTCGGGTCAACGACAATAGGCAAGTGTGTCAATCCCTGAAGCACCGGAACGGCAGCAAGGTCGAGCACGTTACGTGTGTAGCTGTCGTAGCTGCGGATGCCGCGCTCGCAGAGGATAACCTGCTCATTGCCCTCGGACATAATATACTCGGCACTCATAAGAAGCTCCTTGAGTGTAGCCGACATACCGCGCTTGAGCAGGATAGGCTTGTCGCAACGGCCAAGCTCCTTGAGAAGCTCAAAGTTCTGCATGTTGCGTGCACCCACCTGAATGATATCCACGTCGGCAAATAGGTCGAGATGCGAAGCACTCATGATTTCCGTAACGATGGGCAGGCCTGTTGCCTCGCGTGCCTTGAGGAGCAGCTGCAGACCCTCGGCACGCAAACCCTGGAAGTCATAGGGCGATGTGCGGGGTTTGAAAGCACCGCCACGCAGGATATTCGCACCCGAAGCCTTTACAGCACGTGCGACGGTAAGAATCTGCTCCTCGCTCTCAACAGAACATGGACCCGCCATTATTGCAAAGTTGCCGCCACCTATCTTTACCTGATTCTCGCCCTTACCCACGGTAACAACCGTATCCTCGGGGTGGAAACTGCGATTGGCGCTCTTGAAAGGGTCGGTAATGCGTGTCACGCTATCAATTATCTCAAGACCCGCAAGCAGGTCAATATCAATCTTGCGTGTATCGCCTATGAGACCGATGACGGTCTGCATCTCGCCCTCCGAGACATGCACACGCACATTCTGCGACTCGAGCCAATGGATAAGGTTATCCTGCTGAGCCTTGGTTACTCCATGTTTTAATACTGCTATCATAGTTAGTCTTTTATCCTTAATATAGTGGTTTGCAAATTTACAAAGAAAGTTCAATTATCCTATATTTTTCACAAATTTGCGTAACAGCAATCAGCATATTTGCAAACAATTAATGGTTTTTTAATGATTTTTGTAAAAACGCACCCTGCCGTCACGTAGTGACTGATGAGTAGAAAAAGAAACAGAGGAGGACCCCCTCTGGATTACAACTTGTTGCAAGACCGAGTAGATAAAGCACACCAGCAATGTTCATCCCGCCGACGCGAATGAGCGTTGGTTGCGACGAAGGAACCTTTAGGTTCCCCGAGGAGTGCTGCTTCAGCAGCTTATGCAGCGACGAGGGATCTCTAAATCGCGAAATAACAGAGATTCCTCACACAGGGTTCGGAATGACAAAACTCCCTCCCTTTACGGAGAGGTCTTTTAATTTTTAACTAATTGATTTTCAGTATTGGGTTTTACGAAAATTGCGAAATCCTACATAGAAGACTACATGAAGGTCGTAATTAAGCAAAAAAACTACAAATGCAAAGGCATATAAAACTTTTGAAAGTAAAGCACTGAAATCAAGCATCTTCCAGAGATGCATTGTGAATAAACTAAGGTGGCGTATGAGCGAACTACAATGTTCACTACATACGCCACTCAATTTATGCCTCAATAGGAATCTGAATTATCGACAACCATTGTTCTGGGTCTTCCTGATTCCATACTCCGTCAATGTAGGAGGTACGAAGAGGCCCAGCAAGTTTGTAGCCTTGCTCTTCCATATAAGCAAAAGCTTCGGTGAATGACTCGTGGAAGCGTTCATAAGGACCAATATGTTTCATACATAGTGCCTTGGGCACAGCAGCAAAACGCTTGAATTGTATGATATCGTTGTCTGTGCCCATATCTTCCACCTGTTCGCAATACTCGATGTCAATGTCAGTGGGGCGATACTCTTTGTTGTGCTCAATGGTAAAGCAATAGCCTGGCTCTGTACATTTGCATCCGAGGCGGTGCATTTCGGGGCCAATTGTCTCTACACACAGTTGTCCAAGAGCAGCGTAATTAGAAATCACTTCACGATGGCTTGCCACAATAATCTCGGGCAAGGCTTGAATACTAAATTTTCCCATTTTTTTGATCTGTTTTTGAGAGTCCACCCATTTAAGCAATTGACTACGGCGCTCCATCAGCAGTTGCAATTGTCGCTCTGTCTCCTCTATCTTTTGAGTCAGCTGGTCAATGCTTGGCATCTGCGCACCATCCTCTAATAGTTCTTTGATCTCTTCGAGCGTGAAACCTTGCCGTTGGAGTCCACGAATGGTGCCCAACCGCTGCATTTGCTCGACGTTGTAATAACGATAGCCTGTCCACACGTCTACTTCGCAGGGAAATAGCAACCCTTTTTGTTCGTAGTGGCGCAGAGTCTTAACTGTTACTTGCATCATCTTTGAGAACTCTCCGATTTTTAACTTTGTTAATTTACTCATAATCGTACGATTCATTTGCTAGCGAGTGCAAAGTTAATATATGCCCTTAGGGACGAGTCAAGAGAAAAATGAAATATTTTATTAAAAATAGGCAATATTATATGTCGCACTTGTATTGGGTCCTATTTTAGACTACATAGAAGACTACACGCCAAAAATAAATTAGAGTTCAAACGATTTTACGAGCAAAGTCGTTTCACAATACAAAAGAATAATATCTTGTGTATAAACAAATTCGGCGGTAAAAATAATTCACCGCCGAAAAAGCGCTTTAATCCCTACGGGTACTCCTTTGGTAACCTAAAGGTTACGTCGTCGCAAGCAATACTGTGACTCCGCACTGCCCTCTACAGAGGAGGACTCAACTGTCACGTAGTGACTGAGGAGATAACAACCACGGACAAGTCCAATGACTTAAGAGTCTTTAAGGGAATACTATCTCGAATCGTGTGAGGCCGTCATTGCCTGTCAACAGGGAAAAACGGCAATTATGCTTCAGCAGAATCTCCCTCACGAACATCAGGCCAAGGCCCTGGCCGTTGGCCTTTGTGGAGAAGAACGGCGAGAAGAGACGCTCTTTGTCATCGGGCGAGATACCTGCTCCATTGTCCGTTATCACAATCCTTGCAGGCGAAGCTACTGTCTCAACAACAATCTTTCCGTTCTCACCGATGCTCTCGATTGAGTTCTTCATGATATTCAGCATAACCTGCTCAAAGAGGGTTATATCGGCCTGCACATGCGGTGCCTCGGCAGCAAGCGATGTCTCAAGGGTTATGTTGCGGTTGCTGCACATATTCTTCATGAAGTATATGCATTGGGTAACACAATCGTTCAGCGGAATTGCACGCAGCTGCGGGGAGGGAATCTTGACCACGTTGGCAAAGTCGCCGATGAAACGGCTCATCTTGTAACCTCGTTCCTCGCACACCTTGATGAGGGTGCGTACATCCTGTATGTCATCGGCAATACTCTCTGCCGTTGTACTTGACAACACGTCATCCAGTGACCCAAGGGCCGACACCATGCCTGCCACAGAGTTGTTTACCTCATGGGCAATCATACGTATTACCTTTTCGTAGGCACTCTTCTCGGCCTTGAAGATTTCATCGGTCATTGCCTCAATTACGATAAACGGACGCCTGAAGCCCTTGCTCATGAACGAGAGACGCGAGCAGCTGTAGATTGCAGCACCATTGACTCTTATAGTCCTTCTCTCGCCGTCGCCGAGACTCAGGATGTCGCCAGCCAAGGGCGAGGGAAGCGAGTGCAGCCCGCACCCCGTGCAGTCATCCACCACCTCAAGGAAACGCCTTGCCGAGGTGTTCATCAGCGTTATACGGTTATCAAAGTCAAGCAGTATCACACCCATTGGCGACTCCTCGATGAGCAACGAGAGGAAACCGTTCTGTTCCAAGAGAGTCAGACGTTCCTCTTTTATCCTGTCCATAAGACGGTTGAACAGCAGCACTATCCTGTCGGCCTCTGCCTGCCCCACGGGCGAAAGACGGCTGCTGAAATCCTGTGCCGAAAGCAGGTCCATACCATCGGCAATGGTGTCAAGCGGTTTCAACACCCTCCTGTAAAAGAAGATGAGGAACAGTACCGCAACTACCGCAAGCACATTGGCAATGTACATGAGAGCACCGCCCTCCCCTGCCGAAAAGAAGAGAAGAAGCAGTGTCGGCACAATCACAAGCAATGCAAGTATGATGAACAGATAGCGCAGTCTCATAGGTTGTCAATATTTCAGTCCATACTTCTCCATGCGGCGATAGAGCGACTGGCGACTTATGCCAAGGGCAAGCGCCACTTGTGTAAGATTACCGCCATACTTGTTTATGGCGGCTTTTATCGAGAGTTTCTCTACCTCATCGAGCGTAAGTCCCTGCGTACTTGCCTCATCTTCACAGACAGTATCGCCATTGTACTGGGCCTCAAAGTCGGCAGGCGACAGACGGCTGTTGCCGTTGATAAGTATTGTACGCTCTACAAGATTCTTCAGTTCACGCACGTTGCCCATGAAAGGCAACGAAGCAAGGTAACTGAGCGTGTCGGGGGCAAACTCCACCGGCTGCAGACTATTGAGCGACGTATATGAGGCGGCAAAATGACGCACAAGAAGCGGTATATCCTCCCTGCGCTCGCGCAGAGGCGGCAGATGAAGAGGAATGAGGTTTATGCGGTAGAAGAGGTCCTCGCGGAATGTGCCCTCTCGCACCATCTGTTGCAGATTGCGGTTTGTGGCACACACCACACGGACATCCACGTTACGCGGCTTGCTGTCGCCGAGTACCTCAAAGGTACGGTCCTGCAACACACGCAACAGTTTCACCTGACAGGCAAGGTCAAGTTCTCCAATCTCATCAAGGAATATTGTGCCGCCGTCGGCCATTGCAAAGCGTCCTACCCTGTCGGCAGAGGCATCGGTAAAGGCACCGCGCTTGTGCCCGAACATCTCACTTTCAAAGAGCGACTGCGATATTCCGCCGAGGTTTACCTTTACAAACGGTTTCCCGTTCCTGCGGCTGTTACGGTGCAGGGCCTCCGCAATCAGTTCCTTACCTGTGCCGCTCTCGCCCGTTATCAGCACCGACGCATTGGTCTTTGCCACACGCTCCACTGTAGCAAGTATATCCTTCAGTGCCTTGCTCCGCCCCACTATGCCGCATGTATCGAACGCCGTATCTTCCTTTTCCTCACTGACAGCCGGGGCTTTCCTTGTGAGTTCAAGAGCCGTCTCAATCCTTTGCATAAGAGCCATGTTGTTCCATGGTTTTGTCACAAAATCGAACGCCCCGGCCTGCATGCCCTTGACGGCAAGGTCAATGCTTCCCCAAGCAGTCATGAGGATGACCGGGACCTGAGGGCAGAAGACCTTGACCTGACGCAACAGCATAATGCCCTCTTCTCCGTCGGTTGAGAGGGAGTAGTTCATATCCATGAGTATAAGGTGCGGTTCACGTGCGCGCACTACCTGTATGGCCTCGGCCGGCGATGAAGCGACCTCTACCTCATACTTTGCACGGCGCAACATGAATGAGAGAGAAGTCCTGACAGCCTCATTATCATCGATTACCAATATCATATCGCATAACTTCTTATGTCTGCGAAGATAACCCTTTAATCAAGAATATTAAAATATGGCGCCATTTTTTAAGAGTAATTAGAGAACAGGGGCAAAAGAGCACGCAAAAGCGGACAGGGTGTCCGTTTACGGACACCCTGCAAAATACATAAAACATTGATTATAACAGACTTAAAAGTTTGGCACAGATTTTGATAGTATTCCGGTAAAGAACATAAAAGACCTAAAAAAAACGGGACAGATGGACAAGCCGATACCAAAGAAAGAGAGAAATCTGCGTATGCTCAAGAGCGTTGGCAAGATTATCGCCTGCATAGCAGTGCTGGGCGCCGTGATAATAGTCATTATTGAGATATCACGCGCAAGGATAAGCGAAGAGTCACTCTCCTTTGCCACCATAGACAAAGGGACAATAGAGACCACCATCAGCGCAAGCGGCAACGTGCTCTCATCATCGGAGCTAATGATAAATGCTCCCATAAGCAGCCGCATAATAGATGTCTTCTGCAAGAACGGCGACTCCATTGCCGCAGGGACAAGGCTGCTGCAGCTCGACCTGAAGGAAACCGAGACCGAATATCAGAAACTGCTTGATGAGAAAGAGATAAGACAACAGCAACTGCTGCAACAGAAGCTCAATGATGAGACATACCTTGCCAACATGCAGACAAACATCGAGATTAGCCAGATGGAGTTCAACCGTCTGCAGTCGGAACTGCTCAACGAGCGTCACCTCGACAGCATAGGCTCGGGCACCACAGAGAAGGTGCGTCAATGCGAAATGGCGGTGACCACGGCACGCCTGAAACTGGAGCAGAGCCAGGAACAGCTGCGCCGCGAGAGGGAGATACGCCAGTCGGGCCTACGGGTGAGCGAACTGCAGTTCAACATATTCCTCGAGCAGCTTGAGGCCAGCCGCAAACGCCTTGACGAGGCGTATATGCCCGCCCCGCAGAGCGGCACCGTCACCTTCATAAACGATAGCAAGGGCGCGCTGGTGTCGGCAGGCAGCCACATTGCAACCCTCTCGGACCTATCCTCATTCAAGATAAACGCACAGGTGGGCGAGAACCTTGCCGAGAACCTTGAGACAGGCAAGGATGTCATCATAAAGATTGGCAAGGAGACACTCAAGGG
>JAFXGX010000033.1 GCA_017536695.1 Bacteroidaceae bacterium | reverse complement strand
TGGCGATGGATATACTCTCTACTATATCCATTTTCAAGCATATGCATATACTTCAATCTTTCTGCATAGCCATGTTTCTTTAATTTTTTAGACATAACAAAACCCCGAAAGTTTTTTGTCTAACTTTCGGGGTTCATCTCATTTTGAGTCATCCTCTTTTCTATAATTTTAACCTTTGCGACTTTACATTTTCCCTATTTTTTTGCTTTGTTCAAAAAAAGTTGTATGTTTGCTCATTGATGAGACAAATGTGCAAGCCATGCATGAGTGCGCCCCCTGAAGGCGGAGAATGCAGAGGCTGAATTCAAAACTTATAGAACCTTCTAATATGGAAAGAGAGAGGCTTTTCAGCGAATTCCCGCCCGTATCGGCCGAGAATTGGAAAGAGAAGATTGTCGAGGACCTGAAAGGTGCCGACTATGACAAGAAAATGGTTTGGAAAACAGGAGAAGGGTTCAACGTGAACCCGTTCTACCGCAAGGAGGACCTGCCCGAGGGGTGTTCCGATGCCGAGCCCGGCAAGTTCCCTTACACCCGCGGCAACAGCGACAACAACAGCTGGCTCATACGTCAGAGCATTGACATTCCGTCGGCCGAGGAGGCAAATGCCAAGGCACGCAAGATGATTGAAGAGGGAGCGACATCCCTTGTTTTCAGAGTACACGGAAAGCTGGTCACTCCCGAATATATACCGACTTTGCTCGACGGCATTGATGCCGGAAAGGTTGAGCTTAACTTCAACGTCTGCGTAAGCAAAATCAGAATCTTTGCTGCACAGTTGGTGGAGTACTACAAGCAACGTGGTTTTGACCTTGCCGCAATCAGGGGCTCGATAGAGTATGACCCCATAGGCAAGGAACTTTATGCCGGCAAGGTGATTGAAGACTACATCGCAACGGTAAAGGAGATTATCGGTACACTCGAGGAGCTGCCACGCTACCGTTGCATGGCTGTGAACAGCGCAGGGCTGTGCAACGCGGGTGCATACATAACACAGGAACTTGCCTGTGCCCTCGCATGGGGAAACGAGTACATGAATGCAGCGACAGAGGCCGGCATACCCGTCGACCGGGCCGCAAAGAGCATAAAGTTCAACATGGGTATCTCCAGCAACTTCTTCATGGAGATTGCGAAGTTCCGCGCAGCACGTATGCTCTGGGCAAGAATCGTAGAGCAGTACGCACCCGAGTGCAGATGCTCATGCAAAATGATTATCCATGCCGAGACATCAAGATTCAACCTTACACTCTTTGACCCGTATGTCAACATGCTGCGCACACAGACCGAGGCGATGAGCGCAGCCATCGCAGGAGTGGAGGCAATTACCGTAACACCATACGATTCCGTATACGAGACTCCTACCGAGTTCGCGGAGCGCATCGCAAAGAACCAGCAGCTGATTCTCAAGCATGAGAGCCACCTTGATAAGGTTGCCGACCCAGCCGGCGGTTCATACTACATAGAGAGCCTTACCGCGTCAATTGCAGCCGAAGCATGGAAGCAGTTCCTTGCCATTGAGGAGGCCGGAGGTTTCCATAAGGCTGTGAAGGAGGGACGCATCAAGGCCGAGGTCGAGGCGTCGGGCAACAGCCGCCGCACAGCACTTGCAAAGCGCAAGGAGATTCTGCTGGGCACGAACCAGTACCCCAATTTCAGCGAGACAAGCGAGGGGCGTCGCCCATTGGCAATGGGTTGCGGATGCGGATGCCATAACCACGATGAGGAGAACGACAGGCTTGTTGCCAAGCGCCTGGGAGAGGAATTCGAGCAGTTGCGTCTTGCCACTGAAGAGGGCGGCCGCCGTCCGAAGGCGTTCATGCTTACCATCGGCAACCTTGCCATGCGTCAGGCAAGAGCACAATTCTCGTGCAACTTCCTTGCTGCTGCGGGTTATGAGGTAATAGACAACCTCGGTTTCAAGAGCATCGAAGAGGGCGTAGCGGCAGCCATGGAGGCTAAAGCCGATATTGTAGTCATCTGCTCAAGCGATGATGAGTATGCCGAATATGCAATACCTGCATTCAACGCAGTGAAAGAGAAGGCCATATTCATTGTGGCAGGTGCCCCTGCATGCAGTGAGGAACTGCAGAAGGCGGGCATCGAGAACTTCATACATGTGAGAGTGAACGTGCTTGAGACGCTCAAGGCGTTGAATGCAAAGTTGGGTATCAAGTAACAAAGACGCATAGCCATGAGAAAAGATTTCAGAAATATTGATATATTCGGTGCAGCAACAGCAACAGCATGCTGCACAAGCACTACTGCAGGAGAAAACAATATGTGGGAAACTCCTGAGCAGATAAAGGTAAAGCCTGTTTACACAGCCGACGACCTTAAGGAGATGGAGCATCTTGACTATGCAGCCGGACTGCCTCCGTTCCTGCGTGGTCCCTACTCCATGATGTACGTTTTCCGTCCATGGACAATACGCCAGTACGCGGGATTCTCAACAGCCGAGGAGAGCAATGCCTTCTACCGCCGTAACCTTGCGTCGGGACAGAAGGGACTCTCTGTTGCATTCGACCTGCCCACCCACCGCGGATACAACCCCGACAATGAGCGCGTCGTGGGTGACGTGGGAAAGGCGGGTGTATCAATCTGCTGTATGGAGAACATGGAGCAGTTGTTCGACGGCATACCATTGAACAAGATGTCGGTATCAATGACCATGAACGGTGCCGTACTTCCGGTACTCGCCTTCTACATAAATGCAGCACTTGAGCAGGGCGCAAAGCTCGAAGAGATGGCAGGAACCATCCAGAACGATATACTCAAGGAGTTCATGGTGCGTAACACCTACATCTATCCGCCTGCATTCTCAATGAGAATCATCGGCGACATATTCGCATACACATCGCAGAAGATGCCTAAGTTCAACTCTATCTCAATCAGCGGATACCACATGCAGGAGGCCGGTGCATCGGCAGACATCGAGTTGGCATATACGCTTGCCGACGGTCTTGAGTATGTGCGCACAGGTGTCAATGCAGGAATAGACATAGACGCATTCGCTCCGCGCCTTTCGTTCTTCTGGGGCATCGGCATGAACCCGTTCATGGAGATTGCCAAGATGCGTGCGGCACGTATGCTATGGGCAAAGATAATCAAGCAGTTCAACCCCAAGAACCCCAAGTCTATGGCATTGCGCACACACTGCCAGACATCGGGCTGGTCGCTTACCGAGCAAGACCCGTTCAACAATGTTGGCCGTACGGTAATAGAGGCAATGTCAGCAGCCATGGGACACACCCAGTCACTGCACACGAACGCACTTGATGAGGCTATCGCATTGCCTACAGACTTTTCGGCACGTATCGCCCGCAACACGCAGATATATCTTCAGGAAGAGACAAACATCTGCCGCGTTGTCGACCCATGGGGCGGTTCATACTACGTCGAGAGCCTGACACAGGAGATTGCCGACAAGGCATGGAAACTCATCCAGGAGATTGAAGAGCTCGGCGGCATGGCGAAGGCCATTGAGACAGGCATCCCCAAAATGCGTATCGAGGAGGCGGCTGCACGCACACAGGCACGTATCGACAGCGGCAGACAGGTCATTGTGGGAACAAACGCATACTGCCTTGCCGAGGAAGAGCCTATCGACATACTCGAGATTGACAACACGGCAGTGCGTGAGGAGCAGTTGGCAGCCATTGAGCGCAACCGCGCATCGCGCGATGAAGCGGCAGTCAAGGCTGCACTCGAGAAGATAACCGGGTATGCACGTACAGGCGAAGGCAACCTGCTTGAAGCAGCAGTCGAGGCAGCACACGTACGTGCCACATTGGGAGAGATTTCCGACGCTTGCGAAGAGGTCGCAGGACGTTACAAGGCTATAATCAGAACTATTTCGGGCGTGTATTCAGCAGAGAGCAGAAACGATGAGAACTTTGAGAAGGCTTGTCGTTTGACAGAGGAGTTTGCAAAGAGAGAGGGCCGCCGTCCTCGAGTCATGATTGCCAAGATGGGCCAGGACGGCCATGACCGCGGTGCAAAGGTTGTAGCTACAGGCTATGCCGACTGCGGTTTTGACGTCGACATGGGCATGCTGTTCCAGACCCCGGCCGAGGTTGCCCGTCAGGCAGTAGAGAATGACGTTCACATTGTGGGCGTATCATCACTTGCCGCCGGACATAAAACCCTTGTTCCGCAGCTCATTGCCGAACTTGAGAAGCTCGGGCGTGGCGACATCATGGTATGCGCCGGCGGTGTAATACCGGCACAGGACTATGACTTCCTGTACAAGGCCGGTGTTGTGGGAATCTTCGGCCCCGGAACAAGCGTTGCTAAGGCCGCTTGCGAGCTTATGGGTATCCTGCTGGAAAGTATGGAGTGAGTAATGTCCGCTTTCAATTCAAGGAATAGAATGGTACGCGTACCATTCTATTCCTTATTTATTGTACTTTTTCAATACTATTTTACCAATTTGAAAGCAGAAGAAGTGTTTTAACTCTTTTTAATTCCGAAGTTAACGATATCACAATAAATTTGCATTGAAAACTTTTTCGCGGTCTAAAGTTTTATCAATGAAAATACACATCAATCCAAAATATGAGCATCTTCGTGATGAGATTATTAATGCTGTCAAGGGGAACTATGTAGCGACAGAGGTCTTCTGCAACAAGAGGAACATTGTCGAGAAGTTCAGTATGAAGGGAAAAGAGTATGTGATAAAGATATACAAGCAACCCAACCTCATCAACAGGATAGCATATACATATTTCAGGAAATCAAAGGCACAGCGCGCATACATGTACGCCGGGCGCCTGCTTGAGCTCGGCATTGACACCCCACAGCCTGTCGCATATATCGAGAGCAAGAAGAAAGGACTCTTCTCGACAGGATACTTCATATCTGAATATATGCCATACAAGCTCATGCATGATGCCTACAACGAGATAAAAGACAGCGAGAAACGTCGCCTTACAAAGGATTTCATTGATTTTACACTCGAGATGCACTCGAAGAAAGTTCTTCCGCTTGATTTCAACTCAAGCAACATCTTCTATCATTTTGATGAGGAGAGCGGACATTACCGCTTCGCCTTGACCGACATCAACCGCATGCAGTTCGACAAGACACCGTCGACAAGCGAAGTGATGCGTTCATTCGAACAGTTCGGTGTGAAGGTTGAGGGGTTGTACAAACTTGCCGTATACTACTGCTCACAGAAGGGAAGCGACGTGGAGTACTCCATATTCATATTCCTCTTCCACAGAATCGGAAGTCGCATAAGAAGAAGATTCAAGCAGAGAATCAAAGAAAAAAGGGATGCATCGCTACTGTAAGCAACCCCACCTTATTCATAGAGTTTGTATGTCGTGCGCAGCACCTGGAATTCTGTACGACGGTTAAGTGCGTGGCACACCTCCTTCTGTTCCTCGGTATCAAGCGCATCTATGAACTCCTCGGTAAGGAGATCGCCCTCCTTGAGGAAAGTATGCTTCTCACTCAGTTTCTTGGTAATGACCTTAGGAGACTCCTCTCCATAACCCGCAGCCGTAAGACGTTCCTTCTCAATACCTGCAGCCGTAAGATACTCCACAACCGACTCGGCACGGGCCTGTGAAAGACGCTGGTTATAGTTGTCGCTGCCACGGAAATCACAATGCGAGCCCAGCTCTATGGTAACGTTCGGATTAAGTTCAAGCAACTTGACAAGCTCATTGAGCGAGGCTGTGGACTCGGCCGTCAGGGTCGCCTTGTCATACTCGTAGAAGATATTATCAATAAGCACAGGTTTCGTTATTGAAGCAAGTTCAAAGTCAAGCTGATACTCCCTGTTTTCCTCGACGCAGTCGGCAGTGAGCTCCTGCATGGAATTCAGATACCCCTTACATGTCCCAAGCAACACGTATTTTACTCCAGGAGTGACACGAACGCTGTATGAACCATCCTTCATGACACCGAAGCTGCTATTCGTTCCATCATCGCCAATCATGTATATGACACCTTCGGGAAGTTCATACCCATCTTTCTCATATATCCAGCCACGCAGCATATGTACAGTCTCCGGGAGAAAGAACGAGTATATATGATCCCAACCACGGGCATCGCCACGGTTAGATGAGAAGAAACCGCGATAAAGGCCGGGAGCGAATGTCATACCGAAGTCATCGCCGTTCGAGTTCAGCGGAGCTCCCATGTTGGTTACATTCCACAGCGTATCATTGGATAGTGTGGCACAGAAAATATCAAGGCCGCCCATTCCCGGATAACCGTCGGATGAGAAGAAAAGCTCGCCTTTCGGACCGAAAGAGGGGAACTGCTCATCGCCGTCGGTATTTATCATAGGACCCAGGTTCTCGATTATACCCTCCATTGCCCTGCTCGGGCCAATGTAGAAACGCCACAGGTCAAGCCCCCCGCATCCACCTGCCATGTTCGAGGTGAAATAGAGCCACTCGCCGTCAGGCGATACAGCAGGATGAGTATACAATGAGAGTGTATCCCTTGTTATCACGACCTGTTCGGGCTTGCCCCATGAGGCATCGCTCCTGCTGCTCTTGTATATGGCGGCATAGCGAGGATAGTGGGGGTCGGTCACACAACGTGTAAAGTACATTACCTTGCCGTCGGGAGTAAAGGCACACGCACCATCCTCGAATTCACTGTTGACATCACTCTCAATCTTCTCGCTCTTCTGCCATTTACCCTTCTCATCAAGTTTTGTCATGAAGATATCGGCATGCTTCTGCCCTGTTATGCCGCTGAGTTCATCGCCTGTAGCCTCCTTGCGTGTGGTAGTGGTAACTATCATCGTGGTATCCTCGCCTACATATGCAGGGCAATAGTCGCTGCGCTGCCCGTTGAGTTCCTTGGACTTCTTTACGATGTAGCGGTTAGGATTCTTCTTCCATTCGGCCGACTGCATTGCCGACTGCAGGCCTATCTGCGCCATGCGGTTATCCTGCGCCTTCTCAAGGAAAGCCCTGTAGTTCTTTTCCGAAGCCTTGTAATCGCCTTTCTCCAACAGAGCATCGGCAAGATATAGAAGAGCAGTAGAGTCGGGATAGCCGTAGCGCACCGCATTCTGATATGCAGCGGCAGCAAAGACCGCGCTGTTGCCTTTGCGATAACACTCGCCCATCTTCCATGCGACCTCGGCGCGTTTCGGACGCTCCTTGGGAGAAATCTGCCGATAGGCCTTCTTATACTCCTTGGCCGCTTCATGATACTCCATTATGGCTGCGAACTTATCGCCTTTCCTTATGGCCTTTTCGCTGCTGCATGCAACAGCCACAATGGAGAGCAAAAGAGTGATGAATATGTAGTATATATTCCTGTGCACGACTATTGTCCGGTTGATTATCTATTATATAACTCGGAAAAAACATTTTTATTATATAATATAGCTATTTTAATAATATTAAGCCGATAAATGAGGCATAAGCTTTGAAAAATATTCAAGCAAGCCCGATGTTTTTCGTCCGTTTGTTTGTATCTTCGCAGAATAATATAATATAATCAACCCCGAACAATCCCCGATATGTCATTCTTCTCTAAATTCACACCAATAATCAACTGGGTAAGAGAGCACAAGTATCTTTTTGTGACAATAATCTTCCTGGTCATCGTCGTGCTTTTTGATGACAAGAGCATGATAAAGCACTTCGAGAACAGACACAAGATAACCACACTCGAGAAAGAGATAGCCCAGATGCAACGCGACTCAATAGAGACCGAACTGAAGAACAGCAAGATTGGTCCCAACGGAGACATTCATGAGATTGAGAAGATTTGTCGTGACAAGTACAACATGCACACGAAGGATGAGGATGTTTTCATAATTGAAGAGTGATGAAGATTGTAAAGACACTATATTTCATTGCGGCCATAGCTATACTCATAGGAGCCGCATCGCGCCTGTTCCTCCCCGAAGCATATGCCTACATATACACATCGGGAGCAGCGCTGTTTGCAGTAACGCAGTTCATATTGCGCCCACGGCACACCCATTTCGCCGTCAGACGCCTTGTCGTACAGCAGCAGATTGGAGCGCTGCTGCTTGTCGCGGCAGGAGTGCTGATGTTTACAATGAAGAACAATGAATGGATGGTCCTGATGCTATGCGGTGCACTGATGGAGCTTTATACGGCATTCCGCATTCCGGCCGAGATTGAGAAGCATGGGTCAAGATAACAGAATACGCAGGCGGCCGCCTGCGTATTCTGTTATCTTAACCTTATTATATCCCCCACTTTGAGTTTTGCATAACTCCTGTACTGCGGATTCAGTTTGTACAGTTGCATAAGCCGTACACCATAGAGCTGCGATATTGTATAGAGACTCTCTCCATGTGATGTCGTATGGAATTCACTTCCTTTCGCAGCCTTACCCTTCTTCTTTTTTATATATAAGACTTCGCCCGGAAGAGGCTCACGCTTGTCGTGGATATCATTGTACTTTCTCAACTTGCGCACCGATATGCCCAACTCATCGGCAAGAGTCCCCATTCTGTCGCCTACCTCGACAACGATATACGGTATCCCATTGGTAACCTTGACAACCCTGCCTCCGCCTGTTGTTCCGAAACTGTCAAAGCGTTGCAGGTTGTATCTTTCAATAAGACCTATCAGTTTCTGGGGATACTTGCTGTCCTCGGCATATCCTGCCTGTTTGAGTCCTTTTGCCCATCCCTCGTAATCGGTGCGCCTGAGTTTGAAGAGGGAAGCATACCGTTGCCTGCCCACAAGGAAACGTGAGTGGTCCTCATACGATTCGCCCACCTTGTCATACTTGCGGAACTTGCACAAGCGGCCGTTGTCCATGGAAGAGACACTCCTGCCCTTCCAACTGTTGTCGGCCTTTATACCGAAATGATTGTTCGACTTGCGGGCCAGTTCGCTCTTGCCTGCACCACTCTCAAGAAGTCCCTGTGCAAGCGTTATGCTTGCTGGGATTCCATATTTGTTCATCTGCTCCACCGCAAGAGGATAATATGTCTGCACGTAACGCGAATAGTCATCGGCTGCGCCATGCTGGATAGCCGACTGCTTGGGAGCGCTATTGAATGATGCACAACCCGTAAACATCAACGCAGCTGCAAGGATAAGGATACTGTATGATTTCATTGTCAACATTTGTTATCAGACCACAAAATAAATGAATAAATTGCTTTTGAGCAACTATTTGCTTATCTTCGCAGTAACAAATAATGAGATTTTATGAAGGAGATGATTTTGCAGACCAAGGTTCTTGTATGTTCATACGGGGAGCTTACCGAGACTGACAGGGAGGTTGTTGACGCTGCACGCGCTGCAACGGCCAACAGTTATGCCATATACTCACACTTCAATGTGGGAGCCGCAGTCAGGTTGAACAACGGCATAATAGTGAGCGGTACCAATCAGGAGAATGCAGCATACCCTTCGGGCATTTGCGCCGAGCGCACCACCCTGTTCTGGGCCAATTCGCAATACCCTAACGAATCGGTAGAGACACTCGCCATTGCTGCACGCACAGAGCAGGGCGAACTGGAGGCCCCAATACCTCCATGCGGTGCATGCCGCCAGGTAATCCTGGAGACCGAGAAACGTTTCGACCGCAACATCAGGATTATCCTCTACGGTGCCAGACAGTGTTATATAATAGAGGATGGTGTGAAAGCATTGTTGCCGCTCTCTTTCAATGCCGATTTTCTGGAATAGAAGTATGAAGAAGATAATGTTCGTATGCCATGGCAACATATGTCGCTCGCCTATGGCAGAATTCATAATGAAGGAACTTGCACGCAGGTCATTTGTCGAGGATGAATTGCACATAGAATCATCGGCAACCAGCAGCGAGGAGATAGGCAACGGCATATATCCTCCGGCAGGACACACCCTGTCGCTGCATGACATCCCTTGCAGCGGACACCGCGCAAGACGCTTTACCATGGATGACTACAACGGGTTCGATCTTGTGGTTGTAATGGAAGAGTACAATGTACGCAACCTGATGCGCATAATAGGCTGCGACTGCGAAGGCAAGGTGTGGAAACTGCTTGACTTTGTCTCCGATGAGCCGCAGCGATGCTCGGGCGCCGACATTTCGGACCCCTGGTATCACGGCAACTTCGACAAGACGTACAACGAGATAGAGAAAGGATGCAAGGCACTGCTCAAATACCTGAATCCATGACATGCAGCCGCCCAACAGATGACAGGGTCATCATGGGTATTGACCCGGGAACGAACATCATGGGCTATGCTTTCATCGGCGTGAACGGCAACCGTGCACGCCTTATTGCCATGGGAGTAATTGACCTGCGCAAATGCAAGGATACCTACATGAAACTGGGTGAGATATTCAACCGAGTGCAGGGGCTCATAAACTCCTTCCTGCCGGATGAACTTGCCATTGAGGCGCCCTTCTTCGGGAAGAACGTGCAGAGCATGCTCAAACTGGGACGCGCCCAAGGAGTGGCCATTGCCGCCGCCATAAGCCGCCAGGTGCCTATCCACGAATATGCACCGTTGAAAATAAAGATGGCAATTACCGGAAATGGCGCGGCATCAAAGGAACAGGTTGCCGACATGCTGCGCCGCATGCTGAACATATCGGGCGAGGAGATGCCACAGTTCATGGACGCCACCGACGCACTGGGAGCGGCCTTCTGCCACTTCATACAGCGTGGCAAGCCAACAAGCGACAGGAAATACTCATCATGGGCCGATTTTGCCGCAAAGAACCCGAATAAAATAAAGTGACGCAGCTCTCCCTAATCCTATTTTTTATATATAGAAAACCGCCCTGCAATTTTGTTCGGCAAGCGGTTTGCATTATCTTTGCATAACTTGAAAACATTCAACCAGAACATGGAAAACTATATAGTTTCGGCAAGAAAATACCGCCCCGACACCTTCGAGTCGGTAGTTGCACAGAAATCCCTTACCACCACCCTCAAGAACGCCATACAGAGCGGCAAGCTCGCACATGCCTACCTCTTCTGCGGGCCGAGGGGCGTGGGAAAGACTACTTGTGCCAGAATTTTCGCGAAGACAATAAACTGCATGCACCCCACAAGCGAGGGAGAGCCATGCAATGAGTGCGAATCGTGCCAGTCATTCAACCAGCAGCGCTCATACTCCATCTATGAGCTTGACGCAGCAAGCAACAACTCGGTAGAGGACATACGTTCGTTGAACGAGCAAGTGCGCATACCGCCGCAGATAGGCAAGTACAAGGTATATATCATCGATGAGGTTCACATGCTGTCACAGGCCGCGTTCAACGCATTCCTGAAGACTCTTGAAGAGCCGCCAGCGCACGCAATATTCATCCTTGCCACTACCGAGAAACACAAGATTATCCCGACAATCCTTTCACGTTGCCAGATTTATGATTTCAGCCGCATCGAGGCTGCAGACATCATATCGCATCTGCAGAGCATCGCGCAGAAAGAGAATATAAAGGTGGAGCACGAGGCTCTGCGTATAATAGCACAGAAATCGGACGGTTGTATGCGTGACGCACTCTCGCTGTTCGACCAGATGGTAAGCTTCACGCAAGGAGACCTCACATACGCAAAAGTCATCAGCAGTCTGAACGTGCTTGACTATGAGTACTACTTCAGACTGACGGATTTCGTGCTTGAAGGCAAGATATCACAAGCCTTGCTTCTCTTCAACGAAGTGCTCACAAAAGGTTTTGAGGGCAACATATTCATTGAAGGAGCTGCGGCACACTTCAGAGACCTTCTTGTAAACGGCGACCCGGCCACAGCACCGCTGTTCGAAGGCAGCGAGGAGCTGCGTTCACGTTATGCCGAGCAAGCCGCAAGATGCAAGGCAAAGTTCATCTTCAACGCAATAAAGCTATGCAACACCTGCAGCATGAACTACAGGAGCAGCCGTAACAAGCGTCTGCTGGTGGAACTGACCATAATTGAGCTTTCCCAGTTGCAGGATGATAGCGAAGAGGGAGCGGGGCGTGGCCCCAAGATGTTAAAACCCATATTCAGCAAGCTCAGTAACGAGATAACGGGCACAAGCCCACAAGAGAGCACCACTGCCACCTCAAAGAGCGGAGGGCAGATAGCACAGCCTGCAACGGCACAGCAAGAGAGGAAAGAAAACCCAACGGGCACCGAAGACACCTCAGGGACTCCTACCGTACAGACACCGCAGCATAGCCGACAGCCCGTACACGAGGGCAGGCCGCAAGGACTGCAGACAAGGCGTGGCGCAGGACTTTTCGGAGCCTCAAGAGCAATGGCTGCCGGCAAGATACAAAGCCAACAGGGCACCACTCAACCGATAGAGGCTCAGGCAACGGCAGTCACAGAGAGCAAGCCAGAGGAACGACCGGTGCAAGTAGAGAAACCTGCCGTTGCAAGCGCAGACGCCATCTCTCAGGCATGGATGTCATTCGCGCTGCGCCTCCCCGAGAATGAAAGAGCACTGGCCGACAGGATGAAGATAATGACACCGTCATACATCGGCGAGAACGTCTTTACAATATCGGTAGACAACCAGTTGGCAGCAGATCTGTTCGAGAAGGAGAGCAAGCGCATATGCAAAGGCATGAGCGAACTTTTGGACGGTATCACTCCTACCATGAAAATTACGGTAAACAAGATTGTGGTGGAGAGGCACGTAAGCGACCGCACAAAGCAATACGAGATTCTGAAAGAAAAGAACCCTGTTCTTGAGATGCTGAGGGCGAGACTCGACCTGGACTTGGTAAGATAATAGAGTAATGGCAGGCAACGCCTGCCATTACTCTATTATAAATAAACAGCGGCTCCATCCCGAAAGAAGAAACTGCAAACAGAATACTGATTTTCACACAAACCGCATGATTGTGCAAAAACAATAGATATAATGTACACGCTCGCAGAATAAATGCTTTTATTTTCTAAAAAGCAAGTTATTTTGCTTAATTTTTGGCAACGTTTTTCCTCCCGCGACTTTTTTCAAATAACAAAATTTTTGCGCTTATATAGAATCATTCCAAATAACAGTGGTAAACGGGAGTAATCATGCAATATCGCTTTAAAGCACACTCAAAAGCGTGAACAGGAGTTTTCCGAAGACAAAAGAATAAAGCAAAATCCGGAATATTCAATCATAAGTCATTGAACATCAATGTGCAAAAAAAATAACGCAAAAGAGCAACCTTGGCAGAATCTGTTTTTTTAAGTAACTGATATACAATATATTATTTGAGCACAAATTTAGGGCTACTTTTTTTGACTTGCATTTTCATTTTTATTTGAAGATATTTGCAATAGAAATAACAAAGAGGCTTGCCGTCTGTCCGGCTGAAGTGACAACAAACGGCCGGGATTTGACAATAATCCCAAGCAATAGAGGTTCATGCCGCAAAGGCACTCCCAACTTAAAGGAGCCTCTTTATTTTTTCGCCCTTAACATTTAGATACCATATACGAACAATGAACTCTAACCTTACAACAAAGTGGAACAGATGCCTTGAAATTATCCGTGACAATGTCTCGGAGAAGACTTTCAAGACCCTGTTTGCGGACATCACCCCGCTCAAGTACGAGGCCGGTACATTGACCATACAGGTAAAGAGCAACTTTGTATATGAGTTTCTTGAGGCCAACTATCTTGACCTGTTGTGCACTACACTGTTCAAAGTGTTCGGCAACGGCACACAGTTGATGTACAGCGTGCTGACTGACGGAATAAACAACCTCAGTGTTGAGGTAAGCACCGGTGACAACAGCCAGAACAGGACGGGTAGCGGCAACAGCGGCAACAGTGCTCCCAAGGCAATGCAGGAGGCGGTACAGGAGCTTGATTCAATGCTCATCAACCGATACACCTTCGACAACTACATCGAAGGTATCAGCAACCGTCTCTCACGTTCAGTGGCAATGAGCGTAGCCGACATGCCCGGACGCGCATTCAATCCTCTGTTCATACATGGTTCATCGGGCGTTGGAAAGACACACCTCATCAACGCTATCGGTGTAAAAATCAAGGAAACACACCCTGAGTTGCGAGTGCTTTACGTATCGGCACACCTGTTTCAGGTACAGTACACCGACTCAATCCTGCAGAAGAACTTCAATGACTTCATGCGATTCTACCAGAGCATTGACGTGCTCATCATTGATGATATCCAGGAGTTTGCAGGCCTACAGAAGACACAGAATGCATTCTTCCACATATTCAACCACCTGCACCTGAACGGCAAACAGCTCATCATGACCTCAGACCGTTCTCCCGCGCAGCTACAGGGAATGGAAGAGCGCCTTATCACACGCTTCAAGTGGGGCATGACCGCCGAAATAGAGAAGCCCGACCTTGAGTTGAGAAAGAATATCCTGCGAAACAAGATATACCGCGACGGCCTCAACTTCCCCGAGGAGGTGATATCTTACATTGCCGAGCATGTGAACGCAAGCATCCGCGACCTTGAGGGAATAGTAGTGTCACTCATGGCACACTCCACCATCAACAACGCCGACGTAGATATCAACCTTGCACGCAGGGTCATCGGAGACCTTACAACATACGAGAAGAAGAGCATAACCATTGATGACATCATAAAGACAGTCTCAAGCTACTACGGAGTAGAGGTCAGCGCCATAAACACACGCTCACGTAAACGCGAGGTGGTACTTGTACGCCAGGTATCGATGTTCCTTGCAAAGAAGTACCTCGACATGTCGACATCAAAAATCGGCCAATACATCGGCAACAGAGACCATGCGACAGTGCTTCACGCATGCAAGACCGTTGCAAACTTGGCCGACACCGACAAGCAGTTCCGCAACGAACTCAATGAAATAGATTTGGCTCTACAGAGCGCATAACAGGCATTCAACAACATTATATAGGAGAGAATGTGAAGTCTTCAAAGGGCTTCACATTCTCTGTTTACACTACACCATGGCAAATCCAGGCAACGATATTGAGTATTCACCTGGGGTATTAAAAAAAATCACGCAACCAGCCTTCTTGACAAAAAGAGCAACACACCGGTATAAAATTAAATGCAAAATTTTCTTTTTGGAAAACTTTTACCCTATTACAAAAATTTACATTCTTAATAATCAATTAATTAAAAATTATTTTGGAAAACTTTATGAGCAGTTGATAAGTTACAAAGAAATAATTTGGTAAATATAAAATTGCATTATAAATTTGCGAGGCTACAAAAAAGAGCAACACCAATATAAAAACAATAATAATTCTTTAAAAAGTGGAAAAGAAGATTTACACCTACGATGAAGCGTTCAAGGCTGCACTTGAATATTTCAACGGCGATGAGCTTGCCGCCCGCGTCTGGGTAAACAAGTATGCCGTAAAGGATTCATTCGGGAACATATACGAGAAGAGCCCCGAAGAGATGCATTGGCGTATAGCCAACGAGATAGCCAGAGTTGAGGCGAAGTACGACAACCCTATGAGCGCGCAGGAAATCTTCGACCTTCTCGACCACTTCAGATACATCGTTCCTTCTGGAAGCCCCATGACAGGCATCGGAAATGAGTTTCAGATTGCATCATTGTCAAACTGCTTCGTGATTGGCATGGAGGGCAAAGCCGATTCATACGGAGGAATCATCCGCATTGACGAGGAACAGGTGCAGCTGATGAAGAGACGCGGCGGTGTAGGACACGACCTCTCTCACATCCGCCCCAAAGGTTCTCCCGTAAAGAATTCGGCGCTGACTTCAACAGGCCTGGTACCATTCATGGAGCGTTACTCCAACTCTACCCGCGAAGTAGCTCAGGATGGCAGACGTGGCGCGCTCATGCTGAGCGTTTCAATCAAGCATCCCGATTCCGAGTCTTTCATCGACGCCAAGATGACCGAAGGAAAGGTTACCGGCGCCAATGTTTCGGTAAAGATTGACGATGAGTTCATGAGAGCCGTAACCGAGCAGAAGCCCTACACACAGCAATACCCGATTAAATCGGAAAACCCATTATACAGCAAAGAGATAGATGCCGTTCAGTTGTGGAACAAAATCATCCACAATGCATGGAAATCGGCAGAGCCCGGCGTACTGTTCTGGGACACCATACTCAGGGAGTCAATACCTGACTGCTATGCAGACCTCGGCTTTGAGACCGTATCGACCAACCCTTGTGGCGAAATCCCTCTATGCCCCTACGATTCATGCCGCCTGATTGCAATCAACCTCTACGCGTATGTAGTGAATCCGTTCACAGACGAGGCATACTTTGACTTTGAACTGTTCAAGGAGCATGCTGCCAAGACACAGCGAATGATGGATGACATCATCGACCTTGAGCTTGAGAAGATAAAGGCAATACAGGAGAAGATCGAGAGTGACCCAGAGAGCGAGGAGGTCAAGGGCGCCGAAAGGAAACTGTGGGAGAAAATCGCACGCAAGAGCAGCATGGGCCGCCGCACTGGAGTCGGCATAACAGCCGAGGGCGACATGCTTGCAGCAATGGGCATGAGATACGGAAGTCCCGAGGCTGTAGAGTTTTCAGAGAATGTTCACAAGACACTTGCACTTGCCGCATATGGTTCTTCTGTAAAGCTTGCCGAGGAGCGCGGAGCTTTTGAAATCTTCGACATCAAGCGCGAAGAGAATAACCCGTTCATCAACAGACTGCGCGAGGCCGACCCCGAGCTGTACGAAAACATGAAGAAGCATGGCCGCCGTAACATTGCCTGCCTCACAATAGCACCTACCGGCACTGTCAGCATCATGACCCAGACAACATCGGGTATCGAGCCTGTATTCATGCCCGTCTACAAGCGCCGCAGGAAGGTAAACCCCAACGACCCTGCAGTGCATGTTGACTTTACCGATGAGAACGGAGACGCATTCGAGGAGTATGTCGTATACCACCACAAGTTCGTGGAGTGGATGAAGAAAAACGGAATTGACACCGGCAAGCGGTACACCCAAGCAGAGATTGACTCGCTTGTGGCACGTTCGCCTTACGCAAAAGCCACATCGAACGACATCGACTGGCTTGCGAAGGTCGAGATGCAGGGACGCATACAGAAGTGGGTAGACCACTCAATCAGCGTTACAATCAACCTGCCGAACAATGTCGATGAGAAACTCGTGAACGACCTATATGTCACAGCATGGAAATGCGGTTGCAAGGGATGTACCGTATACCGCGACGGCTCACGTGCAGGAGTACTTGTTTCTACAGAGAGCAAGAAAGAGAAAAAGGAGACCGAACCTACCAAGCCTGCAATCACCGAGGTGCGCCCGACCGTACTTCAGGCAGATGTCGTACGTTTCCAGAACAACAAGGAGAAGTGGGTGGCATTCATCGGCCTGCTCGACGGCGAGCCTTATGAGATATTCACAGGACAGCAGGATGATGAGGACGGTATTCCATTGCCGAAGAATGTGACACATGGAATAATCATAAAGCACACCAATGAGGACGGCAGCAAGCGCTACGACTTCCAGTTCGAGAACAAGATAGGATACAAGACAACCATCGAAGGACTATCCGAGCGATTCAACCCGGAGTTCTGGAACTACGCCAAGCTGATATCAGGAGTATTGCGCTACAAGATGCCGATTGAGCAGGTCATCAAGCTGATATCATCACTGGAACTCGCATCGGACAACATCAACACATGGAAGAACGGTGTAGAGCGCGCCCTGAAGCGTTACATCAAGGACGGCACATCAACCGCCGAGAAATGTCCCAACTGCAAGCAGCAGCTGATATTCGAGGAGGGTTGTCTGCACTGCCCCGGATGCGGATACTCAAAGTGCGGATAAAGTGTTCATAAAACTATAGCGAAGGGTCCTCGAAGGACCCTTCATAATTATAAGGATTATTCGGAAAGTATGAAGACAGCTGAATACATAATAGAGTTGAACGAAATACACATGTATGCCTATCATGGGGTGATTGAGCAGGAAAGAAGTATCGGAGCATGGTACACAATTGACGCCTCATTCACAATAAGCGACTTCGGTTGTCTTGAGAACGACAGCATAGAGGGTACGGTAAGCTATGCCGACATATACGACACTATTTGCGAGGAGATGAAAAAGCCCTCGCAACTACTCGAGAATGTATGTTACAGAATAAGCAATAGGATATACAGCCGCTTCGCCCACGTAAGCGCCATTTCAATAACGCTCCGCAAGGACACCCCGCCAATGGGAGGCGACAGGCTCAATGCCGCCGTAACAATAAGAAGCACAAGAGAATAGTTTTGTTTGCAGCTTCCTGAAAAGGCTGTAACAAACGCGCAGGATATCAGTTGCCGGTCCCGGCAAGATTCGCAAGCGCCTGACGCGCAGCCTTCTGTTGGCTCTCGCGCTTGGAGAAACCCTCACCGACGCCATGCGTCGTTCCGTCGACGACCGCTTCACTTACAAAGAATACACCGTCCTTACGCATCTCCTCGTGAACGACCCTGAACTCCACCGTCTTGTGTTTTTTCTGCGACCACTCTATAAGGCGGCTCTTATAGTTCTTGTCCGACTTTGCAACCTCCTCAATGTCACTCAGACGGGAGAAGACCCTGTCAAGCAGAAAGCGACGGCACTGCTTGTACCCCTTGTCGATATATATAGCACCGACAAGCGCCTCGAGCGCATTGCCATAGACATAGCTGTTGTGCTGCTGATGTACACCGCATGAGTTGACAAACCTGTCAATGCCGATTTCAACCGCAAGTTCATTGAGGCGTTCACGGCAGACAAGATTGCTGCGGGACTTCGTAAGGAAGCCCTCGCGTTCCTTGCGGAAATTGGAATAGAGGAAATCGGCAGTGACGGAACTGAGGACAGCATCCCCAAGAAACTCAAGGCGCTCATTGCAGCCAAGCTTGCGCGCCCCCGACGCAGAAGAGCTGTGCGTCATGGCCAGCCTGTACAGGGATATATCATCCGGAACAAAGCCCAGAATGGAATACAATAAAAGATAAGACTCCCTGTCCTTTTTGGACAGTAGCCTTATCTTATCCATGATTCTTTTTAAAAACCTATTAGCCTTCAAATTTTCTAAAAGCTATGCTTGCATTATGTCCGCCGAAACCGAATGTATTCGACAATGCCACCTTGATATCACGTTCCTGAGCCTTGTTGAAGGTAAAGTTCATGCGATAATCGAGATTCTCATCATCATCGCCCTCTTCATGATTGATTGTCGGCGGTACTATTCCGTTTTTAAGAGCCAGAACCGTCAACACGGCCTCCAAAGCACCGGCTGCACCAAGAAGATGTCCGGTCATTGACTTTGTCGAACTTATGTTCATCTTGTATGCATGCTCTCCGAACAGGCTCAATATAGCCTTTGCCTCCGCAACGTCACCGGCAGGAGTGGATGTACCATGTACATTGATGTAGTCAACACTGTCGAGCGGAAGGCCAGCCTCATCAAGCGCCATCTTCATTACCCTCATAGCTCCTTCACCCTCGGGATGCGGAGCCGTAATGTGGTATGCATCGGCAGTCAAGCCTGTCCCTACAATCTCGGCATAAATCTTTGCACCGCGTGCAACAGCATGCTCATACTCCTCAAGGACAAGCGTCGCAGCACCCTCGGCCATAACAAAGCCATCACGGCTCTTGCTGAAAGGACGTGAAGCTGTCTTGGGGTTGTCATTACGGACAGACAACGCATGCATAGCATTGAAGCCACCTACAGCAGTAGGACATATTGCAGCCTCCGAGCCTCCGGCGATAATGACATCAGCACGACCGAGACGTATCTGGTCAAAAGCATCAATGACAGCATTCGAAGAGGATGCGCATGCCGATGTCGTCACAAAATTCGGTCCTTTAAGACCATATTTGATCGATATGTAGCCGGCAGTCATGTCCGATATCATCTTGGTGAGAAGGAACGGAGAGAAACGGGGACCATTTTCCTGATTGAGAGCGTATGCACGCATCTCATCCTCGAGTGCACTCAAACCGCCGATTCCCTCGCCAAAGACGACCCCCACACGGTTGCAATCAACCTTTTCGAAATCAAGGCCACTATCGGCGATAGCCTCCGCGGCAGACGCGAAACCATAATGTGTATCCGTGTCAAGTTTGCGGACGTCACGACGGTCCATTACCGAAGCAACATCAAAATCCTTGACCTCGCAAGCGAACTGGGTCTTGAAGAGGTAGCTATCAAAATGAGTAATAGGTCCTGCTCCACTCACGCCATTGACTGCATTCTCCCACGTTGTGGGAACATCATTGCCAATTGGTGAAACGGCACCAAGACCTGTTACAACAACTCTTCTCTGTTTCATATAGAATTGTTAGAGAGACTGTAAGGGGAAAGATTACTTGCCAGCAACCATCTCCTCTACAAACTTAACAGCATCACCTACTGTTGCAATCTTCTCTGCTGCATCCTCGGGGATAGAGATACCGAACTCATCCTCGATCTCCATAATAAGCTCTACTCTGTCGAGAGAGTCTGCACTCAAGTCATTTGTGAAGTTAGCCTCTGGAGTTACCTCTGACTCTGAAACACCGAATTTCTCAACGATAATAGCTTTTACTCTTGATTCAATTTCTGACATAGTTGTAATTTTTTGAAGATTGAAAAAATTATTTGCTACAAAAGTATGATAAAATTTAAGAACTGCCAAGAAAGTAGAAGAAAAAAACAATCAGAAATTGCACAAATACTCGTTTTTGTGCAAAAACCACCTCGAAAAAGAGTCGTTTTTAACATTTTCTTACTTTTTATAGAGCAACTTGTATGAAGTTGGCTCTCTCCTGAGCATGTAATTGTTCCTCAGTTCCTCAAATGCAGATGGATTCTCCTTAAGGCCCAGCGAGTCAATCTGCGGGGAGTATATCTGCAACAATGCATCGGCCAACGACGACGCTCTTACCGCATCGGGGCAAGGCGGCTGCATCGCCGGAAGAGGCAGTTTCCCGTCATACCCCAAGAACGAGGCAAAAGCCTCAAGCACCTGCCGGGTAGCATTCATCTTACCCTCGGCTGAATAGCCCGCAATGTGAGGAGTGCCTATATACACCTTATTTAATAAATGCTCATCAACATTCGGCTCATTCTCCCAGACATCAAGCACGACATCGCATGTCATACCACGCTCCATTGCTTCAAGCAGAGCCTTGTTGTCAACGACAGGACCACGCGAAGCATTGATGAGCAAACGGCACTTCCTGAGCGAAGCCATAAAACCCGCATCGGCCAGATGATAGCTCGGAAATTCCCCCATGGATGAAAGGGTCGGATGAAATGTTATTATGTCACACTCCCGGGCTATCTTTGAGAGCGGTACAAAGCCCGCCCCGCCTTCGCGCTGTGCCCTTGGCGGGTCATTCAGCAGCACCTGCATACCAGCCTCGCGCGCCCAAGCCGCAACCTTTGAACCTATTACGCCCACGCCGACTACACCCATTGAAAGCCCTTCAAGCGAAACTCCCCTATCTTTTGCCCATGAATAGACAACCGACTGTACATACTGGAGCACAGCACCCGAGTTACACCCTGCAGCACTCGTCCACACAATGCCCTTATCGGCGCAATAGGCAGAGTCTATATGGTCATACCCGATGGTGGCTGTACCGATAAAACGCACCCTGCTCCCATTCAACAACGATGCATCGCACCTTGTCCTGGTGCGCACAAACAGAGCTTCGGCATCGGCTACATCAGAGGCATTAATCGCAACCCCCGGTTTTGAGAGCACCTTATGCCCCATCGCCTCGAGAGCATCTTTCAGATACGGAATCTTTTCATCAATGACTACGTTCATATCGGAGAATATGTTATAAAAAAATCATTATGCGCTACAAATATAACGAGTTTCGGGATAAAGTTTTGCCAATATAATAAAAATAGTTAGTTTTGCATTTGGTACGGAGCCTGTTACAGTCTCCGCAGACAGACAGGACAAAAAAGAAACAACAGGAATATGAAAAATTTCACAGAGCTCAGTTGGCCAATTTTCAATGAGGCAATTGCCGACTACCACAAGACAGACAACGTCGATACACCAATCAACAACCCATACCCGCTGAAGAGCATCGAATACTATCTGTATCTCAAGTGCTGGATTGACACCGTACAGTGGCATTTCGAAGATATAATCCGCGACCCGGAGATTGACCCGGTAGAGGCACTCAAGTTGAAGCGCCGCATCGACAAGTCGAATCAGGACCGCACAGACCTGGTAGAGCTCATCGACAGCTATTTCCTTGACAAGTACAAGGATGTGACACCGGCAGCAGACGCCACGATAAACACAGAGAGCCCTGCATGGGCCGTTGACCGCTACTCTATCCTCTCGCTCAAGATATACCACATGCAGGAGGAGGTCAACCGCACCGACGTCAGCGACGAGCACAAGGCGAAATGCCAGGCCAAGCTCGATGTGCTCAATGAGCAGTACAAGGACATGACTACATCAATAGGACAGCTGCTTGACGACATTGCAGCAGGACGCAAGTACATGAAGGTATACCGCCAGATGAAGATGTACAACGACCCCGCGCTCAACCCGGTTCTTTATGGTTCAAAAAAATAATGCAGGGCGCACAGTCCTGATAACACGTTTCTCGGCAGTAGGAGACATAGCGATGACATTGCCATTGCTATACTCCCTCTGCCGCAAATATCCCGAACACTGCTTTGCTTTTGTAAGCCGCGAGAGGTTTGGGCAATTTTTTATAAACAAGCCCGAAAACCTTGAGTTCATAGGAGTAGACCCCGACAGATACAAAGGCCCCGTAGGGCTTTTCAGGCTCTACAGGGAGCTGAAGAAGAGGGTCGCACCCGACTGCGTAGCCGACCTTCACGACGTGTTGCGCACAAAATTACTGCGCACATACTTCAGATTATTCGGCGGAGCCGTATGCGCACACATAATCAAAGGACGCAAGGAGAAGAAAGCACTGACGCGCCAGAACAACAAATGCAGAGCGCAGCTCACAAGCACATTCGAGAGATACAGGGATGTCTTCACCCGCCTCGGCATGCCGTTCGAGCCGGAGTTCCATTCACTGTTCGGCAACGGAAAGGGCGACATAAGCGACTTCTGCAGTTTCATACCGCCGAAAGGGGATGACAAATGGGTTGGCATAGCCCCCTTTGCACGTCACAACGGCAAGATTTACCCGCTCGAGAGAATGGAAAGAGTCATCGAGATACTCTCAAAGCACGAAGGCGTGAAGATTTTCTGTTTCGGCAACGGCCCGAAAGAAGAAGAGACCGTCAACCGTTGGTGTACAAAATACCCGAACACGATATCATTCATCGGACGCACGAAGTTCGACGGCGAGCTAAGGTTCATAAGCCATCTTGACGTGATGGTAAGCATGGACTCGGCAAACATGCACATGGCATCCCTTGTCGGCACCCCTGCAGTCTCAATATGGGGAGCGACCTCGCCGCTTGCAGGATTCCTCGGCTGGAACCAGAAACGCGAGGATTGCATAGAGCTTGACCTCGAGTGCCGTCCATGCTCCATATTCGGAAACAAGCCATGTATCCATGGCGACTACCGCTGCATGAAGATTGAACCCGAACATGTAGCAGAGAGAATCCTGAAGAAATTACGCAAATAGTTCCTTAACACAGCTGCAATATCCCATGAACAACAAGACCACAAACAAGGAAAAAGACCCGATGGGAAGGGCGATTTTCGACTACCACACCACCGGAAAAGCAGCAAAGCTCAGGGTACTGTCATCGATGTTCTACGAGGATGAGATTCCCGTCCACACCCTTTTCAGAAAATACGAGGAGATGCCCATCCAGGAGAAACGGGCAATTGAACTGTGTCGCGGGCGCGTGCTCGATGCCGGAGCAGGGTCGGGCTGCCACAGTGCGCTGCTCATGGAACGTGGGCTGGAGGTCGTTGCCATTGACATCTCGGAGCTTTCGGTCGAGGTCATGAGAGAGCGCGGCATCGACGCACGTGTCATCAACTTTTTCGATGAGAGGTTTACCGAGAAATTCGACACCATACTGCTTGCCATGAACGGCATCGGGATTGTAGGCAAGGTCGAGAGGCTGGGCGAATTCTTCCGTGTCGCGAAAAGACTGCTCGCCCCCGGCGGACAGATACTGCTCGATTCCTCTGACATCAAGTATGTGTTCATGGATGACGACGGCTCAATGGAGATAGACCTTGCCGCCGGCTACTACGGCGAGGTAGACTACAAGATGCGATACAAGAACATTACAGGCGAGCCGTTCGACTGGCTATACATCGACTTCGAGACATTGGCGATGTATGCCGAGGAGCATGGATTCCACTGCGAAAAGTGCATTGACGGCGAGCACTACGACTATCTTGCATGCATAACAGAGAGCATGCCCAACGCTTGAAAGGCCCGGACTTGATAAAACAATTTTACATGCGCAAAACCATCTGCCACAACTCCTTGTACATTTAAACTTTTTTCACTATCTTTGCATTAAGACGCGGATACAGTACAGGATTGCGCATCGTTACCGATAGCAAGACAAACCACAGGCCGCGCATTTCGACATCCGCCACTGCAGATGCCTACAAATTTGCAAATCATTGATTCTCAACGTTTTATACAAGACTTGAGGAGCCAAGAGTATGTCCAATCCAGAAGCAACAACATCAAAACCCACAGATAAAGATTCTCAAATTGTGTGGTTTGCCATGAGCGCCCCCTACCGCAGGGAACTCAAAGCAAAGGAGTATCTTCAGGCCAAAGGCATAGAGTGTTTTGTACCCATGGTAAACGCTCTCGTCGAGAAACGCAGCGGAGCAAAAATCAGGAAACAGATTCCAGCCATACATAACCTGATATTCGTACACACATCCAAGGAAATCATCCAGGAGGTCAAACGCGGAGTCGACTATCTGCAGTACCGCACAATGCCAAGGGAGGGCAAAAATATCCCAATAATAATCCCCGACCGGCAGATGCAGCAGTTCATCGCCGTCACACAAACCTCCAACGAGGAACTCATATACATGAGGCCCGAAGAGGTGAACATAGCAAAGGGCACAAGAGTCCGCGTACACGGAGGAGCATTCGATGGCACAGAAGGAGTCTTTGTCAAGGTACAGGGCAAGCGCAAACCAAGGGTCGTTTTGCTCATTCAAGGTGTGGCGGCAGTAGCACTGGCGGAAATAAGCACCGAATTCATCGAAATTATAAAATAAACCACAAATTTAAAGTAAAAATATTTTACATTAAGACATAATATATCGCGCGTAACAAAAAAACATACAACAATGAAAAAGTCCCTATTATCACTCGTTGTACTGATGCTGATAGCATCATGCTCGACACAGGAAAAAGTCCTATACTTCCAGGACATGAAAAATGGCGGAACCGTTGAAGTAGCACTACCACAGGAGATAACAATCAAGCCCGGAGACAAGCTTTCAATACACGTAAACAGCAAGGACGAGGAGCTTGTAGCGCCATTCAACCTCAGACGCAGCCAGCAGAACATGGGTTCGAACACCGACCTTGCCTACACCGTCGACAAGGACGGCAACATCGAGTTCCCCTATTTGGGAAGCATCCACATTGCCGGCATGACAAGGGACGATGTGGCAAAACACATCAGGCAGGAGCTGCTTGACAAGAAAATGGTCCAGGACCCCACCGTAATCGTTGATTTCAAGAACCTGCAGATATCCGTTCTGGGCGATGTCAAGAGACCCGGCAAAATCAACGTCGAGAAGGACAAATACACCATCATCGATGCCATAAGCGATGCAGGCGACCTTGCGATAACAGGCAAGCGCGAGAATGTGACCGTGCTCCGCGAGGTAAACGGCGAGCAGAAGAGCTACAGCGTGAACCTCAACGATGCGGCACAGCTGTTCGGTTCTCCTGTATACTATCTGCAGCAGAACGACATTGTATATGTCGAGCCCAACAAGAAAGCCAGCGGCCAGTACGACATAAACAGCAACACACTGCGTTCTACTTCGTTCTGGTTCTCTGCTGTGTCACTGGTACTTACTTTGGTTACATTCTTCACACGATAAGAGAATATGGCAAGAAGAAAAAACGACGATAACGTGTTGCCCATCAGGGACCTGCTGTTCCACTGCATCGACAATTGGTACTGGATTCTGCTCTCCCTCGCCATTGCCATGGGAGCAGCCGCGGTATATATACTATCATCCCCAGCGGTCTATGTACGTTCTGCCGAGATCCTCATCAAGGAGAGCGACGGCATGGGCGGCAGCGGAGCATTCAAGGACTTTGCCACCCAACAGGCGACAGCCGATGCCAGAATAGAGGTACAGGCGCTGCGCTCCCCCGGTATTGTCCGCGAGGCCATAAAACGTCTTGACCTGACTGTGGACTACAGAGGCGAAGGCAGGTTCTATAACGGCATTATGTACCTTGGAAGACCCATCAAGGTCACATTCATTGACCTGCGCGAGAGCGACGTTGCCACATTTACCGCAAACCTTACAACGGGCAAGAACCTTGCCCTGAGCGGTTTCTGCAGGAACGGCCAGGAACTTGAAGGTACAATGACAGCCGTCATCGGCGACACTGCGGCGACACCCGTCGGCCGCATAGTGATTGAAGCGACAGAATACTACAAAAACTTCATCGGTCAGAATATATTTGTCGAGAAGAGAAACTTGGATGAGGCCATAAGCAGTTACTGTTCAAACCTGACATCGACAATCCTTGAGGAGACATCCATTGTCAAGCTAAGGTTAAAGGACTACTCCACCGTCAGGGCAACGGAACTTCTCAATGCAATCATTGACATATACAACGAGCAGTGGGTTGCACGCAACAACGAGAGCACTATCAAGACCATAGAGTTCATTACCCAGAGGGTCGACTCGTTGCAGATAGAGCTCAACCTCCTTGACAGGGAGATTGCCGCACAGAACAGCAAGAACAAGCTGACTGCGAAGCAGATTCGTGAGCTCAACAGCACCCTAAGCAGCAAGGATAACGAAAAGAGCGTCGAGTTGGAGAGCCAGATTGAGCTTGCGCTGTTCATCAAGAAGTGTGTCATCGAAAATGTCGACAACAAGGAGATGCTGCCGGCAAAGACAGGCCTGAGCATGGCAAGCATCGAGAACCTCATAACCAAATACAACCAGGAGATTGTCAAGCGCGACAAGTACCTCTCGAACAGCAGCGAGGCGAACCCCCTTGTCATAGACTGCAACAAGAACCTGGTTGCCATGCACAAGTCTATAAATGACGCTCTCGACAGCCACATAGGCAGCCTGCGCAAGGAGATTAGCCTCATCGACAAGGAGGAGACAACAAGCAAGGTACAGTTCAGCAAGGAAGCCGAGCATGTCAAGGACATACAGGGCTTGCTACGACAGCAGAAAATCAAGAACACCCTTTACCTGTTCCTGCTGCAGAAACTCGAGGAGTCCGAGCTCTCCAAGGAGTACGAGGCATCGAACAACCGCCTGCTTACCCCCGTGGGCGGTAGCGACACTCCCATAGAGCCCATGCAGAGACAGATAATAATGCTGGCGCTTGTCATAGGCCTGTTACTGCCGGTGACAATCATATTCATACGCGAGATAACAAACAAGAAGGTCCGTGGACGCAAGGACCTCGAGGGCATCGACATCCCTCTTATCGGCGAGATACCGCTGTACGGACAGAGCAAAGACCTCAAGGATAACGCACGCAGCATCATTGTCAAGGAGGGCAACCGCAACATCATTAATGAAGCTTTCCGTGTGCTACGCACCAACCTCGAATTCATAAACAACAAGGATGAGAGCTCTACAGTGTTCATCGTTACCTCGTTCAACCCGGGCAGTGGAAAGACATTCCTCACCATGAACACCGCAGCAGGACTGGCCCTGAAAGGCAAGAAAGTGCTCGTTATTGACGGTGACATGCGCCACGGCTCCACATCGGCCTATGTAGGCTCGCCCTCGACAGGCCTCAGTGACTACCTGTCAGGCGGAACAGCCGACGTCAGCAGCATCATAGCAGAGTTCGAGGAGTACCCCACGCTCAAAGTAATCCCCATCGGCAGCACCCCGCCCAACCCCACCGAGCTGCTCCATGGCAAGCGTTTCGGAGAGTTGGTAAACAGCATGCGACAGCATTTCGACTACATATTCATCGACTGTCCGCCAATTGACATCGTTGCCGACACTCAGATTATAGAAGAACATGCCGACAGGACCATCTTCGTTGTCCGCGCAGGCCTGCTCAACCGCGACATGCTCGATGAGCTTGAGGATATTCACGAAAGCAAGCGTTTCAAGAGCATATCCATGATACTCAACGGCACCTACGGCGGCGGCACAGGCTACCGCTACAAGTACGGTTACTCCTACGGATACAGATACGGTTATAAATACGGGTACGGATACGGGTACTACCACTCTAAAAAGTGAAAGGGGAAAAGTGAAAGGGGAAAAGTGAAAGGGGAAAAGTGAAAGGGGAAAGATATGGAATATTTAATTGACAATAAAAGTAAGGCATTTGCTGTAAGAATTGTACAGTTTGTACGCTATCTTCAAAATGACAGGAACGAATTTGTTCTTTCCAAACAAATACTCCGCTCTGGAACCAGTATCGGAGCCAATATCCGTGAACGGAAAAACGCACAAAGCCGACTTCATAAACAAATTATCCATAGCGCTTAAAGAGGCCGATGAAACCCAATATTGGCTTGAGATTCTTTATGAAAGCGGTTTAATTGTACAAGACCTATTCAATCCACTCAATGAAGAACTCAAAGAAATAATTACAATAATAACATCAAGTATTAAGACAGCAAAGGAAAAAGGAAGAAAGTAAATACACCGTTTTTACTTTTCAGATTTAACTTTTCACCACTCAGATTTCCGTTTTCACATTTAACCTTTCACCACTCAGATTTCCGTTTTTCACATTTAACCTTTCACCACTCAGATTTCCGTTTTCACATTTAACCTTTCACCTTCAAGATGTGGCCATTCAGTAAAAAGAGAACAATCGCCCAGAGCGGCATCCTTGCAGGATGCACCGACCACCATTCCCATATACTGCCGGGAGTGGATGACGGTGTAGAGAGCATGGATGAGGCGCTGCGCATACTCGCCACATACGAAGCCGCCGGAGTGAAGGAGCTATGGCTTACCCCCCACATAATGGAGGACATCCCCAACACCCCCGACGAGCTACGCGCACGCTTTGCAGAACTGACAGCCCGGTACAAGGGGAGCATTGCCCTGCATCTGGCAGCAGAATACATGATAGACAACCACCTGCGCAGCCTGCTGATGAATTGCCATTCAGTTACTAACAACTGTCCCTCTTTTGAAAGAGGGACGAGCAATGCAGGAAGCATTGCGGAGGGAGTTAAAGAAACAAACACCAAGCTCCGCCCCGCTTCAGAGGGGAGGTGGCACGAGCAAAGCGAAGTGACGGAGGGGAGCAGCACAAATAACAACTGTCCCTCTTTTCAAAGAGGGACGAGCAATGCAGGAAGCATTGCGGAGGGAGTTAAAGACAATAACAACTGTCCCTCTTTCAACGAGGGGCAACGCGGGGGAGCGTTGCATGGGAAGAGGGCTCAAGAAACAGCATTATGTCATTTCGAACCGAAGGGAGAAATCTCAACAACCAAAGAGGAGTTACTCCCCATAGGCACCAAAGGCAACCATCTGCTTGTAGAAACATCATACTTCAACCCACCCATGCGCCTGCATGAGACACTCAGGCAGATAAAATCCCTGGGCTATCACCCCCTGCTCGCCCACCCCGAGCGCTACATGTACATGGATGAAGAAGAATACATCCGGCTGCACCAGGAAGGAGTGAAATTCCAGCTGAACCTCCCCTCAATCTGCGGCGGCTACGGCAATACCGTAAAGAAACGCGCCCAGTGGCTGCTGAAGAAAGGACTCTACGACGTCATCGGCAGCGACACGCACTGCGAAGAGGGTGTGGAATATCTGTTGGGGAGCAGACATAAAGAGAAAGATTTAAGGACATTGCAGACCCTTTTGTCACAGACACTACGATGAGCACAAACAGCGAAGCGAATAAAAGAATCGCCAAAAACACCATGCTCCTGTACATCCGTATGGGAGTGATGATGATAATCAGTTTCTTCACAGCCCGCATTACACTTGAAGCCCTTGGAGTTGTCGACTACGGAATCAACAACGTAGTCGGTGGCCTTGTCTCAATGTTCTCGCTCATCTCAAGCTCACTCTCATCCTCGGTCAGCCGTTTCATTACATTCGGTCTCGGAAAAGGAGACAAGAAGGAGCTGAATACAATATTCTCCACATCGGTAAATATACATGTTATCCTTGCAATAATTGTTGTCATAGCCATTGAAACCATAGGAATATGGTTCCTGAATAACAAGATGGTAATTCCTACAGACAGGCTCACTGCCGCACACTGGGTGTTGCAATGCTCAACGTTCATGTTTGCGATTGGCCTTCTATCAGTGCCGTACAATGCAACAATCATTGCTCATGAGAGGATGGATGTGTATGCATACTTTACACTCTTTGACGCATTCTCACGTCTTGCAATAGTCTTTTCCATAAAGTACTACGGCGGCGACAAGCTCATACTGCTGGCCATAATATCCCTCATCCCTTCATTAATCAAACAGTTCTACTACTGGTACTTCAGTAAAAAGAATTTCGAAGAGTGTACTTATCATGCCGTTTGGGATAAAAAGGTTTTCAAAGAGATGTTCGGGTTTGCCGGGTGGAACTTCATAGGTTGTACCGCGGGCCTCGCAAAAGACCAAGGCGTAAATATTGTCATAAACATGTTTACAGGACCTGCAGTCAATGCAGCACGCGGTATTGCAATGCAGATTAATGGGATAATAGGGCAGTTTATCGGCAATTTCATGGTTGCCATAAACCCACAGATAACAAAAGAGTATGCTGTTGGTAACTACGAGCGAATGCATCAACTTATTTTTCGAGGCACACGACTTTCCTATTACCTATTCATGTGTCTTTCAATACCGATTTTCCTTGAGATTGAGACAATACTTTATGTTTGGTTAGGACAAATTCCGGAACACACCGTATTGTTTACAAGGCTTGTTTTAGTTCTCAGTTTGGCTGAAATTATTTCAAATGCATTGATTACAGCGCAAAATGCAACCGGAAAGATCAGAAACTATCAAATTGTAGTCGGTGGCACATTGTTAATGAATTTTCCAGTATCCTATATCCTTTTACGAATGGGATGTATCCCAGAAACAACAATAATTGTCGCAATCATAATATCACAGATATGTCTTTATGAGCGCTTGCTATTCCTGCGCAAAACAGTACTGCTACCCTCCATGAAATTTCTCTTCAAAGTATATTTAAATGTAATAAATGTAACCATATTGTCAGCAATAATACCTGCATTACTATATATGAGTATTGAGAATGAAATCTGCAGATTTTTCTCGGTATGCATATCCTCGGTAATATCATCCGGTGTAATCATATACCTGATTGGGTTAGATAAGAACGAGAGGAATATTGTTGTTCAACAGGTCAGAAAGATATCCAAGAGATTCAAGAAATGATTCACATAAAAGAACCCAAAAATTGTTGCGGCTGCAACGCGTGTGTACAAGCATGCCCGAAGCATTGCATAAGAATGCAGGAAGACAGTGAAGGTTTCCTGTATCCCTTTGTCGATAGGGAATCATGCATCGATTGTGGATTGTGTGAACGCGTGTGCCCAGTCATCAACCAAAACAAGCCCAAAAAGCCAGTTGTCACTTTAGCTGCAGCTAACAGTGATGAAAGTGTACGCCTCGCCAGTTCATCTGGAGGCATATTCACATTATTGGCAGAAAGGACTATTGATAACGGCGGAGTTGTTTTCGGGGCTGCATTTGATGAGAATTGGGATATAAAACATATATGCATTGATAGTAAGAGTGAACTACCGAAACTCCGTGGAAGCAAATATGTACAAAGCATTATCGGCAATTGTTATAAAGAGGCAAAAACACATCTGAGTGCAGGAAAGGAGGTCTTATTTTCTGGAACACCATGCCAGATTGCTGGACTGAAGAGATTCCTACACAAGGAGTACAAGAACCTTAAAACAGTTGATGTCGTTTGCCATGGTACGCCAAGTCCAAAAGTATGGAGGAACTATCTTGATGAGGTAAGTTCAATGTATAACATTGCAAAGATTACAGACATACAGTTCCGAGATAAGACCGAGGGATGGAAGAGTTTCAGCCTATTAATTAAATACAAGGACAAAGAGGGTGTAGAAAAAACATTTAGAGAGACTCTTAACGAAAACATTTTCATGAGATGCTTTTTAAGCAATCTGTGTCTTCGCCCCTCATGCTATGCCTGCCCTGCACGTGATGGGAAAAGCGGAAGCGACATAACCCTTGCAGACCTTTGGGGAGCTGAAAACATTTGTCCAGAATCAGATGATGACAAAGGAGTATCCCTTATCCTGTTAAGGAATAAGGAATTCTCTCTACCGGGTTTTGAGAAAAAAGAGATTGAATACTCTAAAGCAGTGATGTACAACCCCTCAATAGAGTCCGACGTTGCTCTACCTGATAAAAGGGATAGATTCTTCAGATTATTGCATAGTGACGGTATACACAAAGCAACTGTAAAATGTACTACAAAAAGTAGATTTGAAGTACTAATTGAAAAGATTATCTGGAATATTAAAAACCGTGTCCTAAAATGAAAATTGGTATTATTGCATTAGAATTACGTTACAACTTTGGAGGTATACTTCAGGCATATGCTTTGCAAAAGGTACTTAGGAATCTTGGGCATGATGTTATACATGTTGATAAAATAATGGAAGTTAGCTTGGGACCCTGGTATAAAAAATATCCCATCTACATTAAAAGAAGTATTTGTAAATACATTCTAGGCAAGAACATTATCATAAAAGCAGATATTGAACAAAATCGGATATCAAACGCTATTGCTAAGAATACAGATTTATTCATAGGAAAATACATCAGAAAGATAAGAATAAAAGATTTTTCTAATTTTAAGGAAGAAGATTTTGATGTAATTATTGTTGGAAGCGACCAAGTTTGGCGACCAAAATATTTTTTCTCAAAAATTGAAAATGCCTATCTTGATTTTGCAAAAGAGTGGAAAATCAAACGCATTGCATATGCGGCATCTTTCGGAACAGAAGAGTGGGAATACACAGAGAAACAGACAAATAACTGCGCCACACTGCTTAAGAAATTCAACGCAGTCTCCGTAAGAGAGTCTTCTGCCGTAAAATTATGCTACGACAACTTCGGGGTAAAGGCAGAACATGTACTTGACCCTACAATGTTACTCCTCAAGGAGGATTATATAAAGCTTTTCAAAGATTACAACGCCACACAAAGTGACGGAAATCTTTTCTGTTACATCCTCGATGAAGGAGAAGAGAAGAAAAGTATCATTGATTGCGTAGCAAAAGAGAAAGGCCTAAAGACTTTCTATGTAAATTCAAGATACGATGACCATAATGCGCCGCTTAAAGAGCGCATTCAGCAACCTGTTGAAAAATGGCTGCGCGCATTCTATGATGCAGAGTTTGTCATTACCGACTCGTTCCATGCCTGTGTATTCTCAATCATATTCAACAAGCCGTTCATAGTCTATGGTAACAAAGAGAGAGGATTAGCGAGGTTCAATTCACTACTGAGCATCTTTGGATTAGAAGAACGTATTGTCTCGACAAAAGAAGAGGCGACAAAAGCAATATCAAAACCTATCAACTGGGAAAAAGTAAACGAGAGCCACAGACAATGGAAAGAAAAATCGGTGTCGTTCCTTAATAACAATCTTAAACAACAGCAATGAAAGAAGGCCTAATTGGAGTAATTGTACCGGTATATAAAGTTGAAAAATATATCGCAGAATGCATTGAAAGCATTCTGGCACAGATATACACTCACTTCCGTCTGATACTTGTAGATGACGGCACACCCGATAATGCTGGAAGAATATGCAAAGAGTATGCAAGGAAGGACTTATTGAAGTAATAATTCCATATACAATGTAAATAATAGTAAAAGATGTTTTACAGATAAGTCGAGAACAATGGCACTACCTATAAACATAAATGACCTTCTCAATAAAAACAAAGTTGAGGGTAATAGAATAGAATTCAAAAAAGGTTGGAACCCAACTAAAATCTATCAAAGTATTTGTGCTTTCGCAAATGATTTTGATAATTTGGGTGGTGGTTATATTCTGGTAGGTGTTGAGGAAGAAAACGGTAAAGCTAAAAGGCCGGTCAAAGGTATTGCAGAGAATCAAATAGACCAAATACAAAAGGACATGGTTGGTTTCAACAACAAAATCGACCCTTATTATTTACCCCGTACATCTGTAGAAGAGATTGATGAAAGAATAATCTTTGTTATATGGGTACCAAGTGGTGTAAACAGGCCATACAATGTTATGGAAGATGTCAATGCCAAGCATAGCAAACCCAAATATTACATAAGGAGTGGTAGTTGTACTATCGAAGCAAAAGGAGAAGCGCTTGATCAATTGCGAGATTTAGCAAACAGAACACCATTTGATGATAGAGGAAACCCTGATATTAAAATAGATGATATCTCTCCGGTACTTGTATATGACCATCTTAAAAAGATTGGAAGCAAACTTGCAAATAAATTCAGTGGTGATGGCCTAGAAAGTATTCTAGAACAAATGGATCTTTATGATGGACCAACTGAAAGGAGATATATAAAGAATGTTGCTGCAATGATGTTCTGCGAGAACCTCAAGAAATTCTTTCCTGTTTCAAGAGTCGAAATTGTGGTATTTCCTAATGGAAGGATCAAAGACCCTAATAATTTTTACGAGGTTCCTACAATAACAGGCACAGTACCTCAAATGATTAACCAAACACTCAATCAACTACGCACTTTTATAAGGGAATATATAGTAAAGCCGAAAGACAAAGCAGAGTCTATAAGATATTTCAATTATCCCTACCAAGCATTGGAAGAGGCTGTTGTAAATGCGCTATATCATAGAGATTACCAAGAAAGAGAACCAGTTGAAATCACTATCGAACCCGATAGAATTTCTATTTTAAGTTATGCCGGACCTGATAGGTCTGTAACCGTTGATGCGATAAAAAGAGGCGATGTGCTCCGCTCACGCCGGTACAGGAATCGAAGGCTCGGTGATTTCCTTAAAGAATTGGAACTGACAGAGGGACGATGCACCGGCATCCCCACCATACAGGAAGAATTGGCAAAAAACGGTTCTCCAAGAGCGACTATTGAAACTGATGAAAATAGAACATTCTTTTTAATAGATATACCTTGTCATGAAGGGATAGAAACAGACTTAAGAAAGGAAAGTATCATAAGTCAAGAAAAAACAGAGTTAAGTCAAGAAAAAACAGAGTTAAGTCAAGAAAAAACAGAGTTAAGTCAAGAAAAAACAGAGTTAAGTCAAGAAAAAACAGAGTTAAGTCAAGGAGTAAACTCAAAAAGAATCAGAAGTAAACAAAACAAGCAGAAGTTTCAAAAAGCACTTATTGATTTCTGTAATGAACCTAAATCACTTGAAGAGATCACCACAAAATTTGGTTTTAAGGACAAGTACAGATTCAAAAAAGTATACATTGATCCAATACTAAACAAGTATCTCTTCATTCATAAAAGTGATGAACATAAAGTTTACTCTCAACAATATATAAACAAAAAGGAATAACCCACATTGGGTGAATAAACTTTTTTCGGATAGAAGAAATCTTATGTACACTTCGCACTTATATCTAAAAATAAAGCAGCAATGAAAGAAGGCCTAATCGGAGTAATAGTACCTGTATATAATACCGAAAAGTATATACGCAAATGTTTAGATTCCATCATTGCCCAAACATATACCAATTGGGCGGCTATTCTTGTAAATGATGGTTCTACGGACAATAGTGGAAAAATCTGTGATGAATACGCAGCAAAAGACAACCGTTTTAAAGTAATTCATCAAGAGAACGGAGGTGTAAGCGTTGCACGGCAAACAGGATTAGACAATGTAACGGGAAGTTATATCATCCATTGTGACCCTGATGATTGGATTGAGCCAACTATGCTTGAGGAAATGTTGCAATGCGCTATATCAAATAATGCAGATATGGTGATTTGCGACATTGCAGAGAATAATAATGGCAAAATAAATGTAATTCGGATGGATTTGCCAACCATAGAAAAAGGGAAAAACATACAACGGCTATTGGTTGAACAGAAGCTACATGGCAGTTGCTGGAACAAGTTGGTAAAGGCGGAATTATGCAAAAAGGTTAGATTCTATCCTAAAGAAATCACACTTAGCGAAGATGAGCTATACAATATACGGTTAATGAACCAAAATTTAAAAGTTTGCTACGTACCCAAAGCATTATACAACTATAGAATTGATAACCAACAATCTTTATGCCATTCCAATGACGCAAAAATAGTAACATCAAAGACAATAATAATAAACGAACTCGAAAAGTTCTTGGACAAAGAAGATTTCGAAGACTTTATTGCGATAAAAGAGACCATTCTAAGAGCAATGTTCATGAAGAAACTTTTCAAAGAAATGAAAAGTACATTTACTGAGGTTCATGGTACGATTATTGGCAGACATAAAAAATATCGTATTACAACGCCTTTGGGGTATTGCTTTGAAATGGCATTAAAAGGAAGATACCGTACAGGATACTATCTTTACTACATAAGTATGCAACTTCTTAAATTGAGGAAAAGTATAAAAAATATACTGCACAAAATCAAATAGACCAATGAACTTGATATCAATCGCTATGCCTGCATATAATGCAGGGAAATATATTGCAGAAACCATTGAGTCCATTATTGCACAAACGTACAAGGATTGGGAACTCATCATTGTTGATGACTGTTCAACAGATACAACAGTTTCAATTGTTGAACAATACATTAAAAAAAACAATAAGATAACTCTAATAAAAAGGAGAGAAAATAGTGGTGGATGCAGACTGCCAAGATTTGATGCAATACTTGCCGCAAACGGCGATTTTGTGTGCCCTATTGATGCGGATGACACAATTGAAGAACAATATCTTGAAAAACTAGTCAAAAGACAGAAAGAGACCAATGCGGATATTGTACTTGGCAGAATGGTCATATGCGATGAATCACAAGTTCCAAAAGGAGCAACTATCCCGCAGAGTTCTTATGATCTTGGAAAAATCCTTTCAGGCAAGGATGCATGCAAGGAGACTATTGGAGGTTGGAAAATTGCAATGGCAGGGATGCTCGCAAAAACAGATTCATACAAGAATTATATTGAGAAACATTATAATGACGGGCCCAATTGCAACTTTATTGATGAGGTAGACCATAGAAGACATATACTCAATGCCGACAAAATTACTATTATAGATGCACAGTATTATTACAGGCAAGTATCTGGCAGTATTATCCATGTAAAGAATATACGATATTTTGATCGTTTGAAGGCACTGGACATATTGTACTATTTTGTTAAAAGTAATTTCTACGATGACACAGCTGTAATGAAGAATATGCATTACGAATATATCGGAACTGTATCAAACTGCCGTAGGGCATATCTACGTTCCAAAGATAACTTTAATAAAAATGAAAAAAAGGTTATTAATGGGATGATTGCAAACTCTTTCAAAAGAATAAAACAGGAGAAAATGCGAGGAAGGACACACAAACAAAGAGTTGCAACTTATAACTTCTTTGTCTTTAGACTATTATCACTTATTGAGGCACTCCTAACCAAACGCGAATAACAACCATATAAATAATATCAGCAAATGAATTCGCAAATTCAACGCAACTCCGCTTTTGAACTCATACGCATAATTGCTATTCTTTTTATAGTAACAGGGCATATTTTCCACCACGCTTTTAGAGGAGAATTAAGCATACATGACTACTGTACACCTTTTTTCGCCACAGGCGTAAACTTATTCATACTCATAAGTGGTTACCATAATATAAAACTGAAGTGGAAATCATTATTGACTATTACAACGACTGCAATCTTTATTTATAGTATAACTACTATCATTTATACATTGTGTACCGGCAATATAGTTGCTCCCGGATATGTCGTCAGGATTCTCGCACCGATGAGTAGAGGAGGGTACTGGTTTGTATCATGCTATATGATGCTCATGCTATTAAGCCCGGCAATAAATCTTATATTAGAGAAAAGCAACAAGAAGAGATACTATCTATTTGTCATTGTTTTGCTATATCTGAATTGTGTATCGGGGTGGATTATGAACAATCCCATTAACTCTACAGGATACACCTTGTTACATATGATACTTATTTATACCTTGGGAGACATGACAAGGAGATACAATCTCATAAATAAGGAGAGGCAAAAGGGATATTTGGTATATATATATATAACAGCAACAGCGGCAATTTTTATCATTAACGAAATTATCCCACTCATACCGTACAATAGCACCTATCTTAATATAAAATTATACTCATACAACAATCCCCTTGTAATAATTGCCTCTATTGCACTTTTCTGTTTCATTGCCAAATATAAGTTCCATAGTAATGGTATAAACAATATTGCAAAATACGCCTTTGCATTATACCTGGTACAAGATTGTTACCCTTTTGGGGGTTACTTATACAACCGTCTCTACGAGCATGCGCAATCTGCGAATACATTATTATGCATTATTGTATATCTTTGCGTATTGTTCTTATTGACCTATATCCTGGAGAAAACGAGAAGATTCATTCTGAATAAGCCAATAGACAAATTAAGCGACTTTCTTGAAAAGAAAATCAACATTTCTCAAGAATAATGCAACGACATCAACGGTAATTTATTTATGCGCATACTTTGGTTCTCTGTAACGCCATCACTTTTTAACCCACACTCTAATGGACACAATGGAGGAGGATGGATTGCATCACTTGAACAGATAGCAAGGCAAAACAATGAAATAGAACTTGGAGTTGCTTTCTATTTCCCCGACTCCTCATTCAAATATCACAATGAGGGTGTCACTTACTACCCTATAATGCCTGAAAAGAGTTCACTTGTCGGGAAGATATTCAAGAAGAACGACAAGAGCAGCAATGTTGCAAATTACCTGAAAATAATTGAAGACTTCAAGCCCGATTTAATACAGATATTCGGCAGTGAGAATGATTTTGGGCTGCTATGTAAACATACTGACATACCTGTTGTGATACATATGCAAGGTTGCCTGCCGCCCTACCATAATGCTTTGATGCCTGTTGGAATGAAAAGAAGTGACTTTTTGTTCAAGAAAGGTCTGTCACTCGGTTACCGTTTTATTGGGCTACGTAGCGAAAAAGCATTCCGCAAAAATGCAGAAAGAGAGATTGAGACAATACAGTCATGCAAATACTTCATGGGACGTACCGATTGGGACAGGTCACTTATAGACCTTTTCAACCCCGATGCAACATATTTCCACTGCGAAGAGGCGCTGCGCGATTCGTTCATTACAAGCGAAAAAAGATGGAAATACTCAGATGAAAAGAAGAAAACAATCATAAGTGTCATTTCAAGGCCATGGTATAAAGGATGCGACCTCATTTTAAAAACAGCAGCCTTGCTCAAGAAATTTACCGATATTGACTATGAATGGAAGGTATACGGAATCCCAGAAATGAAGTTCTTTGAATCGGTATATGCCATACGGGCAAAAGATGTGAATGTGCGCCCTATGGGAACAGCCACAAAAGAGGAACTTGTTGAAGCACTTTGTGCATCATCATGTTATGTTCACACAAGTTACATTGACAATTCACCAAATAGCATATGTGAGGCGCAGATATTGGGAGTTCCCGTCATTGCCACTAATGTAGGCGGAATTTCGTCAATAGTTGAGAATGGAAAAGATGGAATACTATTCCCTGCAAATGCTCCATACACTGCCGCCTCGCTGATAAAAAATATCACATCGAACAAAGCCTTGGCAGAAGAGCTAAGCAAACAGGCCATAGCAAAGGCAACAGAAAGGCATAATCCCGAAAGTATAGGCAACAGACTATTTGAAATATATCGTTCCATCGTACAAGAAAACTGTAAATCATGATAATCTTTCTTTTGATTGGCAAATTATTCGGCTATCTGTCACTGATTATCCCACGAAAAATCACATATCCGTGGTACATTATGAAACGCGCATTTGTTACTGCACGGTTGAAAGGCGGGTTTAACCATTTCGGCAAGAACACATTGCTTGCACCAGGAGTAAAGATATTAACTCCACAGAACGTATCAATTGGCAACAACTCATCAATTATGAGCAATTGCATTATTGAGACATGTGTCACAAACAGCAAAAATCCAGAATTAACAATAGGAGAAAAAGTCTCTATAGGAGAATATTCACATATTACATGCACAAACAGAATAGTCATTGGCAACGGAGTACTTACCGGCCGTTTCGTGCTTATAACGGACAACAGCCACGGCAACCTTACTGAAGAAGAAGCAGATATTCCGCCGTTATCAAGGGCAATACACTCAAACGGGCCTGTATTCATTGGCGATAATGTGTGGATTGGTGACAAAGCAACAATACTGCCAAACGTTACAATAGGTAAAGGTAGTATCATTGCAGCAAACGCAGTAGTTACAAAAGATGTACCGGAATATTCAGTAGTGGCAGGAGTACCTGCAAGAATCATAAAAACAATAAAATGAACAAAGAAATTAAAATCATTCCGCTATACCTCCCGCAGTTCCACACAATCCCCGAGAATGATGAATGGTGGGGCAAGGGATTTACCGAATGGGTAAACGTAAAGGGGGCAAAGCCACTGTTTGAGGGGCATAACCAGCCACGCGTGCCGCTTAATGACAACTATTACGATCTCAGCGATATTGAAACCCTTAAATGGCAATGCAAAATCGCCAAAGAGCACGGCATTTATGGTTTTTGTATGTACCATTACTGGTTCAAAGGCAAACTATTACTTGAGAAACCAATGGAAATGCTCTTGGCACACCCTGAAATTGACATAAAGTATTGCATAAGCTGGGCCAACGGAGAATGGAGAGATAGTTGGAAAGCAAAGAACAAAGCAGACTCAAAAGTCTTGATATTCGATGATTTTGATGATGAGCAAGGTTGGATTGACCATTTCAACTACATGTTACCTTTCTTCAAGGACTCGAGATACATGTGTGAGAACAACAAACCGTTATTGGTTATATACACACCTTATGTTATTCTTAAACTTAACAAAATGCTCGATTTGTGGACAAAAATGGCAAATGAAGCTGGATTTGATGGAATAACATACATATATCAAAGCGCTGCATCCTATTTTAACACAGCATGGGATAGTTCTAAATTCCAATATGGCATAGAAATGAATCCTGGGTATATTAATGGACATGGTAACAAACATAGTAAACTTCATTCATTACTTATGAAGTACTCTGTAAATATTAAAAGAGCATTAAACATCAAACGCTCTCTAATGCTCAAAAGAACAAAAAACGAATTGCAAATTTTTGATTATGATTCAGCATGGCAGAAACTTTTATCATTAAAGCCAACACCAAGAGGCAATGAGACAATGATACCGTGTGCATTCACAGATTGGGATAACACTCCACGATATGGTAAAGAAGGATGGGTGTATTCTGGTGTATCACCTGAGAAATTCAAGAAGTATTTCGCACAACTAATTGAAAACACCAGAAAGTATTATAATACAGACATGATATTTGTGTTTGCATGGAATGAGTGGGCAGAAGGCGGCTACCTTGAACCTGATACAAAAAATGGGTGGGGAAATCTTGAAGCAATAAGAGATGTACTTAAAGAAATGGATAATGCAAAATAAGAATACAAAAAGGCTTGATTATATTGATGCCACAAAGGGCGTTGCTATACTATGCATAACATTCCTACACTTTGAAAGGGGGGTAATACCAGATTGGCTAAATATTTGGATTGGGCTATTCATGGTAAGCACATTCTATTTTACTTCAGGATGGTTGAGCAGTATAAAAGGCAGGATGGCAAAACCAAATGAACTGCTTAAAAAGAGGATAAAACAATTGGGGGTGCCATACCTCTGGTTCAGCCTGCTGATTATTGCCTTTGATGTTCTTTGGGTTCTGTTCGGTTTCATGGATAGCGGAATACTTTTGCGTGACATTTACAAGACAATCACTCTACGCGGAATAGGCACATTATGGTTCCTGCCTGTACTGATAATTGGAGAATATATATTCACTGTTGTGAGGAACAACAAAAGGAAATGGATGACTGCTGCAATATTCATGGCTATCACGTTGGTTGCAAATTATGCATACAACAATCTATGGTTGCCTTTGCGTGATTTGAGCGAAATGAATAAACTCATTGACGCCCCAATACGCCCTCTTATACAAGCTTTTCACGCATGGCCAATTGTTGCCCTTGGATATTTAACCGCAAGAAAATGGGGTAATTCTTTCATCAATACAAACAAGGCCAAACTGCTTGCAATGTCCATTGTACTATTTGCCATAAGCATAATACTGGTAGTGAACCCACCGTTTGACATTTATTACATCAACGGGGTGCTCAGCAACACATTACCCGCCATTGCATTCATGTGTCTGTTTGCGGTGTTCACGAAGAATATAATAACAGGGTTCTTTACTTATTGGGGAGTAAACTCACTCATACTCATGTGTACACACTTCAGCATAACAATGGAGATACTTATGGCGTTTGACAAATATGTGTTGCACCACCCTGTATTTGAAGGACCTGTTACAATACTATATTTTGCAGTATGCATACTGCTTACATACCCATTGGTAAATCTGTTCAATGGAAAGCTTAGATTCATGATTGGTAAATAGAACAAAAACGATGTTTGACATATTCAAAGGGCAAAGAGGCCTTACACTATTTGCGACTATACTTTTAGTATTCTATGGTATATACTATATGCCTATTGACTCCTTTGCCATGAATGCGCCAATAAAGATGGCACTTATGGTATCATCGATATTTGTGCTGCTATTTTACTCATTAAAAGCATCAAAAGCACTTATTATAGGTGTTATATACCTGATATACCAATATATTGTGGCAAGTTTCCACCCCGAAAGTTTCCGTTGGAATACATATATCTATTCAATCCTGCTTGTACTTACTTATGTAAGTTTCTACAATTTGGTATTTATTGAAAAAGTATTCAAGATTGAACACTTCATCAGAATATGCAAATGGTTCATAACATTATACTTTATTTTTTGCGTTATACAGCAAGTATTGATTATTATGGGCATAACATACATGCCAATTCTCAATCTAATGTTGTCATTGGACAGAGGACTTGGATGTCAATCCCTATCAATGGAACCAAGCACCTTTGGACGTTTTATGCTTGTCTTCTATTATGCATACGTAAAATGTCAGGAATACAAGCGTGATGAAGGACCTTTCACATTAAGTGAACTTTTCAGTGGTGAGCACAAATGGGTTTCCATAATGTTCCTGTGGATGATGACAACGATGGGTAGCGGGACAGCATACGTATGCCTTATACTATTTTCTCTATATTTTGTCCGCTGGCACAACTGGTATTACATTGTACCTTTTATTATTATCGGTTATATTACTATTCAAGCGTCGGGATTTGAACAACTCGATAGAGCAACAAGTGTTATAAATGCAACGACAACGTTAGAAAAGGAAAACATACAAGAGGCTGACGGTTCAGCAGCAGCAAGAATATCTCCAATAATAAACTCTTTAAATGCCGATTTCAGCAAAAAAGAGACCTGGTTTGGATATGGAATTGATTACGGAAGGGATCATAATACATTCGTAAGACAAACTGGAACATTGTTTGATGACTATGGTTTCATCTTCTATCTAATCTCTCTCTTATTCGCATTTTCTTGTGCATATAACTTCTGGTCATTAGGATGTATCTTCATGTTTGCCGGTATCGCGGGAGGAATGGGCAATAATATCCAATATGCATGGGAACTGGCAATGGTCATGACATGCGTACGCTACTTTTATGAGAACAGATACAATCCTATAATATATGAGGAAAATAATGATGAAGAATTAGAGGATGAAGGAACAAGAACAGACCTGACACTATCTTAAAAGTTGTTTGACGGCTACTTATGGAATATTGCATAATATGAATACTATTAAGATACGCATAAAGGAGTTTTTTGCATTATGGAAGAACTATAGTTTTTCCTATGCTTGTTATAACATACTCTGGTGGTTCTGTTTTTATATACGTCCCCCATTTTGCGGCAAAATATCAACGTTTGCCATTAACAAAAAAACGAAATGGCTTGACAGATACTTCAAGAATAACTATCATGATATCATAAATAAATATCTCGAAAAGGATTGGCAAACAAAGGAGATTGAGAGTACTCATATCTGGGTTTTCTGGGGACAGGGAGAGGAGAATATGCCACCTCTTGTTAAGGCATGCTACCGGCAATTGAAATACTACAATGACAATGTCATACTTCTCACAAACGACAATATTAAAGAATACATAGATATACCGCCAATTGTATATAAAAAGGTCTCTACCGGGCATGTTTCATGGGCACACTTCAGCGATATAACACGCAACACATTATTGGCAAGGTATGGAGGGCTTTGGTTAGACGCAACGGTTTGGGTCAGAGGCAAGATTCCGTTTGACAAGCTAAAAAATGTTGAGTTTTTTTCTGCCAATGGCAAAGTTCCAGCATCATCACGCGCCATGAGGTTTTGGACATCATTTGACTATAACTGGAGCACATGGTGCATGTATAGCAGAGGAAAGGGAAACCGCCTATTCACTTTTGTGGCGGAAATGCTTACATCTATTGCTGAACGTGAAAAGCAATGGCTTGACTATGTAATCCAAGACTACCTCATATACTATGCGTATAAAGAGTTGCCAGGTATTGCAGATATGCTTGAGTCCTGCAAAACTATTCCATGCTGTAACAGAAACAAACTTGCAGAAATCATGAATGAGAGATTTGATGAAGAAAAATACAATGAACTCATAAAGGATGATTTTGTATTCAAACTAAGTTTCCGAACTAAATGGGAGAAGAAAACAGAAAAAGGAGAACAAACTTTCTATGGCAGAATTTTAGAAGATATAATCTGATGACTCCAGACCTCACCCTTGCAATCTGCATGTACAATGCAGAGAAATACATTAAAGAGACACTCGAGTGCATTACTGCACAGACAATGCAGGATTTTTACCTGCTCATTATCAATGACTGTAGCACCGACGGAAGCGTTGCTGTCATTGAGGAGTTCTTTACACAGAACCCCAGGCAATATGAGATAGTAAATCTGCCTGTCAATGGAGGACTCAGTGCGGGTCGCCGATATGTTGAGGAACACGCCACCACCAGATACATTATGTTCGTTGACTCAGATGACTGCCCCTATCCGACACTGGTAGAGAAACTTTACGGCAAGATTGTATCGGACAACGACCTGATGGCAGTGGGTTGCCACCTTGAGTATATGGATAGCAAGGGTAAGAAGATGAACGGCGGAATCTATCTTGGAGAGACCACAAAAGAGGGTTTTTACGAGAAAGCCGCAAAAGAGAAACTAATATTCATGCAGCCAACTGCAATATATGACCGCGAAGTTGCTTTGAGTGTAGGCGGTCACTGTATAAGCGGATTCCCCGAGGGGAAGCCACGATATCAGGACCTGTGCGAAGACCTTGACCTGTGGACACGCATGAGTGACCTCTACAAAGAGGGCAAGGCCATAGTTGTCGTTCCCGAGATACTTTGCCGCTACCGCAAACACGAAAGTGCCATGTCGGCAAACTCAATTGGCATGATTCTGCGCATGAGACACATTAAGAAGAACCTTAAGTTACGTCGCAGAGGCGAGAAGGAACTTACATTCATAGAGTTCCGCGACAGCCTGTCGGCCGAAGAGCTAAAGAGACTTGAAAAAGATGCCATCGCTGCCGATTCTCTGCGCCAGAGTTACTACGCACTCAAAAAAGGACACATATTCACATTCATCGGCAAACTCACAAGCTCGATATATAACAACCCGTCATATATCATTGACAAGATAAGACACAACATCTTCAGAAAGAAATGACAACCGCACCTGAAATACTTGCCGGACTTTTCGGCTATCTGAACAGCAACTGCGATTATGCAGTCCTGCGAAATTTTGAAGGGCTTCCCGAGAATAACAGCAGCAGGGATATTGACATAATCATAGAACGTAGTACCTATAAGAAGCATAAAAGCGATATCATCGCACTATTGGAGAAGCATGACTGGAAAATCATCACATACCTCAATAGCGACAGGCTTGTCACTTGGGTATGTGGTTGCGTTGACAAGAGAAGCAACACCGAGATTATCCAACTGGATTTCTTCTTCGACACTTCACTGTTCGGAGTACAGTTCATTAAAGCGAGCGAATTCCTTGCACACAGAGAATTCAACGGCAAGATATATCATGTTGACAAGAACTATGAATTCCTTGACAAATACATGTACGACCGTGCCGTGGGCGTACAATACCCCGACAAATACAGAGATGTCAAAGAGGCAGTGTCCGATAGCGCCGTTGTCGCAGAGAAGCTCAGGAAAGTGTTTGGTGTAGATGGCATTGAAGAGTGCGACAAGCACTCGGGCAAGAAGATGCTTCTTCACGCTGCACTGCGCAACCCGTTCGGCACGTTTGCGCGTTTCTGCAGGTTCGAATATCATCGAGTAAAGAACTATCTGCTCTCGCGTACAGGATTCAGCATAGGCTTTACCGGCCCAGACGGCAGTGGTAAGACAACAGTCATCGACACCATCTTGGAGCGCATTGCACCTGTGTTCAAGACCGCACACAAGTACTATCACTTCCGCCCTGCTCTCTTCGGCAACCTGGGCGAGGTGGCACACTCGGCAGGAATAAAGAAAGAGGTCGACCGTAACTACAGCGACCCGCACCGCGGTGGCAAAACAGGCAAGCTTAACTCGTTCCTGCGCCTCTGTTACTACTCCATTGATTATATCATAGGCTACTTTGTCAAGGTCAAGTCGGTCACACGCATCACACGTGTGGTTGTCTTTGACCGCTACTTTACCGATATAATATGCGACAGCCGCCGCTCAAGGATTTATCTGAGTCCCAAGTTCCTATACCGGTGGGGCAAGTTCTTTATCCCCACACTTGACTACAATATACTGCTCACAGCAAGCAGCGAGACCATCCTCGCCCGCAAACGGGAGCTTGATGAAGAGGGTATAAACACAATCAATGCCAAGATTGATTACCTTGCGGGCAAGAAGGAGTACACTAAAGTCCTTAACGAGACAACCCCGCAGGCAGCAGTGTACGAGATACTGAACCACGTATTCAACGAACAACACAAAAAGAACTTGAAGAGACTTAGATGAAAAATGCCAAAACCAAAATCTTCGTTTCGGCCTATGCGTGCGAGCCGGGACTCGGCAGCGAGATTGGCGTGGGGTGGCATTGGGTGCTTGAGATGTCGAAGCACTTTGAGCTGTGGGTGCTCACACGCGAGAGCAACCGCGGCACCATTGAGCCATGGATAGCTGCGCACCCCGAGTTTGCGGGAATACATTTCCTTTACTTCGACCTGCCAAAGTGGGCAAGATTCTGGAAAAAGGGCATGCGTGGTGTGCGCACATACTACAACATATGGCAGTACTGCACCAACGGCATTGTAAAGCGTACCATGACCGAGAACGGCATAAAGGTGTTCCACCACCTCACATACGGCAATGCACTGTGGAAGGTAAGCAGCTTCGGACAAAAGCAGTTCTTCGTATGGGGTCCTATCGGTGGCCTTGAGACTATCCCAGCCGAGTACAGCAGACACTATGCCCGCAAGAACCGCCTCATTGAATGGGTGCGCCGCGTGACAATAAAGAGTCTACCGCTGAACTTCGGGTTCAGGAAGCGTTGCAGGAATGCAGACATAATGCTGTGCAAGACCGAAATAACACGCGACCTCATCCCCGCTAAATATCGCGACAAAAGCGTGCTTTTTACCGACGTCGCCGTTGAGAAGAGCGAGCATGCTGTAACGGCACAAAACACCGATAACAACAGAATAGAGTTCATTACCGTGGGACGCCTTGATGCTTGGCGGGGCTTTGACCTGGTAATCGAGAGTTTTGCGCGCGTTGCAAAAGGCGACAGGCGTATGCACCTGAGCATCGTGGGCAAGGGCAGCGACAAGGCAAGGCTGACACTGTCAGTGGAAAGGCTTGGATTAAAGGAGCAGGTTACTTTCACAGGCAATGTTCCAATGGAGCAGTATTACAGGCTGCTTGCAGCTGCCGATGTTGTTGTGAACGCTTCGCTCAAGGAGGGCGCCGTAACAGTCTCGTTCGACTCTATGGCTATGGGCAAACCCCTCATATGCATTGACACCACCGGTTATACACGTTACTTCTCCAATGAGTATGCTGTTGTCATCCCACGCACAGGACGCGAAGAGGTAATAGCCGACATTGCTACAGCAATGGAGCGCATGAAGGATGAGAAGGAGCGTAGAGCCATTGGAGAAAAGGCAAAGCACGCCGGCGAGCAGTTCCTTTGGGAGGCTCGTGGGAATGAGTACAGAGATTTGCTGAAGAGCAAGATAAAATAAAAATTTTCCTCCCCTCAGTCGGCAAGCCGACAGCTCCCCTCCAAAGGAGTGGCGCAACTTTAAAACAAACACAAACAACAACTCCTCCACTACTTGTACCTCTCCGGGCGTTCTTGTCATTTTTCGGGCAAAGCCCACAACAACACGTCTGAGCAACGCGAAGAATCTCTTATTTCGCTTAAAGAAACAAAGAACTCCCTCCCCCCCTACGGGTACTCCCTCTTCAAGAGGGAGAATTTAAAAACACAACAAAAACTGCTCCTCTGTAGGGGAGCTGTCCGTAAGGACTGAAGGGTAAAATCCTATATTATGACCGCGCTTGATAAAATAGTTGACTTTGCCGGCGGAGAGAAATTCTACCGCTTTGGCAATGCAGACGGCAAATACTGGATTATGCCGGTGCGGGGTATGCGCACAGCCATGAACCTGTACCAGCCAAGCGGCATAAAGGGCAAGATGCTGAAGGCTCTGCTGCCATTGCTGCACTGGTTGCCGCCTGTGCGCAAGGCCATACATGCGGAACAGATGTGCTGCTCACTGAAAGAGGAGCTCCGCACGCTGCTATGCAGGCTATTCAGCACAGAGCACATCGGGTTCAGCATCTTCGAGGGTACACCGAGCGTACACCAGAAGATTACTATGCAGCTGTCATGCGGCAGCCGCATATTGGGCTACTGCAAGTTGAGCGAGAGCAACGACATCAAGGAGCTTTTTGTCAAGGAGAGCGAAATGCTCACGTGGCTGACCGACAAGGGGATTACTGATATCCCCGCGGTCCTCTACTGCGGCACACTGCGGTGCGGCATGCACATATTCGTGCAGAGCACAGCAAAGACAAACGCATCGGCAATAATACATGAGTGGAACGGGCTGCACGAAACGTTCCTTGCTCATCTGCATGAAAGGACAAAACAAAGAGTGCTCTTCGAAAATAGCGACTACTACAACTGCGTTGTATCGCTTGAAGAGCATATTGAGTGGTTGCCCGATAACGTGGACAAAGAGCCGATAACAGATGCTATAGCCACAATAAGGCAAGAGTATTGCGGGCGCGAGGTGGAGTTCTCGGCCTATCATGGAGACTTCACTCCCTGGAACATGTTCAAGGAGAACGGCAGACTCTTTGTCTTTGACTTTGAGTACAGTGCCAAGAGCTGTCCGCCTGGCCTTGACCGCTACCACTTTTTTACTCAGACAGCTCTTTTCGAGAAGAAATGGGGTGTCGATGAGATTACAGCCTTCATGGCAAGCGAAGAGGGGGCATGGATTGACAAGGGGGTATACAGACTTTATCTGATAGAGATTATCTCGCGCTTTACCACACGCGAGGGTGGCAAAGTGACCGGCAAAGCAGCAACTCCGTTTGCACTATGGAGTAACTTGCTGGAAAAACTGATATAATATAATTTGAACAATACCCCTCCGCCTGTGGCACCTCCCCTACAGAGGAGGAATTTAAAGGCTATAACAATAATTGTCCCTCAATAGGGGGACGAGCGAAGCGGAGGGGGTATACAAATACTGCAATAAAAAAACGACTTCCCTAATCGTACCCATCCGGGCTGAAGAGAAAAAGAACTCCCTCCCCCTACGGGTACTCCCTCTTCAAGAGGGAGAATTAAAAAACACAACAAAAAAACTGCTCCTCTGTAGGGGAGCTGTCACAAAGTGACTGAGGGGTAAAACAAATACTGCAACAAAAAAACGACTTCCCTAATCGTACCCCTCCGGACTGAAAAGACAAAGAACTCCCTCCCCCTACGGGTACTCCCTCTTCAAGAGGGAGAATTAAAAAACACAACAAAAAACAGCTCCTCTGTAGGGGAGCTGTCACAAAGTGACTGAGGGGTAAGACAAATA
>JAFXGX010000032.1 GCA_017536695.1 Bacteroidaceae bacterium | reverse complement strand
CTTGTGACGATTTTTCCGTGTGCCGGGCTTTTTGGTCCTTTTGGGCGCCAAAAGGACATGATATAACGACAACAAAAAGAATATATGACTGCAGATTAAGGGTAAGTTGTATAAAAGAATATAAGAGATTGTTTAATGTTTTGTCTGTGTTAAAAAGATATTCCCCCTATAGTTTGCAGGTGAACCACGGTTGACTATCATACCTTATATGGCTATGGCATTGATTTTCCAAGGGGAAGTATTGGTCTATAATTATGGAATATCTTGTTTTTGTAATAATTTCGGAGTAAATTTGTCTCAAATATATCAGGCAATGAGTGAGGTATTGCAAATAGATGTCGAAAAGATATTGGCTGCCAAAGCCGGAAAGAAAGCGCGCTATGTGCCCGGTTTCCTTGTATCTTATCTCAAGAAGATAGTCCATCAGGATGAAGTGAACTATTTCTTGCGTGAAAACAATGAGAAGCGCGGTCTCGATTTCGTGAACTCCTTTATGGAGTATTTCAACAATACATTCGAGGTCAACGGTCTTGAGAACCTTCCCAAGGATGGTCTATGTACATTTGTCAGCAACCACCCTCTTGGAGCGCAGGACGGTCTGGGGTTGGCGTATATCCTCGGTCCCCATTATCAGGGTAAGATAAAGTTCCTTGTGAACGACCTCCTGATGAATATACCTCATCTTGCCGAGTTCTGGGTGCCCATAAACAAGACCGGCAAGCAGGCACGCAACTTCCCCCAGCAGGTCAATACAGCCTTCGAGAGCGACAACCACATAGTGATGTTCCCGGCAGGTCTCTGCTCACGCAAGACAAAAGGCGTCATACGTGACATCGATTGGAAAAAGACCTTCATCACAAAGAGCGTACAGACAAAACGCGATATTGTTCCCATCCATTTCGAGGGTGAGAACTCTAAGTTCTTCTACCGTCTTGCAAACATAAACAAGATGTTGGGCATAAAGTTCAACATTGCGATGCTGTACCTCAGCGACGAGATGTTCAAGAACAGGGACAAGAAGTTCAAGGTTACGATAGGCAAGCCTATCCCCTGGCAGACTTTCGACAGGACAAAGACACCTACCGAGTGGGCGCAGTATGTCAAGGATGCCGTTTACACATTATAGAAACACAACAAACACGATATGGAAGAGATTATTGCTCCGGTTCCTAAGGAACTACTGAAAGCAGAACTTACAGAGGAGAAGCGACTACGCTTTACTCACCGCAGCGACAACGAGATATATATTGTCACAGCGTTTGATGCGCCTAATGTGATGCGCGAGATAGGACGTCTGCGCGAGATTGCTTTCCGTGCTGCCGGTGGCGGTACAGGCAAGTCAATGGATATCGACGAGTTCGATACAATGGAGGTTCCATATAAGCAACTAATCGTATGGAATCCTGAGTGCGATGACATCATCGGCGGTTATCGTTTCTTATGGGGCAAAGAGGTGCGTTTTGATGAGAATGGCGAGCCCCGTATGGCAACAGCCCACGGAATGTTCCATTTCTCCGACAAGTTCTTCAACGAGGTCCTTCCTTACACAGTGGAACTCGGCCGTGCGTTCGTGGCACTCGAATACCAGTCTACACGCATGGGCTCAAAGAGCCTCTTCGCGCTCGACAACCTATGGGACGGTCTTGGGGCACTCACTGTCGTGATTCCCGACGTCAAGTACCTCTTCGGTAAGGTCACAATGTATCCTTCGTACCTCACCAAGGCGCGTGACATGATACTCTATTTCCTCAACAAGCATTTCCCCGATGAGGATGCGCTTGTAACTCCGGTGACTCCATTGCGTATAGAGACTGACGAGGCCGAGTTGGCAGCGTTGTTCTGCAAGGATAACTTCAATGAGGATTACCGCACCCTGAAGCAGGAGGTACACAAGTTCGGCCTCGCGATACCACCGATGGTAAATGCCTATATGGGCCTGTCACCGACAATGAAGATATTCGGTACTGCCGTAAATGTGGAGTTCGGCAATGTTGAGGAGACCGGTCTTCTCATCGCAGTGGACGAGTTGCGCGACGACAAGAGAATGCGTTACATAGAATCTTTTGCAAAGGAAAATCCCGACCTAATAAAGTTGACATCAGGTGCCAACAAGGTCTTTTATATCCCGAGCGACAACAATTGAAGCGAGTAATACAGGGCTCCGGGAACATTCGTTGGGTCCCGGAGTTTTTATTTATAATATAAAGAACATACTATGAAAGTAGAGATAATAAACAAGTCAAAGCATCAGTTGCCGGCCTATGCTACCGGTCTGTCTGCAGGCATGGACCTCAGGGCAAACATCGACGAACCGATAGAATTGCAGCCGTTGCAGCGTGCTCTTGTGCCCACAGGTCTCTTTATGGCGCTTCCTGCAGGTTATGAAGCGCAGGTGCGTCCGCGTAGCGGCCTTGCCATTAAGAAAGGCATTACAGTCCTAAACTCTCCGGGTACAATTGATGCAGACTATCGTGGCGAGGTTTGTGTGATATTGGTGAACCTATCAAACGAACCTTTCGTGATAGCCGATGGCGAGCGCATTGCACAGATGGTGATAGCCCGTCATGAACAGGTGGAGTGGTGCGAGGTCGAGGTTCTGGGTGATACAGAGCGTGGCGCCGGCGGCTTCGGGCACACAGGTGTGTGATTTTTTTCAATTTCGGGGCAGGTATGAGAATATTTGTTGCATATATGATACTCCTTGCAGGTTTGCTTTGTGCGGGTACGTCGCGTGCACAGGTGACCGTAGACAGCGATGCTCATGAGCGCGCCGTGGATTATTTCTATCTGCAGGCTGTGTCTTTGCTCGAACAGGACAGCATTGATGCCTGTTTCGAGATGCTTGAGCATTGCCGTGCCTTGGCACCCGAGTCTTCAGCAGTACTTTACGACCTGTCGGCATTCTATCTTTTCCTTGGCAAGGACTCCATTGCCCACGATATGTTGGAGTATATCGTGGCAAAAGAACCTGACAACAGGAAATACAGCGAGGCTCTCGTGAACTACTATGGAAAGGTCAACGACAAGAAATCGGCGATAGCCCTCTACGAGAAGATGCTGCGGGGTGATGGACCCAAGAGCGATATATATATGTCACTCTATTCACTTTATAGCGAGGAGGGTGAGCAGGAGAAGGCTGTGGCCGTGCTCGACAAGCTCGAGAAGGTTGAGGGTAAGAACGAAGTCATTTCGATACACCGTGCGAACCTCTTCCTTCAGATGCAGGACAGCACGCGTGCGTTGGAGGCCGTACGTCAGATGCAGAGGGATTTCCCCCACAATATACAGTACAACTCGCTGTTGGGCGATGTATATGTTCTCTTCGGTGACACCGACAATGCCGAGAAAGTCTACCGTCAGGCAATAGCAAGCGATTCCACCGACACCTATTCGATGTCATCATTGAGTAACCTTTATCTCATAACCGACAGGGACTCGCTCTATTGTGCTACTGTGGAGCGTCTCATCAAGAGCGAGAAAGTCGATACCGACCAGCGCATCTCTACACTGCTTGACTATGTAGGGTATAAGGAGAAAACCGATTCAGCTTACTCAAAGGCCTTCCTTCAGGAGCTTATGGAACTGCCGTATGATACTCTTGAGATTTCCGAGGTATATGTGCAGTATCTTCTTTACCGCAAGGAACCGGCCGATACCATTATACCGGTCCTCAACAGGATCATTTCAATGGATCCCGAGAACCGCCCGGCAATGTTGCAGCTCCTTGTCTATGCCATCGAAAGCAATGACCGTGAGGGAGTAATCACTCATTGTGACAATGCGATACTTTATATCCCCGACATGCTTGAACTCTACTACTACAAAGGTATGGCTACCTACCTGCTTGAGCGGAAGGCCGAGGCTGCTGCAATTCTTGAGCAGGGTCTTGAACGCCGCAATGAGGAGAGCTCTACCGAGATTGTGGCGACAGTGTTTTCGTTGTTGGGCGAGATTTATCATGAACTCGATGATCTTGACAAATGTACTGTAGCCTATGACTCTGCATTGCTTTACAATCCATCGGACATTGGTGTGCTCAATAACTATGCCTACTATCTTGCCCTTGAGGGCAAGGACCTTGAACGGGCTCTTGAGATGAGCGCGAAGACCATTGAAGAGGAGCCCGACAATGCAATATATGTAGATACCTATGCATGGCTGCTCTTCAGCCTTGAGAGATACGAGGAGGCCAAGGCATACGCCGATAAACTTATAAAACTCAATGCCGATATGAGTGCAGTCGAGTACCACCACTGCGGCGATATCTTTGCAAAGTGCGGCGATATTGACCGTGCTGTCGAGTATTGGGTTCTGGCGCAAAAGGCCGGCGATGATTCCAAGATACTGAAAAAGAAGATAAAGAGACGTAAATATTATCCCAATGCGCACAGCAAGTAAGATTATCTTTCCAACGCTTATGGCTGCGGTGTTGCTCCTTGCGGGTTGCACGGCTCCTAAGGGATTTGTCAAAGTGAGCCAGGTGGAAGGTGCAACTGTTGCTGCATTGTCTGCCTTGCCGTCGCTGAACAGGAATGTGGAGTGTCTATCGGCCAATGTGCGTATGACAGCAACGGTAGATGGAGAGTCGGCAACTGCAAAGGGTAAGTTGCGTCTTAAGCGCGGTGAAGGCGCGCAGATAAGTGCAACAGCTATGGGCCTCATGGAGGCTGCCTGCTTCGAGTTCCTTCCGCATGCAGTACGTTTCATCTACAAGATAGACAAGATATATGCCGATGCGCCCTACAGCGGTGTTCCGTTCTTGCAACAGACTGGTACCGGGTATGATATCCTGGAGGCACTTCTTCTCAATGCCGTATTCTCGCCCGATGGCCGTCCCGTACGCGAGGCGTTGACAGGTATGGCATCTGTGGACAGTGGTGAGTATATAACCCTGATAACATCAAGGCAGCATCCAAACGTGTACAGTTTTACCATCGAGAAACGTACAGGCAATCTTGTAAGATGCGAGGGTGACTATGCCAACGGCGGTACTCTTGTGTGCAGGTATAGCGATTTTGCATCTTTTGACGGTGTGGCTTTCCCGTCGCTCGTGGAACTGCAGTTCAACGGTGAGGATACAGAAGCGTCGCTTCTCTTCAAGATGAGCGGTCTCAAGAGCAGTGAGTTCAAGTTCTCGCCCAGAAGGGTGAATGATGCCTACAGCCGTGCGAGCCTTGAAGCTATATTGAATGGTGTAGGCAACAGTGCCGAGTGATAATTGATAGATATTTTCCTATGAAAGAACGCATAATGAGAATAGTGATATTCACCCTGCTGTCGCTTCTCTTCTGTAGCGGGACGCTGTATGCGCAGTCAGCTGCCATCAAGAAGATGCGTGGTCAGGCAACGGCATTGCGCACCGAGATAGAGCAGAAGAAGAAAATCCTTCTTTCGGCCGAGCAGGACGTCAACAGCCAGTTACGCAACCTCCGCATAGTTGAGTCGCAGATAAAGGACCAGAAAGCCCTTGTTGCGCTTCTCAAGGACGAGGTAAAGACACTCGACAAGGAGATAAAGCAGATAAACGGTGACATAAAATTGCAGGAGGAGCGTGTGGCACAGTCGCGTGACGAGTATGCCGAGGCTTTGCGCCGTGCCCGTAAATACAGCAAGGCAAACAACAAACTCCACTTCCTCATGTCATCCGAGGATTTCAAGACACTCATCCGCCGTTATCGTTATACAAATGAGTATATGGATGCTCATGGCCGTCTTGCCGAGAGTCTTCAGGGTCAGATTGCAATTCTTGAGGAGAAGAAAACTGAACTTGAGGCGACCAAGGCAATGAAGGACGAATCGCTCAAAGAACAGGAGGTTGTAAGTGCAGACCTTGCAAAGTTAGGCAAAGAGCAGCGCAGTATACTCGATAAGCTCAAGAAGCAGTCGAGCAAGGTAAAAGCCGAGATTAACAAGAAACAGCAGGAGCTCAACAAACTCAACAAGCGCATTGATGCCGAGATTGAGCGCGTGCTTGCCGAGGAGCGTGCGGCCAAAAAACGTGCCGAGGAAGCTGCCCGCAAAAAGAAAAATGCAGCCAAGAGCGCATCGGGCAGTAAAGAGGCACCCAAGAAAAGCAGCAGCTATGCCGACGATGCAGGAGTGGCCGAAATGACAGGCTCATTTGTCAAGAACAAGAGGAAGATGCCGGTTCCCATCACAGGACCATATCTTGTTGTCGACGAATATGGTACAAAGAATGTCATTGAGGGAAAGGGTAATGTACAGATAAACAACAAGGGAGTGGTCCTTGAGGGTAGCAAGGGTGCACAGGCACGTTGCATTTTTGAGGGGCGTGTTACGGCAGTTGTCAATGACGGCAGCTATCACTTTGTTCTTGTGCGCCATGGTGAATATATATCCGTGTACTGTAATATAGTGAATATGCGTGTCAGCGGTGGCGAGAAGGTCAAGGCAGGTGACATCATCGGTGATATCGGTATAGATGCCAAGTCCGGAACCCCCAGAATGCAGTTCCAGCTGCGCAAGGAGAAACAGACACTCAACCCGGCCGAGTGGCTCAAGATGTAGAGGATATGAGGGCTTCTGTAAGGTGTATATTTCTTTTCTTTCTCATTGTCATTTCATGTAGGGTTGGTGCCGTGCATCCAGTGCATTGTAATGCCTATGTAATATGTGATACTCTCAATAGCTCTTCTATGGAATATTGTCGCAACAGGAATGCCGAGGCGATGTCATATTACAATATGGGATATTACACACTGGCAGTCGATTGTTTCAGTGAGTTGCTTGAGTATGATTATCCTCCTGCAATAACGAATATGGGAATAGCCTGTATGAACGGGACAGGTGTCAGGCAGGATACAGAGATGGCATTCAACTATTTTCTCAAGGCTGCAGGCATGGGAGAACCTACGGCGCAACAGCATCTCGGTTCAATGTATGCTTTGGGCATATATGTCGAACAGTGCGACTCCTCATCTTACTATTGGTTCTTGAGCGCAGCAGAACAGGGCAATACAAAGGCTATGAATGCGCTTGGCAATATCTATCTTAACGGGAAATATGTATCGGCTGATACTGCTGAGGCTCTCAAGTGGTTTAAGCGCTCTGCGCTGTCCGGTGATTTGGACGGTCTATGTGAATTCGGCCTCCAGCTTGTCAAGTATGACCCTGAATACAGGGATGAGGAGTTGGGCACAGGATACAACTGTATATACAGTGCTGCAAAGAAGGGACATCGCACATCCCAGAAGCTTCTGATGCATGATGCCTTGCGTGAGGGCAATGATAGGGCAGTTTTATCGTGGGCCAAGGCATTGCACGCGAGTGGAGATCATGAAGGGACAAAAGTATTGGCCGATTGCTATCGCTACGGTCATGGCATATCGCGCAGCAAGAAGGTCGCGCGCAGACTGTACCAATTGGCTGCGGATAGGGGAAATGAAGAGGCTCGACTGATTCTGGAAAAATGGTAAGAGGACAGTGACGCCTTACGGCAAGTTGATATGTGGGTGACCCAAAAAGTGAAATGGGTCACCCACATTGTGTTTTAGTACTATTTTGAATCTTATGTACTTTTTAGTGTGTTGGTGTAATCCTTAATTACTAAAAACAAAAGTTAAATAATTTGAACGGGCTGCTGTTCTGTCAAAAATCAGTTTGAAAATTCTATTTATTTAGTTTTCTTTGCCTGCAAGCCTCTGAAAAATGTTTTTTTTAAAAATAAACTTGCATTTCATTGTAATGTTTTACTCTAAAAAAGCGTCATATAAGAAAATGTATATCAAATTGGCGTTAATAGATTAGAATTATGAAAAGGGTTTTTATTTCTGCATTCCTGTGTATGTCGATAATGTCAGCTATCTGTTCCAATGGTAAAACAGACAGTTTACGTATGCTGTTTAAAGAGAAATTGAATGTAATCTTTTCCTGCCCCCGGGAATCGCTCAAGAACATTGGGGAGGAATCTTCTTTGAGGTTTGAATTTGGGAAAGCTCTGGATGAGTTTCCTACAATTCCCATATTCTATGGAGGTTCTATTGTCGAGTTGTCCGAGAATTGCTGCGTTGTGATGATGGATATAAAGAACGCGCAAAAGCCGCGTGCGGAGTCATATCCGAAGGACAGGGAATATGAAACACCCGAAGCAAGAGGCTGGATGCTGAATAACTGCGAGAGGCCTTGGGCTGGATGGTATATAAATAATTTCAGGGGCGTAAGGAATGACAAGAGCACAAATGAACAGAAAAAGGATGATTGGATGCAGCCTCTCCCCGAGGATAAGCTGTCAGCCTTGCAGGAGAAGGTATCACGGTTGACAGAACTTCATGTGGTTATGTATAAGAATACCGGCTTGAACCGCAAGACAAACAGCGATGTCGTTTCCGTAGTGCGAATACCGAATCTTGAAACTGTTGTCAGTAATTCCGAAAGAATAGATTCAGAACTGAAAGCTAATGCCACGGAATGTTACGGAGTGGAGTTCTACAAACATTCATCCTATGAACCGGTGATAATGTTGTTCTTTATCAATGGTAACGGAACCACAATTGACGAGTGTGTGGATAAAATGGCAGAATATATAAAGTTTGAATAGCTCTCTCCG
>JAFXGX010000031.1 GCA_017536695.1 Bacteroidaceae bacterium | reverse complement strand
TCACCCGAAATGGAGGCGATATTTGACCTACCCGAATATATGAGGAAGGATATTGAAAGGGCGCAAGCAGACTATATTGGAAAGCGTATTCAATGCGAGGATTTCGAGAAGTATGAACCGATGTTCCAACGTGTTCACGCTGAACTGAGGGAGAAGAAACGAAGATTGATAAAGTTTAAGGAAGCACATTTGCAAGAAGGTAATTTCTTCGTTGTTGGAGGTGTATTGACCTATTTGGCAAAGATACATAAACTGCAAAAAGACAACAACCATAAGATTGACGGTAGAATTAGGTGTATATATGAAAACGGAACAGAATCGGATATTCTGCTCCGTACACTTGGCAAGTCTTTGTTCAAGGACGGATATACCGTTACATTCAACGAGAATGAAGATGGTTATTTGGAAAAGCAGTTTACTGTTACAGACAAGGATATTGCCAATGGATATATCTATGTCTTGAAATCAAAATCCACAGACCCCGACATAACAAAGTACCGACACTTATACAAGATTGGTTTTACAACTCAGACTGTTGAAGAACGTATTGCCAATGCGAAGAACGAGGCAACATATTTGTATGCCGATGTTGAAATTGTTGCAGTGTGGAAGGTGTATAATGTAAAGACCGTTAATCTTGAAAATGCCATTCACCACCTTTTCGACAAAGTTCAACTGCAACTGACAGCAGGGATTTATACACCTAAAGAATGGTATGTAGTTCCTTTGGATATAGTTGATGACGCTATAAATATTCTAATGTCTGGCAAGAAGGTTGCTTATGATGATTCTTTGCAACAGTTGATAACAGAAGAGTAGTGCATTTGTAAATTACTTGATGAAGAAAAGAGTTTAGGTATAAAAGGTAATAACTTAAGGTTTATTGTTTGATATATTATAATTTAATCGAATGGAAATATTACTAGATGTAGGTGTTAATGACGGCCCTTTATGTGATGAAATTTTGGATGTCGTGTCTGATGATGACAAAAATGAGTTGGTAAAACTAACTGAATTGGATGAAATACACGATGCTAAATATGTTAACATTGGTCCAGGAGCTGATTTTATAGTTTTGCTATTAATTATTGATATTGGACTAAGAGCATTAAAATTAGGCGCAGAAATCAATGATGGTATTGATGGTTGGATTGGTTTAGGTAAAAAACTTTGCAAATTATTCCGACGTAATAAGATTGTATCTATAGATATTGATGGAGCAACATCCATAGCAATAGAACTTATTTCGCGCGAGGTAAAGATTGATTCGCTTAAAAAAATGGAAGAGACTACCATTAATCTTGTTGATGTATCGGGCATGATACCAATTAACAGCGGTTTAAGTGCAAAGCCACATAATTATTATATTCTAACATACAGAGTTAATGGTGAAGATGTATATGTTGTCGGAGTTACATCTACAGGAGAGGCCAATATTATCAAACATTTTGGATTTAATCCTTACGGTATCACAGATATTAAATAGAGATTTGTAAATAAATATATTATAAGTTGAAGTAACGCAAGTTGCAGGTACCTGCAACTTGCGTTACTTATATTAGAGTTGTCTGATACTTATGATGGTCGTTTTAAACAGTGGGATATTCAGATTCCTAATCAGAATTACAATATTTGCTCCGACGTGCTTGCGTTGGGGCTTTTTGTTCAAAACAGCCATTTAAAAGTTGATATCTTTTGGCTTTGTTCTATTGATATGGCTTGGGTTATGTGGTATCTTTGTGTATAGACAAAAATTGTAAAATTGATAATTTAAATCAAATGTTATGAATGAAAATATATCACAGTATTTATCCAAATATTTAACTAATCCAGACCCTCGTTATGCAGTTATGTTAAAAGGTAAATGGGGGTGCGGTAAAACACCTGAAGAAAAGCGTGACTTGCTTGGTAACATCATTGAGAAAATCAATATAATGTACCAAGGCAATTTTACCGAGGCTGATAGAGTAATTGTTGAGACAATTTATGATGCTATGCAAAAACAAGGTAAGAAACTTACCAAGCAAGCCAAGAATTCCGATGTGAATATGTTTGCACAGAACATATTCCCTAAAGTATTTGAAAAAGTAGCCCAGGAGTGCTATGTGCAGCAGATGGACTCTTTTGCTAAACTTTTTGAAGAACCGTCATTCTATAAGCGTGTAATGGAAGAAATGGGCAGAGCAATGTACTTTAACTTCAAGAATGGAGAGGAGTAGGGGAAATTTGTTATAAAGTATTTATATCTTATATGTTTCATGTTAATTATGTTTCATGCTTGTTATAGCTAAATTTTTATAAATTTCTCTTTTATGTGTTAGAAATGTACTTAACTTTGTAGCATGTAATTAATTAAAATGTTATGAGTGAAATGTTTTCATCGGGTGTACTACTGACAATAATTGTTTGTTGTACGGTAATAGTATTAGGCTTAATTGGACTTTCTGCATATAGGATTAAATGTCAGTCTAAAAAAAGTTGGGCTTCATATATTTTCTCAGCTAGTGTAATATTGATTTTGTCTATTACGATTTTTTCCACCTGTTTCTACAACAATAGAAATGTTCTTGATTTTATTTCATTAGCATCTGCATTGATATCCATAATATTAGCGGTTGTAACGATAATATATTCGTATTTTATTAATAGTAACTCTTCTAGTCAAATTGAGAAATTAAACAAAGCTGCAGAGGATGTAAGAAACGCTACATCTTCATATACGGTATCAGCAACAAGTTTACAAGAAAATATTCAAAAAATTATATTTGCCGTCAGCCGTGTAGAAGCAAATACGGCGCAAATATTGGAATATAGCAAATTACCTGGTTCAAAGGAAAACAATAATCTTGAGAATTTTAACCTTGAAAAATATATTCAAGGGTTTGTTAGTATAGCTTCACCAATAGGCTTATTGGCTATGTATGCATGTGTTAAATCCTATGATTACAAAAAGGGTTTTAATTTAAATATGTTGAAAGAAGAAAACTTTTCTTATTCCTGCGGTTTTTTAATTGCTACTTGTAGTACAGGATTGATTTCTCTCTCTTTAGATATTGAAAAAGGTGTCGTTTCTGTAAATTCGTATATTCCGTTTGTTAAACAAGCCTTAGAGAAATGGTTTGAAAAACAGGATAAAAACAGTTTTATTGTCCAAATGAAAAACGAAGTTGATAGTTTCTTTATATCTAATAAGTAGTTATTTATATAATGTGACATCATGTTATTACCCATTACACGACTATTAGGTGTCTACATGAGGAAATTGAACTATTATTTATCTTTTTGTTTAAATTTCCTCAAAATCGGTGAAAATTAAGCCTATTCGCCGATAAGTACCAGAATATTGCCTTCCACGCCCTCTGCAACCACGTACCGGTTAATCTTATATACTGTTCAGCTACACATTGTTGTGTTAATAGATGTTAATAACGTGCAGAGATCCCTCGTCGCTGCGCTCTGTCGGGATGACAAGGAAGGGTATCGGAACTCCCTCCGCTTCGCTCGTCCCTCTTTGAAAAGAGGGACAGTTTTCTCTTTGCGAAGGCCTTATGTCCTTTTAACTTTGTTGAATCTGCTTTCGCTTGCTTTGTGTGTAAGTGAACTTCCACACACTCGCTTACTCGCAGATTTGTACTTATGTCTAAATTAATAGAGTCAAGGGCGGGCTGACCCCGCCCCTACACGTTAAACATTACCCATTAAACGTTACACATTACATATTACACATTCACAGCTACTTTACTGCTGTGTTAATAGATGTTAATAACGTGTAGAGATCCCTCGTCGCTACGCTCTGTCGGGATGACAAGGAAGGGTATCGGAACTCCCTCCGCTTCGCTCGTCCCTCTTTGAAAAGAGGGACAGTTTTTTATTTCCTCACTAAGTCCTCGTGTTTTGGTTTTGATGTATTATTTGGCCCTTTAAACATTACACAGTAAACAACACACACTACTCATTGACGCCTTTCTGCTTGTTGCTTTGTTACGTTGTTTGTTAATACCTGCAAAAATATTATATTTGTAGTTGCTACTATGCGAGGACTTGCCAAACGGAGTGCCGGATATGTAAATAATGTATCAGCTTTGATTGTCGAACATATGAACAAAACAGATAACAACATAGTAATCTACCAAAGTGAGGATGGCAAAGTACACCTTGATGTGGTGTATAATGAGGAGACTATGTGGCTCACTCAACAGCAACTTTGTGAATTGTACCAAACAAGCAAATCAAATGTAAGTGAGCACATTAAGCATATATTCGAGGATGAAGAACTGATAGAAAGTTCAGTTGTTCGGAAATTCCGAACAACTGCTTCTGACGGTAAAACATACGAGGTAAACCATTACAACCTCGATATGATTCTTTCGCTTGGTTATCGTGTCCGTTCAGTTACTGCAACCCGTTTTCGTCAGTGGGCCACAGAGCGATTGAAGGAGTATATCATAAAGGGCTTTACAATGGACGATGAACGCCTGAAACAGTTAGGAGGCGGTAACTATTGGAAAGAGTTGCTTGACCGTATAAGGGATATCCGTTCATCGGAAAAAGTGATGTATCGCCAGGTGCTTGACCTCTATGCAACAGCTGTGGATTATGACCCACGTAGCGAACTTTCAATAGAGTTCTTCAAGATTGTGCAGAACAAACTGCACTTTGCAGCACACGGACACACAGCAGCCGAGGTTATATATGAACGCGCTGACGCTGAACAGCCTTTTATGGGATTGACAACCTTTAAAGGAGAACATCCAACGCTTGCAGATGTAAGAATTGCAAAGAACTATTTGAGTGAAGATGAACTGAAGATATTGAACAATCTTGTATCGGGATATTTCGATTTTGCCGAGATACAGGCAATGAAACGCCGCCCAATGTATATGAGTGATTATATCCAGCAACTTGATAATATCCTTTCTTCTACAGGTGAATTATTACTCAATGGTGCCGGAAAAGTCAGTCATGCTATGGCAATGTCCAAAGCGGAGAGCGAATATCGCAAATATGAGTTACGTACGCTCTCGCCGGTTGAACAGTCTTACTTGGATACCATTAAGGAATTAAACAAAGAGGCAAAAAACAAAAGCAAATAGGACTGCGACTTGTAAGGAGCGATTGTAGGTAACAGTGTAAACACACCAGTTCTCCCCTTAAACGTTCACGTTGTACCACTATCGTGCGGGCTGACCCCGCCCCTACACAATTACCCATTACACGTTAAACTTTAAACAATAAGCAATACACAATACACAATACACGTTTACAGCTACTTTACTGCCGTGTTAATAGATGTTAATGGCGCGTAGAGAACCATTGACTTAAGCCCCTGCGGGCGTCGACCTACGGTTCACTGCGTATCGGGACAAAAGTGCGAACACGCCGGTTCGTCTTAAACATTAAACGTACTACATTCATTACTTAGGGCACCCACAAGGGATGCCCCTACAAAACATCGTTACACATTGCACACTACACAATAAACATTCAGGGCACCCACAAGGGATGCCCCTACAAAACATCGTTACACATTGCACACTACACAATAAACATTCAGGGCACCCACAAGGGATGCCCCTACGGTGTTGTCGAAACCTTTTTAGCTAATAATGTCTATCAGCAACTGCAGTTCTGTTTCGCTTACTCCTCGTTCAAACATTACTTCTTTGTCGTTGAGGATGTGCTCGGCTACTTTGTCGGCATTGCCGCAGATTTCTTTTGCCTTTTCGTAGAGTTCTATTGCTTTGGCATTGTTCTTTGTTACCCATTCCACATGTGCGGCATTGAGGTAGTCCTCGAAGGCGGGGTGGGACAGCTCCATCAGGCGCTGGTAATAGCCGCGGGCCTGGCTGTCCTTGCCTGTGATGAACGAGCACCAGGCTATGGCGCGCATGGCGCGGCGTGAGTCGGGCTTCAGGTATTCTACCTTGTAGAACCGGGCGAAGGCTTCGTCGTACTGCTTGAGCGCTGCATGGCTCTCGCCTGTCTGCATGAGCAGGGAGATGTTCTCGGGTGCGAGCTCCTCGGCCATGAGGTAGTAGCTGAGGGCTTTCTCTGACTCGCCTTGCAGACGGTAGCACTGTGCTATGTGGCGCAGGGTCCACAGGGTGTCTGGCTTGATGATGTCGGCCTTGGTGTAGTAGTCGATGGCGGTGTCGTAGTCGCACTCTTTCTGTGCGCAGAAACCCATCTCCTGGAAGAACTGTGCGTCGCCCTCGCCGCTCTTCTCGAACAGACGTCCGGCCTTGAAGGCTTCATCGTAGTACTCTTTCTCTACCAGGTAGCGGAAGGTGCGCAGCATGGCTTCGCTGCTGTCGATGAGCGGTGTCAGTGTCTCGCTCTGCAGCAGGTTGAGCGACAGGGTAAAGGGGTCGGTAAACTCGCCGCGGAAGTTTGAAACCTTGAAGAAACGGTAGAGGTCCTGTATATACTGGTTGCTCTCGACCTCGGCTCTCTTCTCGGCGGGTATCTCGGTGGCGGTATCTATCGCCTGTGCGTCGGGACCGGCCTCTGTCATCTGTGCCATCATGGCGTCGCGCTGCTCCTTGGGAACGCGCTCGAAGGTAAGGCAGAACGAGTACTTGTCGCTGTTGCAGAAGAACTGCGAGGCGCATATTGCACCAAGGATGCTCTTGTTGCCGCTGATCTCCTTGGGCAGTATGTCGGATATGCATGGCACGCTGGTGTCGAAGGGACGCAGCCAGTTGCTCATTTCGCCGAAGAAGGGGAAACTCTTCAACTGCGAGAAGGTGCTCATGTATACGTCGGCGCCTTCTACCTGCCATCGGCTCATCTCCTCAATCTTGCCTTTGATTTCATCTTCCTCAATCCACTTGCGCCACTCGGGGTTCTTGTCCTCATCATCCTCAATCTCCTTGAGTATGTCCATGCTGAGCTTGCTGTTCCTCAGGTTGGGATTCTTCATCATGGCGGGGATTATCTCCTCGCGCATCTTGCGGTCAATCTTCTGTGTCTCGCGGCAGCGCAGCAGCTGTATCTGTATTGTCTGTATGCGGTGCATGACGGTCGTGTTCTCGCGTATGGCTGCCAGGGCATTGGCAATGGCGGGGTAGTGCTTGATGCGTCTCTCGTACATGAACAGCACCATGATGAGGCCCACAATGGCGCGTGTAGAGAGAAGGCTCTCCTTGCTGGTCGCTATGTTGCACAGTGTGGTGACCTTATGCGGCTCCATGCATTTGAGGGCGCTGAGTGTCACGGCGCTCACAGCCACGGCACGGTCGTTGAGGCTTATCTCGTTGCTGCTGATGATGCCGTACACCTTCTCGGCGTCGCCCTTGCTCCAGCAGTTGCTGCTCCACAATGTGCCGAAGAGCTGCGGCAACAGCTGCTCATGCTCCTTGGCGAGGGTGGTGTTCAGCGAGCGGCACTCCTCGGCTGGAAGGCTCTGTGCCACCTGGGTGTTGGCGTGGTTCTCCTTGAGTCTTGCGTATATGCCGTCGATGCCTGACAGGCCTTTGTACTTGCGGCGCATTTGGCAGTATACCTTCGTGGAGTGTTCGGTAAGCCTTGCTATGGCTATCTGGTCGTTGATGACGTAGCACTTGCCTATGAGTTCGCCATGCAGACGCTCCCTGTCGGGGTCGGGCATGCCCATGCGCAGATAGTCGAGCATGTAACGGTATGCTGTCTGCAGCTCGTTGTACCGTGTGCGCAACTCCCAGTCCTGGAGCGACTCTATCTCTTCGCCCAGGATGTCAATGGCTCTCTTCAGCCTCTCCTTGCCAAGTGCGTCGATGACGCTCTTCTGTATTTCAGTGATACGTTTTTCGTCCATTTAACCAATGTGAAATGTGATTTTTACTTTAGTGTAAGGGCTTTAAGGTTCTTAAGAACTTGATAGACTCTAAGGGGTGATTTTATATAATAAACAGCGCGGTTGGCCGCGCTGTTTATTATGAATTATTTCGGCGGGATATTATTCGCCCTTGATAGCTGCAACGCCCGGGAGAACCTTACCCTCGATAGCCTCGAGAAGAGCACCACCACCTGTTGAGATGTATGATACCTGGTCGGCCATACCGAACTTGTTGATACATGCTACTGAGTCACCACCACCGATGAGTGAGAATGCACCGTTGGCAGTTGCCTTGCCGATAGCCTCGGCAATAGCACGTGAACCTGCTGTGAAGTTGTCGAACTCGAATACGCCTGCAGGACCGTTCCAAAGGATAGTCTTTGCGTCAACGATAGCAGCAGCGAATGCCTTCTGAGCCTCTGGACCTGCATCCAAGCCCTCCCAACCCTCGGGGATTGCACCTGCGGGGCACACCTGTGTGTTGGCGTCGTTAGAGAAGTCGTCAGCTGCAACGCAGTCCTGAGCGAGAACGAGGTTCACACCCTTTGCCTTAGCCTGCTCCATGATGCTGATAGCGAGGTCGAGCTTGTCGTCCTCAACGATAGAACGGCCAATCTGACCACCCTGAGCCTTGGCGAATGTGTATGTCATACCACCGCAGAGGATGAGGTTGTCAACCTTGTCCATGAGGTTCTCGATGATACCGATTTTTGTAGATACCTTTGAACCACCCATGATAGCTGTGAAAGGACGCTTGATGTCCTTGAGGATGTTGTCAACAGCCTTAACCTCTTTCTCCATCAAGTAGCCGAGCATCTTGTTGTCAGCATCGAAGTAGTCAGCGATGACTGCTGTAGATGCGTGACGGCGGTGTGCTGTACCGAATGCGTCGTTGATGTAGCAGTCAGCATAAGAAGCGAGAGTCTTTGAGAACTCCTTCTGTGACTCCTTCATTGCCTTCTTTGCATCGTTGTATGCAGGGTCCTCCTTGTCTATGCCAACAGGCTTGCCCTCCTCCTCGGGATAGAAACGGAGGTTCTCGAGCATCAAAACCTCGCCTGGCTTCAATGCAGCTGCAGCCTCGGCAGCCTTTGCGCAGTCGGGAGCGAACTGTACGGGTACACCAAGCTTCTCCGATACAGCGTCAACAATCTGGCTCAAAGAGTACTTTGCGTTTACCTTACCCTTTGGCTTGCCCATGTGTGACATGATGATGAGAGCACCGCCATCGGCCAATACCTTCTTCAATGTGGGAAGAGCACCACGGATACGTGTGTCATCGGTAATCTTACCTTCCTCGTTCAAGGGTACGTTGAAGTCAACGCGAACGATTGCCTTCTTGCCGGCAAACTTGAAATTGTCAATTGTCATAGCTTAATTGATTTTATGTTAGTAATGGTTGTTAAAATCGTTTTTAATATTGTGTCGTTATTGTCATTTGTTTTGTTACCCTGCATGTTTGTCATCCTTCGTACTTGTCATCCTGACGGAACGGAAGGATCTCTACCTCTTTTTTTAGATGCTTCGCTTTGCTCCAGCATGACAAGTGCTTGTCATTGTCATCCTGCCTGTTTGTCATCCTTCGTACTTGTCATCCTGACGGAACGGAAGGATCTCTTTCCCCGTTCTTTTAGATGCTTCGCTCCGCTCCAGCATGACAAGTATCTGTTGTTGTCATCCTGTCTGTTTGTAATCCTTCGTACTTGTCATCCTGACGGAACGGAAGGATCTCTTTCCCCGTTCTTTTAGATGCTTCGCTTCGCTCCAGCATGACAAGTATCTGTTGTTGTCATCCTGTCTGTTTGTCATCCTGAGTGAAACGAAGGATCTCTAATCCTCTACACTCTAACGATAAAAACAATCACCGACACTATTTCATCTTGCGAAGATAATGTTTTTTAAATAAAAGAGGTAATAAAATGGGGAAAATGTTTATTGTTTAACGTGTAATGTTGCTTAATGTCGCTTCGGCGGGCTGACCCTGCCCCTACGGCATTGTCCAAACTTCGCTCCGCTCCGGCATGACAAGTGCTTGTTGTCATCCTTCGTACTTGTAATCCTGACGGAACGGAAGGATCTCGTTTCCTTTTTTTAGATGCTTCGCTCCGCTCCAGCTTTCAGTTTTCACCTTTCACTTTTCCCGTTTGTTGTACTCTTTGCACACTTCGGTCAGTCCGCATGCTGAGCACTTGGGGGCTCTTGCCGTGCACATGTAACGCCCATGCAGTATGAGCCAGTGGTGTGCCTTGGGGATGATATCATGCGGCAGGTACTTCATCAGTTCCATCTCAACACTGTAGGGGGTGGTGCATCGTTTGGGCACAAGCCCTATGCGGTGGCTTACGCGGAACACGTGTGTGTCCACAGCCATGGCACTCTTGTCCCACACGACCGACAATATGACATTGGCAGTCTTGCGTCCCACGCCCGGCAAGGTAATGAGTTCCTCCAGTGTGTCGGGCACCTCGCCGCCGAAGTCGCTGCACAGCTTCTGCGCCATACCCACAAGGTGTTTCGCCTTGTTGTTGGGGTACGATACGCTCTTTATGTAGTTGTAGATTTCATCGGGGTGTGCCTGTGCCATCTCCCAAGGGTCGGGGTAGCGTGCTATGAGGTCGGGGGTAACCATGTTCACGCGCTTGTCGGTGCATTGCGCCGATAGGATGACAGCCACAAGCAGGTCGAACGGGGTGGAGTAGTCCAGCTCCGTCTCTGCCACAGGAATAGCAACCTCGAAGTATTCAATGGCTTTTTTATATAGGTCGGCTTTTTTCATGGATATTATATGATGTGTGTAATCAATATATCTGCAAAACGTTGTTCAGTAATTCATTTGATTCTCTTGCCAAGGAATAAAAATGCAGTGATTGTGTGACTGTCGAGAATCTTCGACAAGAAAATGCATATAACCAACAGGAGTAAGGATAGCAGTGGTGCTATAATAAAACCGAAGATAAAACTGTTGACATTGTCGAAGTTTATATATCTGGCCATTAAGGATTCAAGGATGAATGTCTGTAGAATATATATACCTAAAGTGTACTGGCCATATTTACTGATTGTATCTATAAGTTTGTTTCTTACTCCATTTATGCACCAATGGGACAGGGATATGAAGAATGTTGACCCTATAATTCCTATCATCAGCCTGTAATATCTCAGGTATGCAAGGTATAGTGCTTCGGCAAACTCTCCACCCTTTAATTTGTGCATTAAGGCACCGGTGGGTTGCCAAAACTCCTTGCTCCAGAAAAGAAGCATTACTAAAAATATACACCCTGTGGCAATGGCAATTGCTTTGTAGTTCTTTTCTATTATATCCCAGTATTCCCTAATTACAATTCCTGTAACGAAACAGGGATACATGATGTCGATATTTGTGGTAAAGTAATCTATTCTGTATATGTGTGGAATCTGTGTCAATGCCAGTGTCGCAGCGAATGCAATTATCCGATATTTGCCAAAACAATATGATATCCTTGCTAAAAGGAAACAGAAGAATGCTGTCTTGAGAAACCAAAAACCAGATTTCAGTTGGAAGTCCAACTTATCGAGGAACGAACCCTGGTTTATTAGTGTTGTAACTGTTGTGAGGAGTAATGCTGCAGTAAAGCAAGGCAACAACAGTTGCCTTGCTTTTGTAACTATACCTGACATTAAATCTCTTTTCAAACCCGAAGCAGCAAAATAACCGGATATCATCATGAACAATGGCATGTGGAATGAGTAAATCATTATATACCCGGGCTCGTCAACGTAGTCACTGCTCAACAGGTGCTGAAAGCAGTGTCCCAAAATGACCAGATATATTGCAAAAAGTTTTAGGATATCAAATTGTTGCAGTCTCATGTGTTTGTTTGTTAACAACCGCTTTATACTATGAATTCCCTTATCTCGCAGTTGCCGAAGAGGGTAACATCCCTGTGTGTGACGCCTTTTATCTCGGCCTCCATTATGCGGCAGAAGAATCCGTGGCTGAAGGCAAGAATCTTCTTCCCGGGGTACTCGCGGCGCACTTTGTCCAGGAACTTGTGTGCACGCTCCTTCATGGACTCCTCGGTCTCCACCGTCTCGTTGTATACTGCTCCCTTGATAGGTGTGCCCGCAAGGTTGCCAAGGTCGCGTTCACGCAATAGCGGTTCCTTGATGAATGTGCACTCGCGCCCCTCGAGGGCTATCTCGGCAGTGTCGAGGCAACGCTTGAGGTCGCTGCAGAGCACTACATCAAACTCCAGTTCGGCAATACGCGGGCGCAGCGAATGTGCCTGTTCAATACCTAACGGCGACAGGTGTCCGGGTGTCTGTCCCTGAAAAAGCCCTTTTGAATTCTCGATGGTCTCGCCATGACGGGTCATATAAATAGTTGTAGCCATAATTGTCCTTTGCTTTTCTTATATATGCAAAGGTAACAACAAACAGGTAAAAAACATAATGCAGTACTGATAATTTTGTTAATTTTGCACTACTTATGGAACAGAACAATATAAAGACTCCGATATTCCAACGCCCGGTGTGGGTGGTTGTGTTCGCTTTGTCGGCAGCAATGGCATGGGGATGGGCCTATCCTCTCATAAAGCTCGGTTTTGCCGAGTTCCAGATAACACAGTTGATGACAGGCAGCAAGATGCTCTTTGCCGGTATACGCTTTGTCCTCGCAGGACTCATCGTGCTCGCCATAGCCGCTGCGACACGTCGCAGCTTTGCTGTCGCAAACGGCGGAAGCTGGCTCTATGTGCTGCTCTTCGCATTGCTCAATACAGGACTGCACTATTATTTCTTTTATGTGGGGCTCTCCTACAGCGACGGTGCACGTGCAGCAATCCTCAACTCGCTCGGCACCTTTATGCTTGTGCTTCTTGCATGCATCTTCTTCAAGAGCGACAGGCTCACTGCAAACAAAATTATCGGCTGTACGCTTGGCTTTGCCGGAATAATGGCGCTGAACATCGGCGGTGCGCATGGTGGCGGTTTTACCTTCATGGGCGACGGAATGATTATCCTTAACACCGTATGTGCGGCGTTGGCGGGCTTGATGACACGCGGTCTCGGCAAGCGCGTAGATGTGTTTGTGGGCACAGGCTACAGCCTTGCCTTCGGTGGAGTGATGCTTGTTGTCCCAGGCCTGCTCATGGGCGGAACACTCCCTGCCATTACGGTGGCCGGCGTTGTGATACTCTTTCTGCTTGTCTGTATCTCGGCACTTGGCTTCACGCTTTATAATAAGCTGCTCACATGCAATCCAGTGGGTAAGGTGGCAATCTTTAACTCGCTCATCCCCGTTGTAGGTGCCGTTACATCTTGCATGTGTCTGGGTGAACCGTTCTATTGGAAATATGTAGCGGCAGCAGCACTTGCAACCGCAGGAATTTACCTCATAAACCGTGCGAAATAAAGTTGTTTTAATTAACTCTGTTTATTGGATAAAGTAATTATGCGTCGTCAGTTTATCATACTTATGCTTCTTGTACCGTTGTTTTGCTTGGCCCAGTACAATCAGGTGACAAACATTCCGACTGTATATATCAATACCCATGAAAGCAAGCCCATAACCAGCAAAAGCACATATATATATGCCGATATGGTGTATGTAGCAGGTAGCGATACGGTACGCTATGACTCATTGCAAATCAGAGGGCGTGGAAATTCGACATGGAACCTTGCCAAGAAACCTTATCGCATAAAATTCAAGGAGTCTACCAAATTCCTGGGCAAGGGATATGCCAAGAACAAAAGTTGGACATTGTTGGCAAACCATGCCGATAAGTCTTTGCTACGCAATGCCGTGACATCGCGCATGGGAGCATTCCTTAATATGCCTTTCAATCCCGCAGCTCATTTTGTGGACCTTGTAATCAACGGTACATATGTGGGCAACTATCAGGTGTCCGACCAGGTGAATGTCGATAATAAGCGTGTGGAGATTTTTGAACAGGATTACCTGGCCGACGAATATGATAACATCACCGGCGGTTATCTGCTTGAGATTGATGGCTTTGCCGGTTCGGAACCGGTGTACTTTACAACAGGCAAAGGGCTGCTTGTTACAGTGAAATCTCCCGATGAAGATGTCATTAACCAAGCCCAGAAGGATTACATAAGCGAATATGTCGATAGTTATGAGCGTGCTCTCTTCAGCAGCGATTTCACTGACCCCGAAACAGGTTACCGAGCAATGACCGATTCGGCTACTCTGGTGGCGTGGTACATTGCAACGGAATTGAGCGCGAATCCCGACGGCTTCTGGAGCACATACATTTACAAGGAGCAGGATGACCCCAAAATATACTTTGGTCCATTGTGGGACTATGACATTGCCTACAACAACTGCATACGTGTGGGCGACATGACCTATAGCAGCATGGCCGATGAAGCGTTGGGCGAGGACCTTGCAAAAGTTTGGGTACGGAGACTGGTAACCGACCCATGGTTCAACCAGGCTGTTAACGACGCATGGACAAGAAATGTTGCCGATGGTCTTGAGGCTTATCTCCTGAATTACATAGACAGCATGGCTGCGCACATCGATGAGTCTCAACAATTGAACTACTCGCGTTACTCTATCAGTTCAAGGGTCTATGACGAAGTGTTCCTTTACACAACCTATACCGACTACATTACACAGTTGAAGGAGTTTATTACCGATCATGCCGAGTTCCTGACATCACTTTTTGCTGCACGTGTCAATGGTGATAGCGTCAATATTGGAGGTGGTGGGGAGGTTCCGGGTGAGTTATTGCCGTTTGAACCGGATGCTTCGTTCTATTACCGCATATATAACAAAGGGAATAACATGGTGCTCGACGTGAGTGATGACGGGAAGGGAATAGTCGTAAACACACCAAAACCCGATTGTAACACTCAACTGTGGAAAGTTGAGAAAGAAGGAGTATACTGCCGTTTCATTAACAAAGGTACAGGAATGGCGTTAAATGACCCTTCTGATGTGGGGGTTGCTGCCACACAATTGAACCTTGCTGCTATAGATGTCAAGGATACAAGGCAATTGTGGCAACTCTTTACTGTGAACGAAAACGGAAACTACAACATGATAAATGCATACACAAACTTTGTCGTAAATAACTCCATGGGTACAAATGAGAACGGCAATCCAGTGATAGCATACACCAACGACGACATGAATTCTGTGAGTAACAACTGTCAATGGCGTGTTGTCCCCGAAGAATCGGTACCCGGTGCCGTTCCCGATGATGTTAAGGACATGCTTATGGCAACCGTGTGCGAGGCCGAGACCTTCTTGGCTTCACTCACTGCATGGAATGTGGGTGAGGCACCTTTCCTTTACAATAGCGGCAAGGTAGACACTTTGCGCCGGGCCGTTGCCGACGCCCGCAGTTTTGAATCCACAGTCAAGGACGATTATGTCCTGCGGAATGTGAACCTGGCGAATGCCTTGGAGAGTGCACGCGTGCTTAATGTACCTTCGCCCATGCAGCAATATGTGCTCAGGCACCGCGACAGCGGTTTTGTGCTCAATGTCACGACAGAAAATGTGTGTATTGGAACATATGAACCAGAAAACAACTCCCAGCATTTTATCTTTGAACCTTCAAGCGAAGATGGGAAATACCGCATAAAATCGTGCAATGGACTATATGTATCATTGGGTACAATGAACCAGTGGCACATGTACGGGTACCAGGAGATATACAATGAAAACAATGCCGCTTTTACCATACTTCCAATGGACGACCATTACCGCATAAATGCTGTAAACGGAGTATTCGCTACTACATATACCGATGAGGGTTCAAAGGTCTATGGCAACAAGCACGAGACGCAATTGGGCAGCAATGCTTTTGGCGAGTGGTTGCTCGAGGCGCGACAGGTAGGTGAGGATAACCAACTGCAAACGAAGGCTGCCGAACTTGTCGCATTGGTGAAGGAGGCCGGGGATATGCTTGCTGCCTTGCCGCAGTCGTGGGTGGGTGACAGGCCGTTGCAGCATTCAACCGCAAATGTCAATGCGCTGGAGAAAACTGTGGCCTCGCTTCGTGGAGTAGTGTATGAAACAGTTGTTGAATATGACAATGCCATTGCTTTGCTCGGTAAAGCAATGGCGGCTTTTGCACTGTTGAACCCCGTTGATTGTACAAAGACGTATAATTTGCGCAGCGCGGGTGGAGTGAACCTGTCGACCGCTTTTGGACTTACCGTTGAGGTTCCCGAACCCGGCAATCCTGCCCAGCATTTTGTGCTGCAGTCTGTTGAAGGAAAACCGAACTGTTATAATATCTACAGCGGTGGGGCGTATCTGAGTGTTTCTGATGAGACAGTGCCCATGTTTGTTTTCGATGATACACCGCATGGCGATAACGGTTGCTTTGTTGCCACCCAGGTCGCTGACACACTCTTTACACTCACAAGCATTGCAGGAGTTGTTGGAGTTGAGGTTGACGCCGGCAACCGGGTACTGCCGGCTGTAACAGACGACAGCAATGCTGCATGGTCACTCGTTGAGGTAACCGGGGTAACCGCTGTAGACCCCATTGGTTATGAACGGGATATAGACTATGCCGTGCGTTATAACAAGGAACGGCAAACCGTTGGTTTTGTCTCACCCGACATACAGGCAATGGCTACGGTGGACGTGCGCATATATACCACAGGCGGTTACCTGCTATACACCTTCAAGGCAACTACCGAACAGTCTTTGTCTCATTTGCCCGGCGGCACATATATCATAAGTTGGGAGTGGGGCGGCCGCAAGCACAGTGTAAGGTTCCTGAAGGAGTAGCGTGTCTGCTAAAACCTTACCCCCACCGACATCTGTATCTTGGCATACATGTCGGTCATGGACATGTTGTTGTATCCGGTACCGTACACGTACATCAGGGCTGTGAAACCGGCATAGTAGCGCTCGTAATTCCACAATGCGCCAAAACGTACTATGCAACCTATATCCAAGTTGTTTCTCTTGGATACGGTGTCATATCCCAGTTTGTATTCCAACTTGTTGATGAATGATAACGAAGGCAATGCCGTGCCATGCAACATCCATTGCCTGTCTATTACCCAATTGTAACCGTAACCGCAATTTATACTCAAACTATTGTATACCGAGTGTTTGATGATGTGTGAAACAGGAATCTTGCCTTCTGTGGCTGCCGACATGGCGTCGGGTTCCAGTTCAAGCGTGTTATGGATGAATGATAACCCTGCAATGACGCTTCCGCAATTCCTTTTCTGCCGGTAACTCTGTGTCAGTGCTGCGGGGTAGGAGAACTTGCGGTTGTTGAATACATAATAAGCATTGGCATACATTCTGCGGCTCTTCACGCCTTCAATATCCTTGTCGCATATTACACCATTCAACTTGTTTATGCTGTAATGGCTCGACGTACTGTATGAGAAGTCACCGCCCAACACTCTTCCATAGGCACTGGCCGACAATTCCATGTTCTTATCGCCCTTCTTGCTGAAAAGATTACCCACGTCCTTTTGGAACCCAAACCAATCCCCCTGTAACTGATGTGGAAACCGGCCTTGAATGTGGGCTGTGCCAACAAGGAAAGGCTGCTGTCGTGTTTCTGCCATTCAAGGTCGCTGGTGTTGATGATTGTCGTTGTCCTTGCCTTAATGCTGAAGGGATGTGCCGAACGGGTTACATACAGTGTGTCACTTTTTTCTCTTGTGAACCATTCCCATATGTTGCCAAAGAAACCTGTTTGCGCCTGCAGGGGCAAACAGTCGGTAATAGCGAATACAAAGAGTATGAACAGAATCTTTTTCATGCACGCGCTGCTGTATTTTACTTTTTCTTTTCCTTCAGTGTCATCAGCACCTTCCCCTTTCTCTTGACCACAAGTTTCCAGTCTTGTGGGTTTATGGGGTTGAAAAAGTAGTTCTGTGTCCATGAGACTTCATAGGTGTATTCTCCATTGCTGAATGTGTATTTTTCGGTGCTTTGCTCCCTGTCTTCGGGGTCCGGTTCTGAGGTGTGGGCGCCGTTCCTCACAACCATGTCGGGAGTCTCCCTGCTGCTTTTGTTTTTCCAAGAGGAATATCTTGCCTTGCCGTCGGGCATTATGTCTATGCGTATTATCCATGGTGCCTGTTCAATGATAATCATATTGTGCCCGAAGTTGCACAGGCTCTTGTTGAGTCCTTCGGGGTAATCAATCCCTACATAGTTGAATGTGCTGCCGTCAAACTGAAAATAGAGGCGGCGCCCGGTCTCCTGGTCCCCGCCATACGGGTTGTATCCCTCACGTGTCTCGGGTATATAAAGGTCACCGCCGTTAAATTCAATGTCACCTATATATACGCCACACGGGTTACAGTCATATGATATCCAGTGACTCTTTTTTGGACCATATGTAAATAGGTCATACGTCTTAAGTTCACCGCTTTCTATTGTGTATGCTTCAAGTGTTGAGCAATATAATGTCCCAGAACCCGATGAGTACGCAGATACCACATATACAGTCTGCCCACTGTCGAGTTTCATGTTTTTAATGTCGTGAGCCCCACATGCTATTGCACCTGTCTTGCTCGAAGCGTCGGGTTCCTTCATATAATCGTCCATGTCAATCTCTCCTGAGATAAAAGTGTGCGTGTATACCTTGCCTCCATCCTTGTACGATGTAATTCCCGAGAAACTCGACATGGTACCGCCGTTAATGTCCCATGAATAGAGACGCAACATGCCGTCTTTGGATGTACTTACCTTGAAAGGTCTTGCTGTTGCACTCTCCGCAGCCTTTTGCAACTTGCTGAAGTCGTATGTGAAGCAACGCTCATCGTTGCTTATCAGGTATGCAAAGAACCTCTCGGGGAAACTTCTGTAACCCTTGTTCTTCTTTATGTGGTCTATCAGTTTGTTCTCGGCATCGGCAACCGATGTGTAGTATATTTTCTTCTCTCCGTCATACATGAAGCGCTGCTTCTGCGCTGGAGCAGCCAATGCAATGAGCATTGCCGTTAAAGTAATAAGGAGTCTCATTCTGATGTTTCTTTTGTGTTGCAATGCGAATATAGAGCAATTTCCGTAATTGATGAAACAATTCAATGGCTTTAATTTACGTTTGGCTGTGAGCGGTGGTTTTTGTTTTTATTGAAGAGTGCTAACACTGACGCACGAAAGCAGCGATTAAACGAGTGCAAAGAAAGTTTATTTGCTTCGCAAGCGCCACCCATGCGGCACTATAACTCTCCCTCTATTTTGAACTCCTCCGTCACTACGTGACACCTCCTCTTTAAAAAGCGGAGGAGCTGTAGTACCCGCACGGCACAACAACTCTCCCTCTGTTTATAGAGGGAGTACCCGAAGGGGGAGGGAGTTTGGTGCTACGTGCTACTATTACTCATTGAAACCCTCGGTAGTCGTAATGAAAAATAAGTTCGGAATTAATTCCGAACTTATTTTTCATTACGACTACTCGACTAGAACAGTTAAATTGGGGTTAAATATTTTAACTTTATCATCAATACTTTAACACAAAATTTTGCCTTTTGAAACGGCAACTGGTGTCAAGAACTGGTGTCGAAAAGATGCAATTCTATTGAAAACTAAAATCTGTTCATCGTGTTTCTTCGTATTTTAAATAAGATATACCTCAACATTTAATCCATAGTATTTAGCTTCTTCTATAAGTGATTTTGTGAATTCGCTTTTGCCATCCCAAAATGCAACGAGAGCATCTGTTTTTTTGTACATCTCTGTTCCTATAGGTCCATATTTCCCCCATATGGTGTTAAAGGGAATGACAAGTAGGTTGTGTTTATAAGAGAATTGTTTAACGAGATTGATTATTTCGTTTGAACTCTGAACAAGTATAACTACATTATGTGTTTTGATTTTTTCTGAAAGTAAATGGTTGCATTTTTCTTCAAAAAAAGTATAGTTGTCAAAATTATTACTTCCTGCTATCATAACATAGTAGGCATCTTTTTTATTGAAGTTATTCTCTTTTATTTCTAATATTTTATATTCATCTTCATTGAAACTAAATGTGTTTTTTTGATACCAACTGCACTTTTCGGCATATTCCAGCATAGGAAATATTGGTTTGTCGTATTTGGTACTTAATCTACAAGAAACTTCTTCGTTGTTTGTTGTTTTATAATAAAATTTGCAAATATTACATCTTTTAAATTCAATATGTTTGGCTAGCCAATTGCATGCAATAGTGTAGTTGTTGTTTTCATGTTGATGTTTTGAGTTAATAATATTAAGTTCAATAACTGAATTTGCAATTAGTTTGTAGTTTGCAATATCGCATTTGAAGTCGCAGAAAAAAGGATTAGTTCTGATTGTTGGTAGGTATATAAATCTTGATATAGGAGAAATTAATTTTTCTTCTATGTTGCGTTTAAAAGAAATGAATTCAATTCTATTCCCAATCCATTTGTTTAAGTTCTCTGACAATGTTCCATCTGAAAATAGGTTTTCTATATCTTTTTCTGATTTTATGGATATTTCTATGATTTTTAATCCTGATTCCTTTTTTATATCTTCACAAGGATGGGCAACACATATCTCAATTAGGATAGGTGGAATACTTGTGTCTTTGGAATTTGTAAGTAGTAAATCTGCAACAAATCCTTTAATGTTTGTTTCTATTATGCAAGTATCGTAGAATTCTTTTAAATCAATTTGGTTTATTTCGTCTTCCTTATGGCAGTTACAGTTCCTAAGGTTGCAATTGCGTTCACTGCAATTTTTAGATACCTTGTAAGAGATATTAAAACTATCCGAATTGTCAAAATGTTGTTTTATATACAATTTGCAAAGTTTGTGTAAATAAGTTTCTCCATTGCACAAAACAACTCCCTTATGATAGAAATGCGCTCTTCTTTGTTTACTGCCAATAGCTCTTGGACGTAATTCGCTGCCACAAACAATGCACTTGAATGTTTGCTGTTTGCTTGTTTCTTTTGTAAGGTCTTCTATTGAAACAATATTACCTTTTTCATCAAAAGCATATTTGTATTTTATATCGCCGCCCATTGAACTTAATTTATGTAGTACAAAAATATTTATTTATATTCATTTAATCAAGTGATATTCATAAATACAGTTATTGCTCCTGGCGAAGCCGGGAGCAATAACTTTTATAATGAAAACTCTCTTTTCACTCTTTGAACTGTGCTAACACTAACATTGGAAAGCCACGATTAAGCGAGCGCAAAGAAAGTTTACTTGCTTTGCCGAGCGGTAGTGGGTTCGTGAAAACAAAATTTTGCTGTGTTGCGTACAGAGTAACCACGTAAGAACTCCCTCCCCCTTCGGGTTCTCCCTCTTATCAAAGAGGGAGAACTGAAGCGTTGCGTGTGATTTTAAGGTAGTTCTTATAGTAAGGATTTGTCCCCTTTGGGGCCATCCCATTGAGTCCATTGTTTTTGTCTTTGACAATCGCAACCCACGCGGTGTCACTTTGCGACACTTCGCGTGACTATTGCTAAACAATGGCCTCTATCATCGCTTCGCGATAATTGAACCAACTTATTGTTGCCCGTGGCAACCGTATCCCGCACGGCATAACCTTTGGCTATGCTACGCGTGACCATTGCTTTGTAATTGCTTCGGAAGGAGTAATAAAAAGATGGAACCTTGAGGTTCCATCTTTTGTGGAATATAGTCTTTGTCCCCTTCAGGGCCATCCCATTGACCAACCTTTTGTTGCCTTTAACTTTGTTGAAACACTGCTGCACTCGTTGTAAAAACTCAAACAAGTTTGGTTTTAACTCGTTGGCAGGTGTTTTCGGCAATCGCACCCCGCGTGGCGTGACTTTTATCCACGCTGCGTGCGACTATTGTTCCTATGTTCTATATAGGCAGTTCTTGTAGTAAAATAGTTGTCCCCTTCGGGGCCATCCCATTGAATCAATTACAATCGCTTCGCGACCGCAACCCACGCGGCATAACCTTTGGCTATGCTACGCGTGACCATTGCTTTGTAATTGCTTCGGAAGGAGTAATAAAAAAAGAGAGCCGAAGCTCTCTTCTTTTATTACTCCCACTCAATAGTGGCGCTTGGCTTTGGCGACATGTCGTAGCAGACGCGGTTGATGTTGGGGACTTCGGCCAGGATGCGGTCGGTAATCTTCAACAATATGGGCCACTCTATCTGCTCTATGGTCGCTGTCATGGCGTCAACGGTGTTGACGGCGCGGATGATGACTGGCCAGTCGTATGAACGTGCATTGTTGCGTACGCCTACTGACTTGAAGTCGGGCACTACGGTGAAGTACTGCCATACGGTCTTGTCGAGGCCGGCAATCTTGAACTCTTCGCGAAGGATGGCGTCTGCCTCACGCAATGCCTCAAGACGGTCGCGTGTGATGGCACCGAGGCAACGTACACCCAAACCGGGACCTGGGAATGGCTGGCGGTATACCATGTCATATGGCAAGCCGAGCTCAAGACCACATGCGCGTACCTCATCCTTGAAGAGCTGACGGATGGGCTCTACCAACTCGAACTGCAGGTCTTCGGGGAGACCGCCTACATTGTGGTGGCTCTTGACCATCTTGGCTGTCTTGGTGCCGCTCTCCACGATGTCGGGGTAGATGGTACCCTGGCCAAGGAAGTCAATGCCGTCAAGCTTGCGTGCTTCCTCCTCGAATACGCGGATGAACTCTCCACCGATAATCTTGCGTTTCTGCTCAGGGTCGGCAACACCGGCAAGCTTGTCGAGGAAACGGTCAGTAGCGTCGACATATACAAGGTTTGCGCATAGCTGCTTGCTGAATACGTCTATGACAGCCTCGCTCTCGCCCTTACGCATGAGACCGTGGTTGACGTGAACGCATACAAGGTTGTTGCCTATGGCTTTCAAAAGAAGCGCAGCCACAACAGAACTGTCGACACCGCCTGAGAGGGCAAGCAGTACCTTGCGGTCGCCTACCTGACGGCGGATGAGCTCTACCTGGTCGTTCACGAAGTTGGTCATGTTCCAGTTCTTCTCGGCCTTACATGTGTCAAGAACGAACTCCTTGACAGCCTCCTTCACCTCTTCTACGTCGTTGCCTATCTGGGCAATCCTGATGTCGCAGAGTGCCTTGTCGTGACCTGCCGCCATGACGGGGAACCCTGCCGAGTATATCTCTTTGTTTACATCAATGGCAACACCGTCGATGACGTTGTTGGGACCGCCGTTGATGATGATACCTTTTACATTGGGGAGTGCCTTGAGTTCATCTACAGTGATGTCATGCGGATAGATTTCGCTGTAGACGCCAAGGGCGCGGATGGCTCTTGCAAGTACGGTGTTCTCGTGACTGCCGAGGTCCAGAATAACAATCATGTCCTGTTTCATATATCAGATATAATTAATGGTTTTTTATTTGTTGCGAAAATAGTGTTTTTTCTTTTTTTCTACAAGCGCTAAATGCTTAATAATTGTGTATGGCTGGTAAAAAAAAGATTATTAAAAAGCGAGAGTGAAACCGCAAGGTCTCACTCTCGTTAGTGCGCGTTGTTATTTCTTCTCTTTCAAGAGGTCACGAATCTCAGTAAGAAGCTTCTCTTCAGCGCTTGGCTCTGGTGCAGGAGCCGGTGCCTGGGCTGCGGCTGCAGCTGCTGCCTCCTCTTCTTTCTTGGTCATCTCGCCAAGCTTGGCTATGAGACGGATGATACAGAAGATAGAGAATGCGATGATGAGGAAATCGAATGTCTGCTGCAGGAAGTTGCCATAGTTGAGAGTAACCTCGGCAACGGCAGGGGTAATTACCTCGCCGGCCTCGTTAAGGACTTCTTCCTGACCTGCCTGAAGAACCAGCTTGAGATCCTTGAAATCTACACCGCCGACCAGCAGACCTATAGGAGGCATGATTATGTCATTTACAACTGAAGTGACGATTTTACCGAATGCACCACCGATGATTACACCGACAGCCATGTCTACGACATTGCCCTTCATTGCGAAGGCTTTAAAATCTTTAAGGAATCCCATAATATATTCTTATTTTAAGTTAAACTCTTGCTCTGTGTTCCCTGTCGGAACAGCGTGTTTTATTAATGATTGCAAAGATAGTTGCAAACAAGCGAGAAACATGAAACTTGTTTCAATGTTTTTCACAGCGAGTGCAGCCTATTTTCGCGCTTCAGCGCAAAGATAGTTGCAAACAAGCAAGAAACATGAAACTTGTTTCAACGTTTTTCACAGCGAGTGCAGCCTATTTTCGCGCTTCAGCGCAAAGATAGTAAAAATAATTGAAAAAATCTGTGCTTGCTCCCATCTTTTGTTTTCGGCGGCCGCAAAGTAATATTAAATAGGAGGAAAAGTTCTTTTTTTATATTTTTAGGCAGTTATTTGTTTTGTATCTAAAAACATTTTGTTAAATTTGCATTGATGTTTAGTAGGCGAAGTATGAAAAAGGCAAAAATGATATTCGTGCTGTTGATAATGGCGTTGGTGCTTGTGGCGTGCAGGGCTGCTGAATATTGTAATTGTGGTTGATTGTATCGGCCATTTGATAAAAGAATTACGAGAGTTTTTTTAATTATAAACGTTTTAATTAAATTTTTAAGAAAATGATTAAACTTGGTATTAACGGTTTCGGTCGCATCGGCCGTATGGTATTCCGTGCTGCAGTGAAGAATTTCGGCAACGACATTCAGGTTGTAGGTATCAATGACCTTCTCGATGCTGATTACTTGGCTTACATGTTGCGTTACGACTCTGTACACGGTCGTTTCGACGGTACAGTTGAGGTTGATGGCAACTACTTGGTAGTAAACGGTAACAGAATCCGTTTGACAGCTGAGATGGATCCTGCTAACTTGAAGTGGGACGAGGTAGGTGCTGAGGTTGTTGTTGAGTCTACAGGTTTCTTCTTGACAGACGAGACAGCTCGCAAGCACATCACCGCTGGTGCAAAGAAGGTTATCATGTCAGCTCCTTCAAAGGACAGCACTCCTATGTTCGTGTACGGTGTAAACCACACAACATACGCTGGTCAGGACATCATCTCTAACGCTTCTTGTACAACTAACTGCTTGGCTCCTATCGCTAAGGTATTGAACGACAAGTTCGGTATCGTTAAGGGCTTGATGACTACTGTACACGCTGCAACAGCTACTCAGAAGACTGTTGACGGTCCTTCAAAGAAAGACTGGCGTGGTGGTCGCGGTATCCTTGAGAACATCATCCCATCTTCAACAGGTGCTGCTAAGGCAGTAGGTAAGGTTCTTCCTGTTCTCAACGGTAAGCTCACAGGTATGGCATTCCGCGTTCCTACTTCTGACGTTTCTGTAGTTGACCTTACTGTTGTATTGGAGAAGGAGGCTACAATGGCTGACATCTGCGCTGCAATGAAGGAGGCTTCTGAGGGCGAGTTGAAGGGTATCCTCGGCTACACAGAGGACGCTGTTGTTTCTACAGACTTCCGTGGTTGCGCCAACACTTCAATCTTCGACGCTAAGGCTGGTATCTCTCTCGATGCTAACTTCGCTAAGGTTGTTTCTTGGTATGACAACGAGTGGGGTTACTCAAACAAGGTTTGTGAGATGGCTCGCGTTATCGCTGCTAAGTAATTTGGGGCAAACAAAGCCTAAATATGAAGGGGTCTCACAATGGTGAGGCCCCTTTTGTTGTCTTTTCCCGGCAAGTATCAAAAAAAAGGAGTGCTATGTTTTATATAATGGCGGATTTGACTATCTTTATCAAAAATTACCTTATTTATATATTTATATAACATTGCTAACCATAAATAACTGTTATGAGAAAGATTATCATCTTATTGGCGCTTGCCTTGGCACTGGGAGTCGCATCCTGCAGCAAGGAGAAGCACACGTTCGAGATAAAGGACGGCAAGTTCCTTTATGACGGCGAAAAGGTTCAGCTCATCTGTGGCGAGATGCACTATCCGCGTATTCCGGTAGAGTATTGGCGTGACCGTATGCAGCGTGCCAAGGCTATGGGATTGAATACAGTCTCGGCATATGTCTTCTGGGCTGTTCATGAGCCACAGCCGGGAGAGTTCAATTTTGAGGGACAGGCCGATATTGCCCGCTTTGTTGAGATTGCAGCCGAAGAGGGTCTCTTTGTGCTTTTGCGTCCCGGTCCGTATGTATGTGCCGAGTTCGACTTCGGCGGATATCCCTATTGGTTGCAGAAAGACAGCACTCTAAAATGGCGCAGCGATAACCCAGAGTTCCTCGCAGCATGCGAGCGCTACCTGAATGCTCTTGGCAAGGAACTTGCTCCTCACACTGTAACAAATGGAGGCAACATCATCATGGTTCAGGTCGAGAACGAGTACGGTTCCTACAGCGATGATAAGGTATATCTTGGCAAACTCGCCGAGATGATAAAGAATGCGGGCTTCAACGTGCCCCTGATGACATGTGACGGCTCTGGCCAGATGCCAAACGGCTACATCCCGGGCATCCTCCCGACTGTGAACGGTGCCGTAGGCGAGGATATCATGACATCAATCGACCGTTTCTATCCGGGTGGTCCATACTTCGTTGCTGAGTTCTATCCCGCATGGTTCGACGTATGGGGATTGCCGCATTCGGCTGTCGACTACCAGCGTCCTGCCGAGCAGCTCGACTGGATGCTTAGCCATGATGTATCTGTCAGCATATATATGTTCCATGGCGGAACAAACTTCGCATATACCAACGGTGCCAATACCAACAACGGTTCATATGAGCCACAGCCTACAAGTTATGACTATGATGCACCGCTCGGCGAGTATGGCAATGCATATCCCAAGTATCATGCTTTCCGCGAGGTAATTCAGAAGAATCTCCCCAAGGGTGTAACACTCCCTCCTGTTCCGGCCGACAACCCGACAACCACATTTGCCGAGGTCGAGCTTACCGAATGGGCTCCTCTCTCCGTTGCATTCGGCGAACGTGTGGAGTCGGAAAAGACTCTTACCATGGAGGATATGAACCAGGATTACGGATACATCCATTATGAGACAACAGTTGCCGAGCCTGTAAAGGGCAAGCTGGTCATTGATGAACTGCGCGACTATGCAGTCGTAGTGCTCAACGGCAAGGTTGTCGGCAGCATCGACCGACGATTCCACCAGAACTCTATCGAGATAGAGGTTTTAGAACCGAACTCTGTGCTTGAGATTCTTGTAGAGAACGGAGGACGTGTAAATTACGGCAAGGATCTTGTAAACAACCTCAAGGGTATAACAAAGGGTGTTACTCTGGCTGGCGAGGAACTCAAGGGATGGACAATAACATCGCTTCCTCTCCATCGTGCCGAGGTCGACAAGTTCGTGTTCCCCAAGATGCGCTACGAGGGTAACCTGCCTGGCTTCTATCGCGGTACATTCACAATTGACAAGGTAGGCGATACATTCATCGACATGACCGGTTGGGGTAAGGGTGCCGTATGGGTAAACGGCCGTTCACTCGGAAAGTTCTGGGGCATCGGTCCTCAGCAGACAATCTATCTGCCGGCTCCATGGATGAAGGAGGGCGAGAACGAAATTGTCGTCTTTGAGATGGAAGCTACTGGCAAGCGTTCGCTTTGCGGTGTCGACAGGCCTATCCTCAATGTCCTCGGTCCTGACAAGAATGCCTTCAAGACATCACGCAAGTATAACCGTGTCCCCATCCTCGACGAGTTCGACGGAATCTTCAAGGGTACTGTCGAGAAGAAGACCGGCTGGCAGGAGTTTACCTTTGACGGCATGAAGACACTGCGTCATCTATGCATAGATATACAGAGTACATATGACGGCAAGAACTCATGTATCTGTGAGGTAGAGCTGCTTGATGAGAACGGCAACCCTATCGACAAGAAGAAGTGGGAGATTGTACACACCAACACAGAGGCACTCGGCGAAGGCGTGGCCGAGGATGTGATTGACGGCGATGAGTCGACATACTGGCATTCAGCATGGAAGAAGGATGTCAAGGCTCTGCCGCATCAGCTTATCATCGACCTTGGCAACATACGCACTGTTAAGGGTTTCCGCATCTGCATGCGCGATGTGAACCTGCCTGGCTGCATCAAGGATTTCCGTCTCTATGGCCGTCCGCAGTTCTTCCTGTACGAATGAAAATGCAGTTTTTGTATAAATCAGAAAGGTGTTGCGTGTAACGCAACACCTTTCTGATTTATATCCAATCTCTTGTGGAATCGTTTATCTTTCTGCACGCATAGGGTTATTGAGGAAATCCTCATATGCCAACTTGATGCCATCTTCAAGCTCAGTCTTGTATTTCCATCCAAGAGCCGCGCTCTTCGATACATCGAGCAGCTTACGGGGTGTGCCGTTGGGCTTTGTGGTGTCCCATCTGATTTCTCCTCTGTAGCCAACAACACGTGCCACAATTTCAGTGAGTTCCTTTATTGAAACCTCTTTCCCCGTGCCTGCGTTTACAGTCTCGTTGCCGCTGTAATTGTTCATGAGGAATACGCAAAGGTTTGCAAGGTCATCGACATACAGGAACTCGCGCATAGGTGTTCCGTCACCCCAACATACTACTTCGTTTGTCCCATTCTCCTTAGCCTCATGGAAACGGCGTATAAGTGCTGGCAGCACATGGCTGTGAGTGGGGTGGTAGTTGTCGTTGGGACCATACAGGTTTGTAGGCATAAGGCTTATGAAATCAGTTCCGTACTGGCGGTTCAGGTATTCGCAGTATTTGAGCCCCGAAATCTTCGCAAGCGCATACGCTTCGTTTGTCGGCTCAAGTTCCGATGTCAGCAGGCAACTCTCCTTCATGGGCTGAGGTGCCATGCGCGGATATATACATGATGAGCCAAGGAATTCCAGTTTCTTGCATCCGTTGCGCCATGCCGCATTGATTACATTCATCTCGAGCATAATGTTGTCGTACATGAAATCGGCGAGGGCTGTGTGGTTGGCAATGATTCCGCCGACCTTGGCAGCTGCAAGGAAAACATATTCAGGCCTCTCGGTGGCAAAGAACTGCTCAACCTGCTCTTGACGGCACAGGTCAAGCTCGCTGTGCGTGCGTGTTATTATGTTTGTGTAACCCTGACGCTGCAGTTCGCGCACAATGGCGGAGCCTACCATTCCGCGGTGTCCTGCTACATATATTTTTGAATCTTTATCCATGACCGTTCAATATGTTTATTTTACGATACCGCGCTCAAGGAACTCTGCGAGGTTGGTGCGGACCTTTTCTCCAGCTTTCTCTACGGCTACTTTAGCCATATCCGACTCTACCATGATTTTTACAAGCTGCTCGAAGGTCGTTTTCTGTGGATTCCACCCGAGTTCTTTACGCGCCTTCGTCGGGTCACCCCAAAGATTGACAACATCGGTAGGACGGTAGAAATCGGGAGAGACTTCAACAAGGACCTTGCCTGTAGCCTTGTCTATGCCTTTCTCATCAGCTCCCTCTCCAATGAATTCAAGTTCAATACCTGCATGCTTGAACGCGTGGTAGCAGAATTCGCGTACCGAGTGCTGCTCGCCTGTGGCAATTACAAAGTCCTCGGGCTTGTCGTTCTGCAGCATGAGCCACATGCACTCAACATAATCCTTTGCATATCCCCAATCGCGCAACGATGAGAGGTTGCCCAGATAGAGTTTGTCCTGCTTGCCCTGGGCGATGCGGGCTGCTGCCAAGGTAATCTTGCGTGTCACGAATGTCTCTCCGCGACGCTCGCTCTCGTGGTTGAACAGGATTCCTGAACAGCAGAACATGTTATAAGCCTCGCGGTACTCCCTGACTATCCAGTGGCCATACAGTTTGGCAACAGCATACGGACTGTAAGGATGGAATGGAGTGTTCTCGTTCTGTGGAACCTCCTCGACCTTGCCGTACAGCTCTGATGTCGATGCCTGATATATGTGGCATGTTTCAGCCAGTCCGCAAAGGCGTACTGCCTCAAGTACTCGCAGGACACCTGTCGCATCAATGTTGGCAGTGAACTCCGGAGAGTCGAAACTTACCTGTACGTGGCTTTGTGCCGCCAGATTGTATATTTCATCGGGGCGCACCTTGCCTATGACCTGTACCAGGCTCATTGAATCGCCAAGGTCGGCATAGTGCAAGTGAAACTGCTGATGTCCTTCAAGGTGCGCTATTCGCTCGCGGTAGTCAACCGATGAACGTCGTATGGTGCCATGTACGTCATAATTTTTATCGATTAGAAATTCTGACAAGAAAGAACCGTCTTGTCCTGTGACTCCTGTAATAAGTGCTTTCTTCATTTATTCAATGCTCCTCTAATTCTCTGTGAGTAGTTGATAATAAAATATCAAGACAATAAATCTATTGCCTTGATATTGATAGCTTTTCATTCAATCTCAATTACTCTTGCTGTCTTTTCCTGTGGTGCATTCATCTTCTTCGGAATGCGTATGCAAAGTACTCCATGCTTCACTTTTGCCTCAATTTTGGCTGTATCGGCGTTCTCGGGCATGATGAGTTTCTGCTGGAATTTGCTGTATGAGAACTCGCGGCGTATGTAACGTCCTTTGCACTCCTCCTTCTCGTCCTTGGTGTCGCAGCCTTTCTCTGTGCTGCATCCCTTTCCTGCGTTCTCCTTTTCCTTCTCCTTGCTGTCGCAGCCACAATTACAGTTCTTCTCCATCGTTATGGTGAGGTCATTCTCACCGTCGATACTTATCTTGAAATCATCTTTGCACATTCCGGCCGCTGCAACCTCCACCTTGTACTCCTTCTCTGTCTCGAAGACATTGATTGCAGGTGCGGTGCAGCTGTTGCGGACAAGAAGCTCGTTGTTGAAAAAATCGTTGAAGATACTTGGAATCCAGTGCTGTCCTCCATGTTTCATTGGCATACTCATGGTCTTTGTTTTTAAGTTGTTTGACAATCATTTTCAAACGGACCGCAGCCGAACAGGAGCAATGACGACCTCTATGTGATGCAGGTGTTGACCAGGTCGCAGTCTCTCGCGGAGTGACTTATTGAATGTCCGTCGGCTGCGGTGCCGTTCTTGACTATATAATGCCTTGCATATGCCGTTTGTTTCTTGTGGCGCTTTTATTTAGCATAAATTAAGCAGAACAGCCACTTCGGTGGCTGTTCTGCTTAATTGTAATCTCCTTTTGCAGGAATCAGAATCCTCTGTTTCGCAACAGTGCGTCAATCTGTGGCTCGCGGCCGCGGAACTTCTTGTACATTGTCATTCCGTCCTCAATGCCGCCTGGTGTGAGCACGTGGTTGCGGAATTTGGCAGCAACCTCCTGGTTAAAGATGTCACCGGTCTCGGCAAAAGCCTCGAATGCGTCGGCATCGAGTACCTCGGCCCACATGTAGCTGTAGTAGCCGGCAGTGTAGCCGCCGCCCATGGTGTGGCTGAAGTTTGTCATGCGGTAACGTGGCATAATCTGTGAGGGAATGCCGCGCTTTGCCAATCCTTCGGCCTCGAAATCCATTACGTTAAGATTCTCGGGAATCTCGGTAAGCACGTGAAGGTCCATGTCGCTCAACGATGCTGCGATATACTCGACTGTGGCAAAACCCTGGCCATACTTGGCGCTCTCCTGAATCTTGTCGACAAGTTCCATGGGTATGACCTCCCCTGTATTGTAGTGCTTGGCATAAACTGCAAGCACCTCGGGCTCGAATGCCCAGTGTTCGTTTATCTGCGATGGCAACTCAACAAAGTCGCGCTCAACGCCGCTTGCGCTGCTGTACTGTACGTCGCGCATGAAGTTGTGCAGTGCGTGGCCGAACTCATGGAACAGGGTCTCTACATTGTCGATGCTCTGCAGCGCATAGCCCTCGCTGTTGGGGAGTGTCATGTTACAACTGTTGACAACTATGGGGATAATGCGCTCGCCGTTCCTGTAGCTCTGCGGACGGAACGACGTGCACCATGCTCCTGCACGCTTGCTCTCGCGCGGAAAGTTGTCGCTGTAGAAGATTGCAAGCAGTTTGCCGTCGCGGTCAATGACCTCGAATGCCTTCGCTGTGGGTTCATATGCGGGGACATCTGCGGTAACCTCCTTGAATGTGAGGCCGTAGAGCTTGTTCGCTACGTGGAATATTCCCTGCATTACATTGTTTATCTCAAGGTAAGAACGTATCTCCTCCTCGTCAACGGCGAATTTTGCTTTCTTTGCTTTGTCCAGGTAGTACATGTAGTCCCAACCCTCGGGCTCGAAATCTTTTCCTTCCTTGCGGATTTCAGCGCGTATGTCCTCAATCTCCTCCTTTGCCTTGGCTACAGCAGGCTCCCATACCTGCATCAGAAGCTCGTATACCGCTTCGGGGGTGCTTGCCATGCGGTCCTTGAGTGCCATCTGTGCATAGTTCTCATATCCCATGAGTTTTGCCTTCTCAAGGCGCAATGCAACAATCCTTGCACAGATTTCCTTGCTGTCATGCTCGTTGTTCTGGTTACCGCGGTTGTAGTATGCCTCGTATACCTTCCGGCGCAGTTCGCGGTTCTTGCAATACTGCAGCACAGGGTTGCAGCTGGGACGTTGCATGTTGAACATCCACTTGCCGGGCTGACCGTTCTCCTCGGCCATTTTGGCTGCTGCGTCGATGTTTGCCTGTGGCAATCCTTTCAGTTCATCAAGGCTCTCGGCAACAACGAATGTGTTGTTTGTCTCGTGCAATAGGTTCTGCGAGAACTCGAGCTGGAGCATTGAAATCTCCTTGTTCAACTCGCGCAGTCTTGCCTTCTCGGCATCGTTCAGTTCGGCACCGCTGTTCACAAAGCGGTCGTATATGTTCTCGAGAACCTTTGCCTGCTCGGCAGTGAGGTTGAGTGATTCTCTTGAGTCGTACACGCTCTTTACGCGGGCGAAGAGTTTCTCGTTCAAGTAAATGTCATCGTTGTGTGCCGATGATAGCGGTGACATCTCCTTCTGCAATGCTCTGAACTCATCGTTTGAGTTGCTGCTCGACAGCGGGCTGAACGTGCCGCGTACCTTGCGCAGCAACTGTCCGCTCTGGTCCAAAGCAACGATTGTGTTCTCGAATGTCGCTTCTTCGGGATTGTTGATTATAGCCTCAATCTCGGCTTTCTGCTCCTCCATGCCTTTGAGCATGCCCTCGCGGTAGTGCTCTATGGTAATGTCGGCAAAAGGTGCAATGCCGTGAGGTGTGTTGAACTCGCTGAAGAACGGGTTGCCCTGCTCCTTGGGCTGCTGCGTAGAGCAACCGCACAGAGCCAATGATAATGCTGTCATCAGAATGGTCTTTTTGAATTTCATAAAGGTGTCTGTTTGTTGTGGTTTGAAAAGGTTGGGTCGTGTGTGCCACTCAAATGTGCGCCACGCCTTCAATCTCAATGAGGAGTTCGGGTCGGCATATGTCTGCTACGAGATAATGCTTTGGAACGGCGGGGTAGTGCCCATCCATGTAGGAACGTGTGGCTGGGATATCTCTTTCTCTCTTGACATACACGCGCAGAAGCTCATATTGTGCACCGTTGTTTGCCACCGGAATATTGTCCGCGGCGATGAGCCTGTTCATTATTTCCATTGTTATTGAGGCTTGCTCTACGGTGTCGTTGCTCATGTCGCTGCTCTCGCCCTTTATGGCGGCTGTACCCGATATGAAGATTTTAGTGCCAAGTATGCGTGCCCTTTCGAATTTGGGCGTTGTCTTTTCGTTCAACATTTCCACGACCTTGCCGTCAAGCACTTTCTGCGAGTAGTTGTGGGCTGCAATCTGCAACGGATTGTCAATGGGCTTGTTGGGAGCATTGTAGCCTTTGGTGGCACATAGCTCAACCATTATTCCTCCTGCACCGGTGCCTATGCCTGTCGCTGCCGGGTAACCGTTGCTCCAGTCGGCATCGGCATAGAAGATAGAACGTGCATCGTTGAACTCCTGATAGTTCTGACTGCCGTCATTGCCGGCCGTGATATGCTGTATGTAGTTCCACTGGCGGTAAATGTCGCTTGGCACGAAACCGTTGCTCCTAAGAATGTCGCCTATTGTCGAGAATATCTCCATTGACTGCTCAAAGGCGGTCATTGATATGTCATGAGGCACGATGCCCTCGGTAATAATCTCTCTGCATGTGCCGTCACTCAGTAATATGTAGCGCTCATGATGCTCAATGCTGGCCCCCGTGTCGGTAAGATATATAGCCTCGGCAGCAAGCTGAGAATCTCCGGGTTTTTGGGCAATGTAGCTGACAAGAGGCTTGTCAGTTGGGAAAAAACAGTCAACAGCCGAACGCAACGTGCCCAGTATTTCAAGATATTCGCTGTCATTGGAAGCACCGCAGAAAAAGGCTATTTTCAGCAATCTTTCTCCGCTTGCCTGTACAAGAATGTCATGGCACATCTCTTCCAATGTACCGCAACTCCTTGTCGTGAATATCGTTTCTCTTTTATTGAACATGCATGCTATTGTTTCCGAGATGCAAATTTATAAAAAAATACCGAAAAACCAGCATGCTTCACCTGATTATCGGCCGGCTCTCTTATGCTCTTTTACGCGAGTCGGAAACGCAGACGCAGTGTGCCGTTCTCATAGCTGTGGCTGATGATGCGGAAGTTGCCGATTTCGCTTGTATTCTCCACATGTGTCCCAATGCATGCGCAGACGTCGTAGTCACCCACACGCACTATGCGCAGCGTGTCACTGGCATCTGCCGGGAGTTTCCCGAGGTCAACCTCCTGGGGAACATTGTTGCGCGTCACGAACTCAATGCTTACAGGCATATTCTGTGCAATGACTGCGTTTACACGCTCCTCAATCTCTGCAATCTGCTCCTCTGTAGGTGCGCAGGGCAGGGTATAGTCGCACTTGCTCTTCTTGCGCTCGATATGAGCATTACGGCTGCGCTCGCACCCGAACATACGAACCATTGTCTGGTTAAGAATATGCTCTGTGGTGTGCATAGGTGCGATTGATATATCCTGAAACTTTGCTGCTGGTTGGTTTATTTCCATAGAATGTTTGATAGGTGTGATATATTATATATAGGACTTGTCATCTTGAACGAAGTGAAAGATCTCTTCATCGTTTCTTATGAGATTCTTCCTCCTTTCTGTCGTCAGAATGACAAAACAACGTTTTGTTATCGGCGAGTTTTGCAGCAACAGGTCAAACGTAGCATAGCAGTAGGTTATGCCGTTTGGGTTGCGAAAAGCAAAACGAGTCAATGACAGTGCAAATATAGAATGACAATCATTGTGAATGTATTATTAATTGTGAAACACCTTACTCACATGTATGCATTGGCGGATATTCGGTTTTGCCTGTGGCGAACTTGCTCGCGCTCGGCTCTTTCAATGTCGGGGTTCCCATTGGCTATTGGTTTTGTTGGTATTGTTTGTTTACATATTCACAAGTTTGCGCCTTTCCCACAGGCCTGACAGCCTGTGCTGTAAAGTTTCGCCCCGTTGGGGTTTGCCTACTTTAGTTCGTATCTTGCGCCGCAGTCAAGTATGAAATCCAAAGTTTCCTGAAAAACAGTTTCAGCATGTGACGGAGTGCTTCCGTACGATACACCGCACTCTTCGTATATCCTTTTCGGTAAATCCTCGACCTTTATGTTCAGCTGCTTGGCCATTTCGCGGGTCTCTTCCCTCTCCACGGTCGCCGACCTCTTGAAACTCCTGTAAGGCGAAATGTCATCATTGTGGCAGTACTCAATAACCAACTCATAGAACTCGTTTACCATTGCATAAACGGCAACCTCTACATCAAGGTCCCCATCGGTGATTATAAGATTCTTTTCCGCTATGTTCATAATGAAAGTCCGGGTAGGTTGTTGTTTGTGGTTACAACAGAAGGTAGTTGAGTATAGCGTCCCAGTCGGGGAACTGCTCCGAACCGAACTGCAGCCATTCTCCCTTGAACTCGCTGGCACCGTTCTTGCTGCGGTCATCAATGAGGTAGTCGCCCAATAGCAACTCCTTGTGGTGGGTTATTATCACGCGCTTGTGGAATATGCTGTTCATGTACTTCTTGACCCATTCAATCTTGTCGCTTGCAGCGGTGGGATTGTTCCATGGCGATGTAGAGAGGATATATACGTCGAAGTGTTTTGCCAACAGCTGTACGGCCTCCACGGCGCCAGGCGCGGGCTCCATGAGGGTAAACAGTCCGGGAACCTCATCGATGCGTCCTTTGTACTCCTCCTTTAACTCATCACTTAACTTGGCTACACCCGACTCAAAGTCGACCAGCACGCCATCCATGTCAAAATAAATCCTTTTACGGCTCATAATATCCTGTTTTGTATATCTGTTTTACAGCGAGTACAGACTGTGTTTGCGCTTTAGCACAAAGATAACGAATTGATATGACAATAAGGCAAAAAGTCCGTAAAATATTACAGATTCTTGTCTTGTGCGATGCTGTAGTGTATAATGGCTGGATGCGGTTGCCAGGTGTATAATATTAGTACGGGATTAAAGTGAAGTTGCGAGTAAGTGAGAGCAAAGAAAGTTTACTTGTTTTGCCGAGCGGGAACAAATTCGTGAAATCAAAGTCGTTTTTTCTTTTGAAAAGCAACTATTGTAACCGGAAATAAAGTACATTTGTTGTAAATACCTGTATATTGAATATTATGTATTTTAATAGTAAATATTATTATGATAGATACGATACTCATGGAAGAACTATATGAATATTCGAATCTGTCAAATTTTCACAAAGGCAGAAGGGTGCATCATGTTGATGATATAAAAAATAAGCGACTAGGGAACTCTAAATTAACCGCCAGCACCTATATTATCACATAATTAAAACAGTAAGACTATAATAATATGAAAATAGAAATAGCTCCTCAAGAAACCACACGTGCCGAAGCCTTCTCGCTTTGGATGACCTCTCCTATGCCAATGGTTACATTGACAAAAACATTCAATGTAACCAAGTTGCTCAGGGCAAGTAAGAGACGTGGAATCAAATTCAATGCCCTGTTATGTTGGTGCATTGGAAAGGCTGCAAGCAACATAAAAGAGTTCTATATCCTACCCGAAAAAGAGAAACTCTTCAAATACGACAGCATTGCAATAAACGTTATTGTAAACAACAGCAAAGGGGGTATCAATTCTTGCGATATTGCATATACCGATGATGCCGAACAATTCGCCAAGGAATACAACAGGCTGACAGCACAGGCAGCCACACAGTGCAAGAGTTCATTCCTTGAGGATAGTATGATTGTGGGAACATCCGCAATGACAGGGACGGAACTCGACAGCATTGTAAACCAATATACCGACAAGTTCTGCAATCCAATGGTCATGTGGGGACGGTATCGCCGTAATTGGTTCTGTACCACATTGCCCATATCCTTTCAGTTTCACCATGTACAAATGGATGGCGGGCATGGCGCCGGTTTTTTAGAGCAACTCCAAAGGGTAATTAATGAATTATAGCAGCTCTGTAAACAAAGAAAATATTACAAGTTTATGCTAGCATACACATACATAGAAAAAGGAAAGTTCGCTTTGGTGGAGAAACCGAAGCCTACACTTGTTGAACCTACCGATGCCATTGTTCGCGTAACAATGAGCAGCATCTGTACCGCATCTTTGAGAATAAAATAGACGGTGTGATTAAAGTGGCGATTATCTGAACCATTACAAAGTGTTGGATAACAAAACAGTGTGTGCTGACTATTTTGGAGGCTCCCCTCAAAGACCACGGATAGATATGACAATAATGCAAGGAACCGATAAATATATTACCGGCTTTGCCTTATTGGCTGTTTAGCGTATAATGGCTGAAAGGGATACCTTGATGATTGTCGGGAAACAATGGCATCTCATTCAAGGTACTCCTTCAGCTGTTTCTTGAGTATTTCCCTTGAATTGAAGATTCGGCTCTTGACCGTTCCTACAGGGATGTTGAGCTTTGATGCAATCTCATCATACTTGTGTCCGGTCATCAACAGTCTCATCATCTTGCTCCAGTCATCGGGCAGCTTGTCAATAGCGTAGTAAATGTCATGCGTCTCATTTGCTATGTCGCTACGCTCAGGCATGTACATCATGTCGTGGTAGTAGTTGTTGTAGTCCTCCACAACGCAGACCTTCTCCTCGTGCTTGATGTTGTTGAGGAATGAGTTGAGCATTATTTTCTTTGCCCAGTTCCTGAACTTTGACCCGCCCTTAAAACTCTCATGCGAGATAAGTATCTTCAAGTTGGTCTCCTGCAACAGGTCCTCGGCCCTGTTCTCTTCATGAGTCAATGCTTTTGCATACATGAACAGCTCGCGTTCCATCGCCAGCAGCTTTTCGTTGATGTCACTCTTCTCCACGGTTCTATCTTTTTGTGTTTCCTGCATCTTGCAATATTAACATCCAAGAAGCCTGTTTTGTTCGCCGATGATTCGTTTTTTTTAAAAAAAATAATCATTAGTGTCCCTGTTTCTTATGTGACACCAATGATTATGTTTTAATTATCTGATGCTCTTTTTCCGATGCAACATGTAGAACTGTTTAATTATGAGAGTCTTACGTTTAAAACGGTAGAGAACCTTTTTTCACCTTCTAGGCGGTAGAAAATCCGCCATTTTTGCCGTTCCAACGTTCGTTCTCTTGAGTCATGGAAAAACTGAATTTGTTTCACGAACCCACTCTCGCTCGCTGCATGCATATGCAAGCATCTGCCTGCTCGCTTACTCGTGGCTTTCCCATCCAGAAGTTCACTTCTTTTTCTATATGCAAAGGCTGTGCAAACGAGTGAGATGCAAAACTTGTTTGAGCATTTCGCAATGAGTGCAGCCTGCTTTCGCACGCAGTGCAAAGGTACGATTTTTCTGTCGTATTATCGCCAACTGTTGTCAACTAAATGAAACCAAACCGATGTTTTCTTGTGAAAAATATGTCATAATCCGCCAAATCGCAATATTTTTCATAGATTTGGCGCGTTATATAAAGTTTTTGTCTTATTTTTGCGTAAACAAAACTCATTAGTTATGATAATCGGTAGAAAAGAAGAGCAGAAAATATTGCTTTCTGCGGCAGCATCTGAGTATTCAGAATTAATCGCAGTCTATGGTCGTAGACGTGTAGGTAAAACCTATCTCATACGTGAGACTTTTGGTTATAAGTTTACATTCCAGCATACGGGTTTGGCAAAAGGTAAGACCAAGGACCAGTTGTTTAGTTTTGCTATTTCACTTCGTGATGCTGGTTATGATGACTGTCCGATACCGCAATCTTGGTTAGAGGCGTTCAGTTTGCTTTCACACTATTTGAAGAATTCTACTGATGAAAAGAAGATTGTCTTCCTCGATGAACTTCCTTGGATGGATACCCCACGTTCAAATTTTCTATCTGCTTTTGAGCATTTTTGGAATGGTTGGGCATCTGCTCGAAAGGATATAGTTTTAATTATTTGTGGTTCCGCAACTTCATGGATTATCAATAAGGTTATTAATGACCACGGAGGTCTTCATAATCGTGTAACGCAGCGCATAGCCCTTCAACCTTTTACTTTGAGGGAGTGCGAAATGTTTGTTCAAAACAAGGGTCT
>JAFXGX010000030.1 GCA_017536695.1 Bacteroidaceae bacterium | reverse complement strand
TGTCATTTCTACCGTAGGGGCGGGGTCAGCCCGCCCAATGGAAACAAAACAAATGAAATAACAAAAGGAAAGAAAGACAGAAGGACAAAAGGACAAAAGAAATTTAATACCTAGTGTACATGGTGAAAATAAATGGAAACCTGCGGTTTCCGCTACCGTAACAACCAATGCTGGCGCAATTGAAAAAACTGGTTTATCCATTGCTACAGCCTTGCCTGTTACTTGTCGCAAAGTTCCACTTGCGGTGTTTTCACCGTTATTGCTTGAAACCTTATGTTCTTATGTACTTATGTCAAAAACAAACAAAAAAACAACTATAACCAAAAGCAACTATGAAAAACACAACAATGAAAATCAAATGTTGGAAGCTGGAGGATGGCAATGAAGTCCCAATGCCGCCCACTGCTACACTCGACGGCTTTGAGTGGAACGGCCGATTCAGGATAACTGTGTCCGATGATGACGGCTCACTTGGCTTGCCGTTCCTCTTTGCAGCCGATGACACAGCAATTATGACGGTAGAGACATCCGAGCAGAAAGGAACACACACCGGAAACAAGAAAATCAAACAGATACTCCGTTGCGTGCCGCATTCATTAGGCGAGGAGGTTGCCTGTAGCCGTATCCGTTCCCACAATGGCAATGAACATGTATGGAGCGAGTGGGAACAGGCTAGTTCCAGCGTCGGTACCACAGTTGAATGGGATTCCGTATCGTGCATCGATAGCTTTGTCACAGCAGGCGTCTATAACATCACAGGCGAGCGTCTCAATGCCAGCGACGGCCTGCCCATTGAGAACAGCGCGCCAGGGCACACCATCAGTGCCCGCCTGACAGTGCTCAACAGCTCAATTACAGGTACAGGTGAAAGCGATGACAAGTGCATAACCCAGATACTTTCACTCAGCAACCGCACAGGCGGCGATGGCGATGTGTATATAAGGACAGGCAGGGCGCAAAGCACCAATATGCTTGCCGGCGGCAGCGGCTGGGAACCATGGGGCAAGCTGCAGCAGAACATAGAGGTGGGGCAGGTGACATCGCTAAACAACTTTATTGGAAATGGTATCTACAGCGGTGTCTACACCAACGGCAGTTCATTCTTCGAGGCATTTGTTATGGTTGTCATCAACAACTACGCTGTTGCAGGCGCCACAGGGCAGGTAAGGAGCGTCAGCCAGTTTAAGTATGCACTTAATGTAGACAGCACCTTCAGCTACAAGACGCGTACGGGACGGGGAAATACAGGCATAGAGTGGGGTAGCTGGGTAGACCTTGGCGCAGCCACAACTACCGACATTCAGGATAATTCAATTACAGCACAGAAACTCAGCAGTGATGTAAGGGAGAAGGTGGAGGCTATTGCTGGATTATCTGAATTATGTATCATGGCGGATAGCGTAGAATATAAATCTTTTAACATGCTTAATTCAAACGACTTGCTAACGGGGTATTCTTTGTCAGAAGGACAGTTGATTGCAAACGCGTATGGTATATTCTCTAACAGACTTTATTTGGAGATTGGCAAGGCATATACAATCAAAGACGTCTCTACTTTTCAGCATTCTACGTTGGAGAATATTGCAGTTGCCATATTCATTGCGAAGTTTGATAGTTCCGATGTCTATTTAGGTAGGGATTCTATAAAGCCGTCTGAGAGTCCAACGCTGGGTGATGGTTATGTTACAGTAGGTTATACTCCAACTGATGAATCTGTTGCCTATTATCGTGTCTTGTTGCAGTCACAAAGCAACCTTGAGCACCCCTATGACGCTACAAGAGCAATGGTATATGAGGGTACAGATGAAATAGACATTTTTATTCCTTATAACCCGATACCAGTCTTTGCTTACGATAAGGTACAGGATGAAAGAATCTCTAATTTGGAGGTTCGGGTAAACAACAATGAAAGTGAATTTGTTAGTGGGGGTATTTTACTGACTGGCGCATCTTTTGCTTATAACGAAAACAAATGGTTTTCAAAGGTTTGCGATGCTTTGAATGCGCGAAATTATAACAAGGCTGTTAGCGGAGAGAGCATAAGGCATACGGCTGTGAAGATGCACAACGGTGCTCTTTATTCAAAGGCAGAATTTGAGAATTTTGATACATTGCTTATTATGCACGTTCATAATCAGGATGTGTGTGATGATATTGATTTGCAGGAGAATTATTCTGATTATGAGGTCTCTACCTCAATGTCCTATTCGCAGGCTTATGATTATGTGCTAAAGAAATATGCTGCTGAATGTTACGCAGCAAAGGATAACCCCGAATCCAAATGGTACGGTACACAATGTGGAAAGCCCTGCAAGGTGGTGTGTATGACTCACTGGCATGACTCACGCACAGTGTTCAATGACAGCATAAGGCGTTTGAGGGATAAATGGGGATTTGGACTGATTGAACTTGATAAAAATATTGGCTTCAGTAAAAACCAGATTCATTCTGTTACAGGCGCACAAGTTTCAGTGATACACGCTCAAGACACTGAGGTGATTGACGGCGTTACCTATGGCTGGCATCCGTCAAGAGCTACTGATGCGTATATTCAGGACCGTATTGCCGAGATAGTTGTGAAGCAATTGAGTATCTAAGATAGAATATTGAAGAAGCAGGTTCATATCAAACCTGCTTCTTATTGCTTTTCTTATGCTTTAAAGAGAAAATGTCCATTTATTGTTTGTTTTCTTTTATTATACGTGGCTCTATTTGTTTTTTTCTATAAGTGTGCAGTATAGGTTCATATATTCCATAAACCGGTCGTCTTTGTTATAAAGCGCAACAGCGCGTTCACGACAGGCTGCAGAGTAATGTGCCTTGCCTTTTTCCCGTACAGTTTCTATTGCGTTGACTAGTTGTTCAAATTCGCCTTTTTCAACAACAATGCCCGTTTCGGGTGTTATGGATTCCGGGCTTCCGCCTGTGCGGAATGTGACAACTGGTGTTCCGCAAGCGAGTGCCTCAAGGTTCACTGTGGGGAAACTGTCGTTATAGGTCGGGTTTACTAACATATCAGCAATGGAGTAGTATTCGGCAAGTTCTTGTTGGCTGTTAGTACGCTCAATGGCAATAATTTCTTTGGGAAGGTTCTTATTTATTTCAGTTGGAACACCAACCATTATTACCTGGTATTCAGGGTTCTCGCTCAAGTGTATAAACTCTCTAAGTCCTTTCTCGTTATGCCATGTAGTTGCTACCCCAAGTAGTACTGTTTTATTGCCAATTCCTAATTTTTTCCTTAATTTACTTGAGTCAACAGACTTGAATATTTCAAGGTCAACCCCGTTGTTTATAACGTTTACGGTGTAATTGCCAAGATACGAATCTTTTACGATGCTTCCCAACCAATTCGAAACGGGTACTATGGTTGCATTCTTCAAAGAACTGAAAAGTTCCTTTTTAATGGCATAGTTATGTGCCGAGCGGTCGAGTAGTATAGATCTTGGATATTCTCTTTTCAGTGGGCAGTTGTAGCATCCTGTTTTCCATTTATCACAACCTATGGCGTCAAAGTGGGCACAATGTCCTGTCATTGTCCAGCAGTCATGCAACGTCCATATTACAGGTGTGTCAATTGTCGCAAGATATTCAAAAAGGAGTTTGTAGTTCAAGTAATAGCCATGAATATTGTGCAGATGAATTATATCAGGACTAATTTCTTTAATTCTTGCTATAAGTTTCTCTGTAGCCTTTCTTGAGCCAAGCCCATGCGCATCAAGTGCCATGCTTTTTAATGCATGCAGTTTCTCTTCCTTTTCAGTTACAACCTGTATTGTCTGCAATGCGCTTTTGCCCTTGTATCTTGCTCCGTGAGCAATGTATACGTTCCAACCTTGCTCCTTGGCAAGCATACCTATCTGTTCGGCGATTCTACCTGTAGAACCTCTGTTGAGTGCTGCATTTATTTGAAGAAGTTTGGGCATAATAAATCCTTACCTATTATGTTCAAAAAACCAATATCGAACATTTAATTAACTTTTTGAAGTTTTGACAAACTATATATTTCTATTTGAACAATGAGGTGTATGCTCTAATTTGGGTCATATCCCTTTCTGTCCAATCAATAGACATTACATTTTTCTTATATTCGTTATAATTATTCTCTATTTTCTCAATTGCTTTTTCAAGTCCATCCTTATTGCTTAACTGAAAAATCTCTCCACTCTTGTATGCTTCTACCATATCGGGATAACTTCCAATCTTATTGCTTACGATTACTGGAAGTCCCCAATAGAGTGCCTCTTCCACAACAAGCCCCCATGCTTCATAATATGATGGAAGTATAAATACATCATGAGCTTGATATAGTTTTCCAAGTTTCTCGTTATCTATAAATCCCGTAAAGGTTATGTTGCTATTTGCTTTAGCTTTTAACTCTTCTTCAAGCACTCCTTGCCCGGCAATAGTCAACGGCTTCCCGTTTTTGTTGAATGTTTCAACAAGCATCCTGACATTCTTCAAATCAATTAGACGACCAACGTATATATATCTAATGGGGGTGTTTGGTTCTGTTTCTTTACGCTCACCTTTGTTCATTATACCGACACTGCCTGTGACATTTATTGTGCCATTGAAATTGATTGATGTAAAGAGCTCCTTGTGCGGCTGTCCGGACGGCAGTGCAGCACCCATCCTATTTATTATCCGTTTCTTTACCCATCCTTTTAAACCGTTGAATTTGGATTCCCATATTGTTGACTCGCAAATTACAACATTCTTCTTGCGCGGAATGAAGAAACTATAAATATTATACTCCATCGTTTCCCAACCTGCGTAAAGCACTTTGTCGAAAGTGATAGTTCTCATTAGTGATATAAGACGGAAAAATGTCTTTACTTTGTTTCGTTTGTGCGAGTCACCTTCATGCAGGAATGCTACATCAAATTTATATGATGAAGATTTTGACATGTCTTTGTTAACAGCCTCAGAACCATAACCATACAATACAAGAAGCAGTGAATGTGTCTTTGCTATTTCATTACACAAGTTTACCTTATAGAATGATGGCGTGTTTGTAAGATAGACGAAGTTGTAATGTTTATTCTCTTTCATATCAATGGTTTATCTAAAATTTAAATCCTTTTGTTGATGGTATGTAGTATCGTGAGATACCATTTCTGCCAAGTTCAATCATCTTATCCAATGCGGCCTTAGAATAGAATACCTTTATCTCCAGATTGGACAATTTTGTAATTTTCCAATGCTTATCTGTAAAATAGCGTGTTATATTATTATCCCTTTGCCTGCGCTCAATCTTACAGACGTTAGAAGTGTATTCTTTGACGTTTCTATTTGCATCATAATACTTGAACGTTATTTTCTTATTGAAGAATTGGGCCCAGTATGGATGCTCGTGTTGGAGTATGCTCTCTGTGCAATGTGCAAAAGTACCGAAGAACTTACGAGGCATACCCAAGTTGAAAACTAGTGCATTCAATTCGCACATCTTGTAATAAGGCGATTTCTTATCCCAACAATCACTCGAATATTGGTGTTCATTCAGCAGATAGTCTGCGTCTTTACCAATGGCACACACGGAATGCTCGGCATTAAGACTGCGTTTGACACCTGGATACCTCCGGAATGTTTCGGAAAGGAAACCGGCAACGGTCTTGTCTTTGAGGGCATCGAAAACATAGCCTTCACTTTCTGCAATGATTTGGTCGGGGTAAGCTGGCATTGCCAATGTCCCTTCTGGACCAATGGCATCAATGATTGCCTTTATCAATTCCTCGGCACTGCCGACATAGTTGTAGAATTCCATCATACTCGAATGAACGCAGACAACACTGCCTTTTTTCATTCCAAGCTTAATCATTACATCAACGATATCTTGGGCAGAATATTTCTTCTTATAAATAATACGTCCTAAATTCTTCCGCATCCTCTTTTTGAACAGGCTGAAATCCTTTATCCCCAAGACTCTTTTAATGGTGCTGGCAATTATTGAGAAAATACTTTTATTCATGGATGTCTGTTATGCAATAGTATTAGGATCTATTTTGCTTAAAGCGACTCTTATGGTATTCTTGTTGTCAACAGAACAGTAAAGGTTTTGGGCATTTTTGCTGTACTCCTGATAATTGTTATCAATTTCCTGTATTGCTTTCTTTATCTCTTCAACATTTGTTATATCAACAGCCAGTCCTGCTTTATTGGAGTCAAGCAACCATTTTAGTCCTGGCAGTTCGTTGCACAATACGGGAATTCCGAATTTTGCATATTCAAAGATTTTGTTTGGAGCACAAAAGGCATTGTTCAGAATATGTGGGTTGTAAGATAACAAACCTATATAGCATTTGGCTGTAAAAGCCAAGTGCTCAGGAGCTGGTGTATAGTCGATATGTATTAGCTGAGGGTCAATCTCCTTGTATAAGTCAATGGATTTTCTATACTCACCCATTACGGCCAATCGGAAGTCTCCTCCTAACTCTTTAACTGCTTTCACAAATGGCGTAAGGTCTCTATCCTTACCCAAGAAACCTTGATAAATAATAACCTTCTTGTCCTTCAAAGGCTCAAGTCTTTCTCTATGCTTCTCACTTATCTTCTCTAGTTCTTCATCATTGCATACTACTTCGGGTTTGTTGGGCAGCAGATACGGCATTTTGTCCAATTTGAACCATACGCGGTATATGGCAGCTCTGTTGTATTCGGGCATAAACACTGCTTTTGCAGTGCCAATGACTTTTGATATTGCTTTGAGCTGCATCTTTGAACCTTCGTGCAATTCTTGTATTTGAAGAATGTGTGGATAATTGTTTACCTTGCTTCCTAAAGCCACAATGGTTTGTGCACCTTCAATCCAAAGCAGTACGGAGCCGTGTCGCTCTTTCTCTTGTTCTACAATTTTAAAGACCTCTTTCTTGAAGTTGTAGTAGGCAAGAATTTTTCCAAAATTACCGTATTGGGTATATTTATTTACAATGACTTCTGCTTTTATGTTGTACTTTGGGAGTTCATTTCTCCAGTAGTCATTCAAGTTTTCTGTAATTAATGTTACATCATGTCCAAGCTCAGAGAGTATAAGTGTTGAACTTATTACCGGTGGGCGCTTAGGAAACTCTGCTTTGTGGATTAAGATGATTTTCATATTTTATAATTATTTTTTGATTATTTGTAATATTGATTTTATGGTTTTCTTTTCAATTAAACAGAATGTTGCCGCAAACAGTATACACCATAGCGCTGCTGTCAATAAAAGAATTGTATAACCCAACTCATTGCTATTTATTGATTGTAGAGCAATATATCCCAGTGCTCCAGCAATTATCGTATACAATAATGGTTTGCCAAATGAACCAATGAATTGGCTTAATTTCAATTCAATGGTCTTGTATATTTGCATATACCAACTTAAGAAAGTAGATATAAGTGCCAATGCGGTTGTACCCCAGGCCAGTACTGTTATGTTATATGTTGATACAACATAAATACAAGGTACATAACATATTAATCTTATCATTGTATATTTAAGCGATAAATCAGTTCTTCCTGTTGCAATAACAATATTTCCAACAGGATTACCAATGCTGTTTATCATAGCCCAAGTGGATAGTATGTATACAATCGAGATTACATCTGAGTAGGTCTCACCATATAGTATTGGTACAATAATACAGCCTAAAACTCCAATAATTGTGCTAACTGGAAAATTTATTAATGAAATGAAACTAACGAGTTTACAATAGTTTCTTTTCAAAGCCTCTTTGTCATCCTGTTTTTTTGCAAAAAGTGGGATGCTGACTCTGTTTACGATAGAATTAACAAGCATTGTCCCTTTTAGAACAAGTTCTTTGGCAAGGTTGTATATACCCAAAGTCTCGCTACCGAGCATTTTGCCGATGATGAAAACATCTATTTTAGTTGATATATAATCAAGTATATGTGCCCCAGTCATATTGATTCCCATACTGAATAATGGCCTTATCAATTTGAATGAGCAATAAAACTTTAGTGGCATGCTCTTTATTCCTTGTAGTAGATTCCACGTGTTGAGAATTAAAGTCTGTATTATTGTGGAAATTATCAAACTATATACACCCGCACCATTGTATGCTAGTCCTATTGCTACCGCAAGGGAAATAAAAGATGCTATGATATTTCTTTTTGCAAGTACTTTGAATTTCAGTTCTTTTTGTATAATAGTATCATATAGACGTCCAATACCAACAAAAATCAAATCGAGCATTGTAATTGGTAAAAGGTGTCTTATGCTTGGCTCGTTAAAGAAGTCGGCAACTAAAAATGAGAACGAAGTTATGACAAAATAAATAAATGTATAAAGAATGAACTGTAGCCAATATAACGAACTGAATTCTTTGTCTGTAAGATTCTTCCTGTTCATTATGATGGTAGAGAAACCCAGTTCGCTGAACATTCCAGTGAAACCTAGTACCAAAGTTAGTATGGCGACAACTCCAAAGTCACTTTTTTCTAGAAAGTGGGCAAGTATTGACAGTCTGAGTATCTGTACTATTGCGGTTGTGATAGTGGATGTTGATGTCCACAAAGAACCAGTTAATACTATATTTTTCTTCATTTATATTTTTCTATTTGTATTAATACTATAATCTATGCTATTTATGGTAGCTGTGGAGCATCAAAGATAGTCTGATAGAACCAGAATGAACCTTCAGGCTGCTCAATGGCTAGTATGGTAAACATTACATAAGTACTCCATATTGTACTGAAAATAACCAGTCCAAATATCGCATATCTAATTATTGTGTCTCTCTTTGTTGCTTTTATTAGTGTTGTTATTGATATTATATAGAACAGACCAAAAATAACTGTCAATCTATTTTGGAAATCTATACCAATAACGTGTAGCAACATAAACATAAGTGTCAAATATGATATTCTCTTGTATTCAATAGAGATACTTTTGTCCTCATTTATATATTTAAATAAATAAAAACCTGGTATTGCAAAGAACAGGTGTGTCAGTGCTATGGTAAAGGACGAATCTCCAAATTTGCTGCCAATGTAATTTGAATATGATGACAATGAGTTAGAGTCGGAAAGCATTGACAAGAGCGTTTCTACGTAACTGGATATACTTGTAATACTTATAATGAATCCTATTCCGACAAAGATTGTCCAAATCTTTTGTGACATTCTCTTCATGATATAGTCGGATAATGGGAACAGCATAAGTAAAACGGAAGAATTATGGAACAAACAGGAAATGACGATTGTCAGTATGAATAGTAGTGGTTTCTTCTGTTTTATATAAAACAGTTCTGTACCCCAAATGAATGTTAAAGCTGCAAATCCAGACCTCATTGCTGTTGTTATCGTAAACATCATGCCTGTGTGGCACATAAAAATGATAAAGAATAGCCAATAGTATTGTGGGGCAATGTATTTCCTTACAAAATAAAATATCGTCAGACATATAACGGTTGTCTGGAATATTATGAATTGGTAATAATATTCAAACAATCCCATTACCCACCAAAATAATGGCTCGCTTTCTACACTTCTGTCATATGTGTCTGGTGCATAGAATAGATGGTTATAGTTGATATAGTCAACTCCATAGTTGTATCTAAAAGCCAAAAAGACCCATAATATCAAGAATGATATCGGGAGAATAACTCTGGTTCTTTTCTTATCACCAAATGGTAAAATATTCAAGAAAAGTATGGAAAATAATACTGATAAATATGTTTGCATATCTTAAAATACAACTTTATTTACTTTGCTAAAATAGTAGTTATTCAATTTTTTTATTTGAATATCATTTTGACATTCCGTGCCAATGTTTGTACTTGCCAATGTTTCATTATTCTCAATGCTTAGACTGGCTAACACGTACTTTCCAGGAACAAAACGTATTTTTGTGCTGTTGAGACGTGCCATGGCGTTCAAGTATATGTCATCGGCTGTCGGACAAAGCTCGCGAGCCAATTTTATGTTATGCAAATCGGTATACATCATTGTCCTTGTAAATAATGTTCCCCCTCCACTGCCGAAGAATACTTTAGAGGAAGCAGGTGTTGCACGTTTTATCATTTCCCAAGAGAGGTAACTTGAGATTTGTCCATTAGAGTCCCACTTCATTCTATAACCATATCTTGCACAAATTACATTAGGCTCTTCCTTATGAACTTGCATCAATGATGAAACTAGATCTGTATCATATATGAAATCATCATCAGCAAGGATTATGGTTGCATCTGGGTATTCTTCTATTGTATAATGGTATTTTTTATACGACTTTATATCATCATCTTTAAATTTTATTATCAATCCTCTTTCTCGTAAATCACATAGCCTCTTTGGTAGAGATTCAATATCTTTGAATTGTTCTTTCGATAGCCATAGGATTATCATGTCGGGTTTCATCTTCTGGCGCATCAAAGATTCAATAGTAAGCCATACCTTTCCTATGCGGGCAGGGAAACTAGTTAGTGATACAATTATTTTGTCTTCTGAATGCAAAAGGCCATTTACTCTATGTTTCTCGTTCTTGCATGTGACCTTGAAATATAGAGGAAGTACCAGATTCATTATTCTAATAGTTAATAGTGACATGGCTGTATTAACTTTTATTTTACCAAATGTTCGTTTCTCACGGCGATGGTAAAAATACGCATATAATCTATAAAAAATACCGATTAAATCCATATCATATAATTAGGGTAATTACATTCTTTTGATATTCGTCATCATTTTTGTTTAAGGTAGATGATAGTATTTTAACGTACATATTATGTAGCTACATGTTTATCTACTTAACATCTTTTCCAGAAAATCAAACGACTCTTGGCGCTTGAACTTTATAATTTCAAATACCTTGTCATAATCAATGGGCAAGAGTTGTTCTTCAGTGAAGTCATTGGTGCCTGATATTAAACGTGACTCTAATCCAAATGAACCGAGCAAGGATTCAAACCTAGACAGACCTCTTTTCTTGTTACCTATTACAATAAATGGTTCCAATTTTCCATATGGGAATGATGTTGTTATGAGTATAAGGTTTTTTTTCATATCGTTCTTCATCTAAATCCAATATATGCCGCTACGCTCTTCGGAAAAAAACGTTTAACAAATAATATATTCATTATGGATCCAACTAGTGATAGTGTGAACTCTGTCAGCCAGGTTGTTTTTATGTGGCATAGAACAAATACTAACAGAGGATAATGAAAAAAATATAACCCTAACGAATTTCTTCCTAACCAAGCAAGAAACTTCGCCACTGTTGATGATTGGTTGATTGAAGTTTCAACTTTGTTCGACATTAATATTATAATGAAGAAAAAGCTAAATATAAAACTTGTAACCTTGTAGCCAATACCGCTTAATTGTCCATAGTTGTTAATATAATACCCTGTTTCAATAATTGATAAAAAAAGAAAGATAAAAGCACCAACAACAAATGGTAGAATATTATAATTCCTTTTTCTTTTTGATAGGTATATTCCCAAACAGAAGAACATAATCCAAACAGGCAATGTCCCTGCATATATGTATAATGGTATATCTTTTCCTTCAACGTACATTAGATATGAAAATACTCCGATACTAAATAATGATATTAATGTAGCTATGGATAAGTGCTTCTTGTTCGTTGTTTTTACTAAAAAAGGCATAAAAAGGTAGAACTGCAGCATAATCGCAATAAAATAGTGTATAGAGTATCCGCAACAGAAAAATTTAATAAGGTTATGACTGATAGTCCCAAATCCTTTGTAAATATCGTAGAAAATAAAAGGTAGGGACCATATAAGTGTAGGAATGTAAAGAGGGAGTGCTTTTGTCTTGGCAAAAGTGATACATTCCTCTTTATTTTTCTTACCGATAAAGAACCCTGAAATTGTACAAAATAAAGGTACTGCTACTACTATAAACTGACGTAGCATCAATGATACCACATTCCAAAAACTATCTAAAGATGTGGTAAGTGGTATTGGCGCAGAACTGATAGGATACGTATGTATTCCTATCACAAAAAGGATAGCAATACCTTTTAATATATCAAAATACAAGTTCCTCATTGATTTTTATTAATGCGAATCAGCAGTTAACTACTGATTCAAAATATTAACTTATTGTGTTAAATAGCTCCCATAGGCCCAACCAAGAACCTATGGGATTGGGCACAACCCCAAGTCATATTTGGTACAACTTATTTGTGCTACTCATTGTTTCTTAACAAATTGTAGCAACCGGTGGTATTGAACCACGAACTTTGTGTTCCACCTGTGCGGTTGCTTGCTTTTGCTCCCATAAACGCAACCAAGCGCTTATGGGATAGGGAGAGATTCCCTTTGGGGTTTGCCTATTTTGTCTTTCCTGAAGAATCATCCGAAACGCGTATTGGATGACAAAATAGATATAGTTGTTATTTTTTGTAAATTCCGCAGAAGTCGAGTATTATCTTGCTGTCGTCCCAGGGCAAGGTCTTGAATTGGTCGTGGGCTGTGAGCATTACAACAATGTCGGCCTTCTCGTATGCCTCCTTGTAGGGTGTGAGCTTGAATTGCTTGTGCTCATCGACGTTTGGCTCTACAATGAGAATATCGGCATTGTTGCATATCTGCATTACCTTGCCTACGATGTTCTTTGCCGGTGATTCGCGCAGGTCGTCGATGTTCGGCTTGAACGCCAAGCCCATCATTGCCACAACGGGCTTGCGGCCGTTCTTGAGCTCAAACTCGAGCATTGTGCTCTTTACCTTCTCGGCACACCAGAAGCTCTTGTAGTTGTTGATGTTGCGTGCTGTCGCAATTATCTTGCTCTCTTCGGGGTAGTCGGCTGTAATGAAGTAGGGGTCTACGGCAATACAGTGTCCGCCTACACCGCATCCCGGCTGCAGAATGTTCACGCGTGGGTGCTTGTTTGCAAGGTTTATGAGCTCCCATACATTGATACCGGCCTTGTCGCAAATGAGTGAAAGTTCGTTGGCGAATGCAATCTGCACATCGCGACTTGAGTTTTCGGTAAGTTTGCACATCTCGGCTGTGCGGCAGTTGGTCTTGTGGAGCTCGCCCTTGACAAACTGTGAGTAGAACTCGATGGCTTTGTCGGTTGACTCGGGTGTCAAGCCGCCGATAACGCGGTCGTTGTGAACGAGTTCGTAGATTACGTTGCCTGGGAGCACACGCTCGGGACAGTATGCAATGTAAATCTTGTCCTTGAGTTCGGGACGCTCGGCAAAGATGATGTCTGCCATCATTTCTGTGGTACCGATGGGCGATGTTGACTCGATAACATAAAGGTCACCTTCCTTCAAGAGTGGAAGAACGGCGCGGGTAGCCGCCTCAACGTATGATACATCGGGCTCATGGTCACCTTTGAACGGGGTAGGCACTACCATAAAGTAGGCATCGCTCTCCTGTGGGGTGGTGTATGCTTTGAACTTGCCGGCAGCAATGACTTCCTGCAACATCTCTTCCATTCCGGGTTCGATGATGTGGAGTTTGCCCTGGTTTGTCACTTCTACAACCTTGGGGTTAATGTCAACACCTATGACATCAACTCCGTGCTTTGCAGCAATGATTGCTGTTGGGAGGCCTATGTAGCCGAGTCCCATGAAACATGCTTTCATAAATTCCTTATCATTAATTAAAAATAGCTGTCAATTTGTTTCTTATAGTCTGGAACGAATCAGTTTGTCCGGATTCCCACCAATAATGCTGTATTCAGGAAAGTCTTTGGTCAATACGCAACAAGCCGCTACAATGCAACCCTTTGCAATATGTCTTCCAGGCGTCATCGTGACATTACGTCCTATCCATACATCATCTTCAATTATTGTTTGTTTTGGAGATGTACTACCTTGCAAACGCATAGGAATCTCCGTACGGCTGGTTTCGTGATTGATTGAAAGAATAAAGCAATTTGGGCCCATCATTACATCATTCCCAATTATCGTTTTGTCGGGAATAACAGCGTTTATGCCTATACCTGAATTATCCCCAATCTCAATTCCGAACCCATATCCAAAACTTGCACCTTTTTCTATGTTTACATTTTTACCGCATTTCTTGAATATATGCTTACAACAAGTGTATCGAACTTTTTTGCCGAATTTGTTGGAGGGCAAATGTTTTGCAAAATACTTATACATAAAATAGAAAAATATTTTACTCCCCTCTATTTGTTTAAATTTATTAAAAAACATATGTCCTTATTTTAACGCGTAAACTATCCTGCCGCATGCCAAACCGTCGCCGTATGGGTTCACTGCCTTGCTCATCTTGTCATAGTATGCAGCATCGTCAAGTAACTGTGACACTTCGCTCACGATTTTATTGTAGTCGGTACCTACAAGCTTAACGGTGCCGGCCTCGAGTGCTTCGGGACGCTCTGTGGTGTCGCGCATGACAAGCACGGGTTTGCCAAGGCCGGGGGCCTCTTCCTGAATGCCGCCGCTGTCGGTGAGCACAATGGCTGACTTTGACATCAGGTGGACAAACTCAAGGTATTGGAGCGGCTCGATGAAGAAGAAATTCGGACGGGTAAGGTCTTCGCCAAACACTTCATGTATTGGCTTGCGTACATTAGGATTCAAGTGCATGGGGTAAACGAAGTCAACATCGGGATATTTCTCCGAGAGGTCTTTCATCGCTGTCACCATACGAATGAACCCGTCGCCGAAGTTTTCGCGGCGGTGGCCGGTGATGAGTACAAGTTTTTTTCCATTGGCAAGACGGTTTACATCGTAACCGGCGCTGAGAAGGATGGTGTCCTGTTCTTTGGCAAGCACTGTATCTTCCTTGAGCTTGTTTACTACAAGGTGAAGAGCGTCTATTACGGTGTTGCCGGTAACTGCAATACTCTCTTCCGCAACTGCCTCTCGCAACAGGTTTGCCTTGCTCAGCGGGGTGGGGGCAAAGTTGTATGTTGCAATGCGGCCTGTTATCTGGCGGTTCATCTCCTCGGGCCAGGGACTGTAGATGTTGTGGGTGCGCAGGCCTGCCTCAACATGTCCCACCGGTATCTGCTGGTAGAAGGCTGCAAGTGCGGCAGCAGTGCTGGTGGTTGTGTCGCCATGTACCAGTACAACGTCGGGTTGTGCCTCCTTAAGTACGTCGCGCATGCCCACAAGAACACGGGCAGTAACGTCGTAGAGGTCCTGTCCCTGTTTCATTATGTTGAGGTCGTAATCGGGGGTGATTTCAAAGAGCTTGAGTACCTGGTCGAGCATCTGACGGTGCTGGCCTGTTACGCATACTACGGTCTTGAATGTTTCGGGGTACTTCTGGAACTCTTTTACCAGCGGAGCCATCTTTATGGCCTCGGGGCGTGTTCCGAATACGAGCATTACGGTTTTCATAACTATTGTATTTTGTTTGTTTTTAATTTCTTCTTTTTTGTCCCCTCAGGAGCGGTCAGGCTCCTGAGGGGTAGGGCTTTCGCCCCGTTGGTGGTTTCCTGCTTTTTATCCCACCACATTTTATAAGCGGAAAGGTGAAAACGGAAAGGTTAAAGGTGAAACTCCCTCCGCTGCACTCATCCCTCTTTACAAAGAGGGACAGTTGTCTTTTGCCTTTAGAGATCCTTCGCTTTGCTCAGGATGACAATGCGTAAATGGGGTAACTCCCTCCGCTGCACTCATCCCTCTTTACAGAGAGGGACAGTTGTCTTTTGCCTTTAGAGATCCTCCGCTTTGCTCAGGATGACAATGCGTAAATGTGGTAACTCCCTCCGCTGCACTCATCCCTCTTTACAGAGAGGGACAGTTGTCTTTGCCTTTGGAGATCCTTCGCTTCGCTCAGGATGACAATGCGTAAATGTGGTAACTCCCTCCGCTTCGCTCGTCCCTCTTTACAAAGAGGGACAGTTGTTTTTTGCTCTTCTTCCTTTCCTTTTTCCTTTTGTTACTTCATTTGTTTTGTTTCCATTGGGCGGGCTGACCCTGCCCCAACGGGCTTAAATGCAAAAATACAAATATTTATTTATAATAACAATTTATATTTAAATTGTTCATAGAAAAAGGAATATTTATGTGTGTTTCGTATATCTGTGCCTGCATCGTTGGAATGTTTGGCTATTCTCCGTATGGGGCGTCCTCTTCGGCTGCCATTGTGAGAGTACTCTCTTCATCGGGGCCGTATGTGTGACTGTCGTTCTCCAATGACGCCAAGGTCCTGTTACGGAGGGCTATGAACTCCTGTGCGTCTTCGGGCGGCAGGGTGTCGCGTATCTCTTCATCGGTGTATGTGAGTGCCGTTGCTGCACCGCTGAGTATCTCGACGCAAATGTCCTTGCCTGACTGTTTTTCCTGCTTTTTCTCAATCATTGCTGTCTGTTTTTTTATTGTTTTCTATGCCGAGAGAGAGCGACTTCAAAGGTCACTCTCTCTCACGGCATGTACGTGTCAGTTGCGCCTTATCCTTATCTGGATGGCATTGCTTATGGGGGCGTCATTGACTATTACCAGATATCCACCGCCGCCGGCGCCGGTAATCTTGTAGCCTTTGACATGCTCCTTGTACTCGTCAATAGCTTTCTGTACATGTGGGGATATCATGTTGGGGAACATAGCTGTCTGTGCCTTGAAACTTGCGGTGCATGCCTTGCCCCATGCGTCAATGTCCATTGCGTTTATGGCTTCCCAACATTCGTCGGCAGCCTTGGCAAGTGCACGTGCGCCCTCCTCGTCGATATGTGTGTCGGCAAGGACATCGTAACTGCCATCGCGAGGTGCAAGAGGTATGAGCCACAGGCTCTTCTCTATGAAGTCAAGGATTGCGCTGTCCTTTACGGTCTCTATGCTCCGGGGCCAGTAACCGCCGTCGTAGTTGAGACGGTTGAGGCCGGGCATGACAATACCTATTGCGTCCTGGGAACCGCTGATATATGGGCTGCCCGGTGGGTTCTCGTAACGGAAGAGCATCTTGGCAAGTGTCTCGCGGTCGCCCTCGGGTATGTCGACGTGCCACATCTCGATAGCTGCCTTGCGTGATGATGTGCTCATGCCGCCGCGGTTGTTGAAGTCGTAGTCGGGCTCGATGCTTATGGTAAGCACGGGGCCGCCATGGTGCTTGCTCACGAAGGGCTGGTCGAGCCAGCCGCCGGCAAGGTCGATGCGGTAGGGGATGTTGCACTCCTGACGCAGGGCTGTGGTTGAACGTGTGGGCAGGCCGGCCTCGGGGATGCGGGTGCTGACAACAAGCTCAATACCGTTCTCCTCGCAGAAACGTTTCTTGCCCGGGGTGTAGCCGTCGCTGTTCACAAAGAAGATGTCCGGTTTCAAGCGCTTTACGTCTTCTTCGAAATCCATTATGCCGCTTCCGCTGTTGATGAAGGCGTCCTTCACATAGCGTATGGCCTTTACCATGTAGAGCCTCTCGCGTTCGGTGTTGATGGTCTTGCGGTCCTTGAGCTCGCGGATGGTGGCGTCGGAGCCGATGCCGACATAGAGGTCGCCATGCGTTGCGGCTTCCTTGAAGAATGCTACGTGCCCGGAATGGAGCATGTCATAGCATCCCGATACAAAAACTTTCTTGCTCATCGTTTATTGTCGTTTGATAACGTATGTGATTTGGGACTGTCGTTAGACAGTTTCTTGAGTTATTCTGCGAAAATAATGAAAATTGTGCGAATTTGATAGTTTTCCTATATTTTTTTGCGATATGTGGGGCGGATGTCGGTGTAGTCGGGGAAACTCGTGAACACAAGTATCTTCTTCGACCCGGGGATTAGCCTTGAGATGAGGGATGCTGCAAAATGGCTCGCTTTCATGGCTGAATACCGTTTACTTGTAACTGTATCCTCCGTTTACCTCAATGAGGCTGCCGTTGACGAACGGGTTCTCGATGCAGAACCTGTAGGCGTCGACAACCTCATCAACCGATGCGAAACGGTGGATGGCTGTCTTGCGGTAAATGTTCTGCTTTATCTCTTCGGGCTTTTCTTTCTGCCATGGGGTCTCTACAAAACCCGGCACTACTGCGTTGACGGTGGTGCCTGTTCCCTCGAACTCCTTGACAAGGTTCTTGGCAAGTGCATGGACTGCCGATTTCGTGACGCCGTAGGCAAGCACCATGGCATGGGGCATGAGGCCCATCTGCGAGCCTGTGAATACAATGCGTGAGCCTTCGGGGATGAGACCGTAGAGCTCCCTGATGAGTATGTAGTGCGAATTGACCGCTACTTCCATCATTGTATCCCAATCCCTGTCGGTTGTTTCTGTAAAGGATTTTCGTATGCTGAGCCCTGCGTTGCAGATGATGCAGTCGACGCTTTCGCACTGCTTCTTTATGCGCTCTACAAATGCGTATAGCTGTTTTCTGTCGCTTTGGTCAACCTTTACGGCCTCGAAATTATCTATTTTCTCCTTGAAATCGGGGCCTACGTATGTTGCATATACGCGGTAACCTTTGCCGATGAGCATCCTTGCCACACCTAAGCCTATGCCCGATGTGCCGCCTGTGACTATTGCTGTTTTCATATCTCCATCATGTTTGTACGTTCGGTAAACTGTTGCATCACACGCGCCATTGCTATGCTCTCCTTAGGCAGCAGACGTGAACTGCTGGGTCGCTTGTTTATTATGCACGACATCCACTCCTGTATCTCGTATCGAAGTCCCTCACCGTCCCATTTGTAAAAGAATTTCTTGTTCTTGTTCTGGTCCTCGTAGCGCAATTCGAAGAAGTCGGTTTTCCACCAAGGCGCCTCTACATAGGCATAGCCCTTGGTGCCCGAGATGACAAGGTTGCCCTCGGTCTTCACACCCAGGCCTATCTTGAACGAGCATACTGCCGACGGGTAGCGCAGGACACCTTTTGTATATATGTCGACACCGTTCTCCATGCGTGAGTAGATGTTGAGATTGATGTAATCGGTACCCAGGAGCTTGAAGATGGGAAGCAGCGGATATACGCCCGATTCGTACATTGAACCGCCTGCCTGTGCAGGGTCGAACTCGCGGCGTGTCTTGTCGGGCAACAGACGCGAGAGTGATGCCTCGATGTCCACGACCTCGCCTATGACACCGCTCTTTATCATTACCATAAGGTGGTTGAATGCGGGGCAGAAGGCTGTCTTGTGTGCCTCGAGCAGCACTACACCATTTTGCTCGGCAAGCGAATACAGCTTCTTTGCCTGTGCATACTCAAGAACCAACGGGATTTCGCATAATACGTGCTTCCTCTTCTCAATGGCGCTCTTGGCATATGCGTAATGGCTCAGATGCGGTGTGGCAATGTAGACGGCATCGACATTCTCGAGCATCTCCTCGAATGAGTTATAGCAATCGGGTATGTCGTTACTCCTTGCGAACTCCTTGCCTACGGTGATGTCAATGTCATATACTCCGGTAATTTCAATGCCGCTTACGAAGGCTGCCTCGGGCACGAAACGGCGTGCGATGTTGCCGCAGCCCACAATGCCCACCTTGATGGTATCCTGCTTCTCCTCGCGGAGCATGGTCGAGGATATGCCCTCGGTGCGCGGCAGGTAAACGACCTTGCAATATTCGTTCAAGTAGTCGAACTTGCCTTCCCAGTCGCTGCCGATGGCAAAGATGTCGACATCGTATCTCTGTATGTCGTCAATCTTCTGGCCGAAGTAGTCCTCTATTATTATCTGATCGGCAAGTCCTGTCGCCCTCACAGCCTCGACGCGCTCGAGTACGTTGCCCGAGACGTTGAGTTTGCCCCGCTCGCGGTCGAAATTGTCGTTGGTCACTCCCACAATAAGGTAGTCGCCAAGCTCCTTTGCCCTGCGCAGCAGGTTGATGTGTCCCTGGTGCAGCAGGTCGTATGTGCCGTATGTAATGACTTTCTTCATATCTGGTGCTATATTACGTTTTAACATTTGGGCTGTTGCGCTTGCGCCATATCTTGTGCCATATCTTGAAGTAGGGGCTCCAGAGCACTTCACCAGGGTATTGGGTAATGAGCCTTACGGTGCGTCTCATGCTGTTGACAAAATGGCTGAACTCTTTCTCCTTGGGTACTATGGCATAGCGGCTGTCGTACTTGCCGAAATTGCCTGCTGTCATTATCTCCTTGAGCAGGAATTCTCCCCGTCTGGCATCGGGAGGTGTCAGCAGTTTCTCCTCCTCGAGGCCGAACCGCTCTTTGAGTACATGCATGGCTGCTGCGGCAAAATCCAGCAGCCCTATGCTTCTGAGGGTCTCGACCGTCCTGTTTCTCTCCTCTGCAGTAAAGCCCTTGTCGAGCACAAAGTAGTAGTCGAGCATCTGTCTCAGCCCTATACCTTCCTGGAACAGGTGGCGGTAAATGTGAAGCAGTATATATATCCTGTTGAATTCAAGGGTGGGGGCGGGGATGGTGCCGGCCGGGGTCTCTACGGTGTTCGTGAACTGGCTCCCGGCATTATCGGCGATGAACTTCTGCAGCCTGCGGTTCCTGAAAGGACTGTACATCCATGAGGGGGTAAAGTGTATCTCGATGCTGAGTCCCTCTTTGACCGGGAAATCGACATGGTGGTATGTGGGCTTGCAGTTGGGAAAACATCTCCTGACATATTGCAGTATCTTGCCGGTGCCTCCCTCAAGCCATATGTCGACATCGCCCGAGGTGCGCATGGCGGGGTCGGGGTATAGCTGTGCTATGCCTTGCCCTTTGAGTATGCAGTTACGGAAACCTAACCGCTCGAAGTTCCTTGAGACGGCAACGCTTCTACTGTCGAGCGTGGCATTGTTGGCGTTTATCTTTTCGCGGATACTGTGCCACGCAAGCAGCAGCCGTTTGGGCGGGCGCTGCTCCTGTGGCAGACGCCCGATGCCGGCAAATGCTATGCCTGCCAGAGTCTGTTTGGTAGCTATGCTGAACAACTCCTCCCACTCCTCTTTGTCGGGGGTACATGGCAACTTGTTGCTCTTGCCGATGCCGCACCTGATGAGCGCGAAGAATAGCTCAATAATCCGGCTCTTGCCCTTGCTGCTTGCTACCTTGTTGTCTGCTTGCATGGTTGGGATTGATTGTCAGTCGCGTCTGAAGATGTCGCGTGTATATACTTTCTCCTTGACGTCATTGAGGCTGCTGTCGAAACGGTTGGCTATGATAGCCTGCGAAGCTCTCTTGAACTCGGCAAGGTCGTTCACTACACGGCTGCCGAAGAATGTGGTACCGTCCTCAAGGGAGGGCTCGTATATTATGACCTCGGCGCCCTTGGCCTTGATGCGCTTCATTACGCCCTGGATTGATGAGTGGCGGAAATTGTCGCTGCCTGTTTTCATTGTAAGACGGTAGACGCCTATTACGCATCTCCTCTCGTGTGCCGCATCGAAATCGCCCTTGCTGTAGTAGTCGTAATATCCGGCCTTGCGCAGAACCTGGTCGGCGATGAAGTCCTTGCGTGTGCGGTTGCTCTCTACAATGGCGCTCATCATGCACTGGGGTACATCCTGGTAGTTGGCAAGCAGCTGCTTGGTGTCCTTGGGCAGACAGTAGCCCCCATAGCCGAACGAAGGGTTGTTGTAGTGGTCGCCGATGCGCGGGTCGAGCCCGATGCCCCGGATTATGGATGCCGAGTCTAACCCCTTTAACTCGGCATATGTGTCGAGCTCATTGAAGTAGCTCACGCGCAGGGCAAGGTATGTGTTGGCGAAGAGCTTTACGGCTTCGGCCTCCATGAGCTCCATGAACAGGGTGGGAATATTCTCCTTTATTGCTCCCTGCTGCAACAGTCCGGCAAACATGCGTGCGGCCTCTTCCATGTGGTTGCCCGCGATGGCCTTTATTGCCTTGTTGGCCTCATCCTCCTGGCTGAGCCTACCAATGAGCTTGGGGTAGCCCACGATAATGCGGCTGGGGTAGAGGTTGTCGTATAACGCCTTGCTCTCGCGCAGGAACTCGGGCGAGAAGAGCAGACGGAGCTTGTGTGTGGCGTCGAGCCCGCGCTCCTTGAACCTTCTTGCGTATTTCACATATAGACTGCGGCAATAGCCCACCGGAATGGTACTCTTGATTACCATTATTGCCTCGGGGTTGACCTCAAGTATCAGGTCAATGACATCCTCGATGTGGTGTGTGTCGAAGAAGTTGAGTTGCGGGTCGTAATTGGTGGGGGCGGCAATGACTATGAGCTCGGCATCGCGGTATGCTGCCGCACCGTCAAGGGTAGCGGTAAGGTTGAGTTCCTTCTCCCTGAAGAACTCTTCGATGTACTCATCCATTATGGGCGAGACGCGTCTGTTGATTTTCTCTACCTTCTCGGGGATTACATCAACTGCCGTCACCTGGTTGTGCTGTGCAAGCAGAGTGGCGATGCTCAGTCCTACATATCCTGTTCCTGCAACCGCTATCTTCATGTCAAACTTCCTCCTGGTTTTGTGAATAGGGAATCCTGTATCTTATCTGCCCTGTGCCTTGATTCTCTTTATGCAGTACTCCATTGACTCGCGCCAGTGCGGGATTTCAATGTCGAAAGTGTTCTTGATTTTTGTCTTGTCGAGTACCGAGTAGGGCGGACGTGTCACTGGCGAGGGGAACTCGCTGCTGTGGCATGGGCTTATGCGGCACCCGGTATTGCCCGCAGCCGCTGCAATCTCTACGGCAAAGTCGTACCATGAACATGCTCCTTCGTTCGAGAAATGGTATATGCCCTCGTTGCCGGGATATACACCTGCTTCTATTATCGAAAATATTGCAAGTGCAAGGTCTCCTGCATATGTTGGGGTGCCCACCTGGTCGAAGACTACGTTCAGTTGCTCGCGCTCGGCTGTCAGACGCATCATGGTCTTGAGGAAATTGTTGCCGAACTCGCTGTACAGCCATGCAGTGCGGAAAATGAGTGCTTTACAGCCACTTTTGGCTATAACCTGCTCGCCTAGCAGTTTTGTCTGCCCATAGACGCCCAACGGAGCGGTGGGCATCTCTTCGGTGCGTGGAGTGTTCCCCTCACAACCGAAAACATAGTCGGTTGATATGTGGAACAGCGTGGCGTTTACCTCCTTTGCAGCAACGGCAAGATTGCCGACCGCGGTGGCGTTGATGAGCTCTGCTGTGGCCGCATCGCTCTCGGCCTTGTCGACATTGGTATATGCCGCGCAGTTTACTATTGCGTCTATGGAGTGCTGCTTGACAAAGAGCGCTACGGCAACGCCGTTGGTTATGTCAAGCTCTGCAACGTCGGTAAATATGTAGTTGTTGGGCGAAACGGCTCCGAGACGGCGCATCTCGCTGCCCAACTGTCCGTTTGCTCCTGTTACAAGTATGTTCATAATCAGTATAATTCTTCGTTATAGTCAAAAAGGAAATCGGCTTCTTTGATACTTTTGTTCAGCTTGTCCTTCTCGGAAAGGAGTGCCTTGTCAGCAGGGATTCTCCAATCTATCGCAAGTTCGGGGTCGTCCCATGCAATGGCTCCTTCGCTCTCCTTGTTGTAGAAATTGTCGCATTTGTACTGGAAGACAGCCTCTTCGCTTAATACTGCAAAGCCATGGGCGAACCCGCGCGGCACAAATAGCTGGCGGTGGTTCTCCTCGGTCAGCTCCACTGCTACATGCTTGCCGAATGTGGGCGAGCCTTTGCGCAGGTCGACAGCCACGTCAAGGACTGCGCCTTTTATGCAACGTACCAGTTTGCTCTGGCAATAGGGCGGTTTTTGAAAATGCAATCCGCGCAGCACTCCGTATGACGACTTGGACTGGTTGTCCTGCACGAACGTTGTCCTGCATACTTTCTCCTCGAACTCGCGCTGCGAGAAGGATTCGTAGAAATAGCCTCTGTCATCCCTGAAGATGCGTGGCTCAATGATTACCACGCCTTCAATATCTGTCTTGATAACTTCCATACTTTCAAAAATTGTCTGCACCAAAGCGTTCCACTTCATCAATGACCTTGAGCAGGTACTGGCCGTACTGGTTCTTTATCATAGGCTTGGCGATTTCTCGCAGCCTGTCTGCCGTTATCCAGCCTTTGCGGTATGCGATGCCCTCGAGGCATGCAACTTTCAGTCCCTGGCGCTTCTCGATGACCTCTACGAATATCGATGCTTCGGCAAGGGAGTTGTGTGTTCCTGTGTCGAGCCATGCGAAACCTCTCTTCAGCGTCTGTACCTTCAGTTCGCCGTCTTCGAGGAAACGCTGGTTCACGGTGGTTATCTCCAACTCGCCACGTGGCGATGGCTTGATGTTCTTTGCCACTTCCACTACCTTGTTGGGGTAGAAGTACAGTCCCACAACGGCGTAGTTCGACTTGGGGTTCGTGGGCTTCTCCTCTATTGACAGACAGTTGCCTTCCTTGTCGAACTCGGCGACACCGTAACGTTCGGGGTCATCGACCCAATAGCCGAAAACTGTGGCTTTGGCATCCTCTTCGGCTGCGCGTGCCGCCTCCTTTAGCATCTCATCGAAACCGTTGCCATGGAATATGTTGTCGCCAAGCACCAGACATGCAGCGTCGTTGCCAATGAACTCTTCGCCAATGATGAACGCCTGTGCAAGACCGTCGGGCGACGGCTGCTCGGCATACTCGAACCTTACGCCATAGTCGCTGCCGTCGCCAAGCAGACGTTTGAAACCCGGGAGATCCTGCGGGGTCGAGATGATGAGAATCTCTCTTATGCCTGCAAGCATGAGTGCCGATATCGGATAGTATATCATCGGTTTGTCATAGATTGGGAGCAACTGTTTGCTGACGCCTTTTGTGATTGGGTAAAGGCGCGTGCCGGAGCCTCCAGCCAAAACGATACCTTTCATAATCAGTTGGTTTTTATGTTTGTGGTTCTGTTAAAATGAATGCTTATTATGTTCATTATTAATTGCAAAAGAAATAAAAATATGGTATATAAGCAATTTTTTCTCAATGAATTGTGCTTTTTTTACGATATTTAAAATATAAAACCCGAATGTGTTGTGCGCTTGGCGTGAAATCCATGTATCTATTTCCCTGTCGCTGTGTTCCGGTGCCGCAATGTACAATCAGGAGGGAACCGCGTGGCGGTTCCCTCCTGATTGTATAGTATATGCTTAGTTGGCGCTCTCGAACATCTTCAAGAACCTTACATCGTTCTCGCTGAAGAGACGCAGGTCCTTGACCTGATACTTGAGGTTTGTTATGCGCTCGATACCCATACCGAATGCGTAGCCCGAATAAACCTTGCTGTCTATGCCGCAAAGCTCAAGCACGTTGGGGTCCACCATGCCGCAACCAAGAATCTCTACCCAGCCGGTGTTCTTGCAGAACGGACATCCCTTGCCACCGCAGATATTACAGCTGATGTCCATTTCGGCACTCGGCTCTGTGAACGGGAAGTATGAGGGACGCAAACGTATCTTGGTCTCTTTGCCGAACATCTCCTGGGCAAAGAGCAGAAGCACCTGCTTGAGGTCGGTGAACGATACGTTCTTGTCTATGTACAGACCCTCCAACTGGTGGAAAAAACAGTGTGCACGATAACTGATGGCCTCATTACGGTATACGCGGCCGGGAGCTATGATGCGGATTGGAGGCTGACTTGTCTCCATCACACGGCTCTGTACGCTGCTTGTGTGTGTGCGCAGTATGATGTCGGGATGAGCCTCAATGAAGAATGTGTCCTGCATGTCGCGTGCCGGGTGGTCCTCGGCGAAGTTCATCGATGAGAATACGTGCCAGTCATCCTCGACCTCGACTCCGTTTGCAATAGAGAATCCAAGGCGTGCGAAGATATCGACAATTTCGTTCTTTACTATTGAAAGCGGATGGCGTGTACCGAGAACGGTGGGGTAGGCAGGACGTGTGAGGTCTATCTCGCACTGCTCCTCTTCCTTGTTCTCAAGCTGCTCCTTGAGAGCGTTGAAGTGCTCCTGTGCGGCATTCTTGAGTTCGTTGATTTTTACGCCGACCTCGCGTTTCTGCTCGGCCGGAACCTCACGGAACTGTGCCATGAGGCCGTTGATGATGCCTTTTTTGCTCAGGTACTTAAGACGCAATGCCTCAAGCTCCTCGGCGTTTGTAGCCGTTGTGCCCTTAATTTCTTCGAGCAACTGGTTAATCTGTCCTATCATAGTTATTCTCTCTTTTTTCAAAAATGATATCTTGCGGAGATAATCCGCATAAACTCCGCAAAGTTACTCATTTGTACCGATATTTTGAAAAAATATTGGGTTGAATTTGCCCTAAAATTTATGCCTTCCCCATTTTTTATTGATTTTTTGCATGAATCGCGCATAAATTCATATGCCAGCTTTGATTTTCTCATTTATTTTTATCATTTTTGCAGTTTCTGAAAGCATTATTCAAAGGCATTAATTTTTTAGGCAGAGATAGCTATGGAATACAAGGAAATTGACCATGAAGTCGAGCAGCTGCTTGCCCGTTTGGCACGCCGTCTTTCATCGGATGACATAACAAGAATCAACGATGCTTACCTTCTTGCACGCGAGGCCCATATGGAGCAGCGACGCAAGTCGGGTGAACCGTATATCATGCATCCTGTGGCTGTCGCCAAGATTGTTGCCGAAGAACTCCGTCTGGGTGCGAATCCTATCATCGCGGCATTCCTGCACGATGTGGTTGAGGATACGCCATATACGGTCGAAGATATTGCCGAGCGCTTCGGCGATGATGTGGCGTTTCTGGTCGATGTCGTTACAAAAAAGAAAAAGAAGAGTACAGCGACCCATTCGAGCCAGATAGACAACTACAAGCAGATGCTCAACTCGCTGCATTACGATATCCGTGCACTGCTCATAAAACTTTCCGACCGTCTTCATAACATGCGTACCCTGAGTAGCATGCGCCCCGACAAGCAGATGAAGATTGCCGGCGAGACCGATTACTTCTATGCTCCGTTGGCCCATCGCCTCGGTCTCTATTATATCAAGCGCGAGATGGAGAACCTTTCTTTCCGCTACCGCTGTCCTCGCGAGTACGCACTGATTGATGAACAGCTGACCAAGGAACTCAAGGAACGCGAACAGGGACTCAAGTCGTTCATGTTCGAGATTGAGCGTCTTCTTGAGAACAATGATATCCTCATGGCTCGTACCGAGATATACTCACGTGGCCCCTACAGCGCATGGCGCAAGATGCATGCACGTGGTTGCGACTTCAGCCATGTCGATGACAAATATTACATACGCATAATCTATCCTAACACCCACGATTACTCCGAGAAGGATATGAGCCTGAAGATTTACTCTATCCTTACCGACCGTTTCAAGGAGAAACCGGGCAGCGTCGCCAACTTCATAGACTCTCCCAAGGAGAACGGCTACCAGAGTTATCATGTCAAGCTGCTTACCCCGCAGGGAACATGGGAGGAGATACATATATCATCGGAGCGCATGATACGCAAGTCGCAGTTCGGATGCATTGCCGAGAGCACCGAGACAAATATCACGAACTGGCTCGAGAAGTTCAAACATGTGCTTCAGGAGATGGCCACCCGAGGCAAGGAGGTCGAGTATATGGATGGTGTGACATCTTCGTTCTACAATGATGACATCATCGCCTACACTCCCGACGGCAAGGGGATACTGCTGCCGAAAGGCGCTACGGCCCTTGACTTCGCTTTCGAGATACATAGTGAGTTAGGCCTTCATGCACAGTATGCCCGCATAAACGGACAACTGAAGTCGGTCAAGACTGAACTTGAATATGGCGATGTGGTGATGATTGGCTCCAATGAAGCGATAGAACCTAACGCCGGTTGGCTGGAGTGTGTGTCGACTTTCAAGGCAAAGTCACACATAAACAGTTTCCTCCACAAGCAACGCAGGCTAGAGTTCAACCGATGCGGGAATTGCCGTCCTCTGCCCGGCGATGAGGTCATTGGTTTCAAGGAACCCGACGGCACGATAACCATTCACCGTCGCGACTGCAAGACGGCTATCCGTCTGGCATCGCAGCGTGGCGATGATATCGTTGCGGTCAACTTCGAAGAGGACAAGGAATTCCTCTATCCTGTAAGGGTCGATATCGTGGCAATCGACCGTTACCATCTGCTTGTGGACCTTGTGGATTGCATAACGAACAAACTGCAGCTGTCACTTACCAATATAACATCCAGGAGCGATGATGAGATTGTATACTGCACCCTTGTGTTCCGTGTTCACTCTTCAAGTGAACTGCAGACGGTGCTTAGCCACATCTCGCAGATTGAGGGCGTTGATGAGGTGCAGCAGAGCATTGAATGATAATGAATCAATTATAAACTAATAAAAGTAAAATTAATGAAGAACAAGCTTTTACTATTGCCATTTTTGGCTGCGTCGCTTGCTTTCGCAGCGTGCAACGAGGGTGAGGCTCTTTTTGAGTCTCCGGTTGTTGAACAGCCTGCCGACGGCAGCGTTACCCGTGCCGAGTTTGCCGAGGATGACGGCAAGAAACCTTTGAGCGGCTCGCCTTATTTACAGGCAAGGAATCTTATGAACAAGGTCCCGGCCGATTATATTGCCGAAATGACTGACACTCTTGGCCGCGCCAATATTACTCCCGAGCAGTATGCCGAGATTCAGGCCTTTACCGAGAATCTTACTGCTGGTCTCACAACCCAAAAAGATAAATATACAAAATGTTTCAATTGGGTGGTGCAGAATATAAAATATGAATATACCGACAACGACCCGTATGCAGTGTTCAAGAACAAGAAAGGTATATGCCAGGGTTATGCTAATCTGCTGTTCATAATGCTCCACAGCATCGATATCCCTGCGTTTGTATGCAACGGAATTCTAAACCCTGTTGGCGGTCACGCATGGAACTATGTATATTGCGACGGCAAATGGTATGTGAGCGACCCGACAAATAACGGTTCATGGATTCTTGCTGCAACAGCAAGCTATTCACACTTGCTTCCATCTTCATTTGACGTAGTTTTGGCTAAGGAAAACGGCGTGTGGATTAACTATAACGAGTACCACCTGAATGTTTGCGCAGTAGAAAGCAGTGACGATATTTTTGTAGTTCCTTTCAGTGCAATGGGTTATCAGGTGACTTCATTCAGTCCCACAGTGCCACTCCCTGCAAACATCAAGCAGATTAATATTGGCAAGAATATAAAGAGTCTTGGTGAAGCATATATGGGTCTTTCGTATAACGCCGCTAATGTGGAGTACATTGAGGTTGACCCGGAGAATACAACCTTTGCGAGCTATCTTGGTGTTGTCTACCGCAAGGACGGCAGCGAATTCCAGCTTACATATATTCCGGGTGCAATGAAGTGTGTGGAGCTTATGCCAATGGAGACTATGTACAAGAATACTATATATAGGCACGATGGCGTGGAGGTTCTTATTGTTGCTCCCGGTACAAAGAAGATCGAGGCTTGGGGTGTTGAGAACTGTCCTAACCTAAAGATTGCATATGTTCCCGAAGATACCGAAATCGAAGACAATGCATTTGCAGGTGTACATCCTGATTTCCAGATTATCCGCGGTGACTATACGAATATTCCAGAGATTAGAGAGTGATAATCCTTGGGCGGAAAATAGATATCTAAACGACATAGACGCGAAACTGGTTGCTTCGCGTCTATGTCATAAAATGGTTTATAGCATTTATGTTCCTGATATAATTTTATTCCTCGGAATTTCTGAATATCCTTTGATAGTATAGTTTCATTAACGTAGTACGTGCTCTCATTGTTTCTTTTGACTTGGTTTCTGTTGTTTCGTCAGTGGCTTGTATCTTGTTGACATTATAACTGAAATAACTGTTGTCGTCATTCTCAGTGTCTAAAAGGTCCTGGCCAATATTCAGATACTTTATACCGTCCTTGAATGCATAACGTGCAATGGTGGGCAAAATGTCATAGTGGCATCCGTAACGTTTTGAAATTTTCTGTTTCTGCTCTAGGTTGAGCGCATATTTCGGAGGCAGATATATGTACATAGGTACGTTATATCTGTATCTTTCCGGTACTGTATTGAAATCAAGAATGCTTCGTACATTATGGTCTCCAATTGCAATGACAATGGTGTTGTCGGCAAGTGCGCTTTGTTTCAGGTCTCTCATGAAATCGCCAAGGCACTTGTTAGAGTATTGTGCTCCTAGGCCATATTTCTTCTTTACATCATCTTCACCCTTCAGATATTGTGAGTTATACCATTCGTTTGTGAGAGGTGGAAGGTGTATGCCGTCAGGAAATTCAAATGGGGGATGGTTTGTTGTTGTGAGTGCCATGAAGAATTGGGGAGTACCGTTTTTTGCAGCCTGCTCCATTTCTTTAAGGATGTATTCATATAAGAATTCATCATATGCTCCTATTTGGCTTGTACTGCTGCCTTTGATGGAATGCAATATCTGTTGTCTGCCATCTATTCTTTTGAAATACTGTTCTTTCAGAGCTTCGTTGAGATTTTCCCAAGTAGGGTCGGCTCCGCTTATGAAACGCGTATCGTATCCGCTCATGTGGAACGGGTATGCAATGGATGATTCAAGATTTACGAATCTGAACCTCGATTGGAAATAGTGGGGGTAGGGCATTGCCAGAATAGTACTCTCGATGGAGTATATGGTGCCGTTCTCTACCGATTGGATGTTCTGCATAAGCAGGTCCTCTTCGAGGTGGGAACGTAGTGAACATAAAAGGTCGAGCTCTTCTTCCTTATCCATGTGTAAAAGGAAACTGCTCCAACTTTCATTCATTATCAGTAATACGTTGGGTCGCTCGGGCGGAAAGCTGTCGCGGTGCTCCATTATGTTGAAGATTGTCCTTTCAACCAAATCTGTGCCGTTTGGGTTGTTTTGCTTGAGGTTTGCTGCTGAGACAACATCATCGATACTCTTATAGCCATTCTCGGAAAGTATTTCGGCATCGTTATTTAGCTTGAAACTGTTAATCCTTTCTTTGTATGCTTTCTTTAGAATGTAAAGCGAATTCGGAACAGTTTTGTTGATGTCCGGGTTCGGTGTGACTTCAAAGGCTTCTACCTGCAGAGTATATAATGTTACAGAACCGCGGAGGAAAATGAAGGTTACCACGGGTATCAGTAGTGCGAAGGTGATTGCCGATGTCTTGCCCATCCAACTTCGTTGTCTTATTCTCATTCGGGATATATGACAACCTATGATGTTTATGGTAAAGTATATTACGATTACGCCCATCATTATGCTAATGATTGGATAATCTTCCCACATGGTTTTCAGCAGTCCTATTGGTCCCTCATCTAAAAAATCGAAGAATACTATGTTGTATCGTGTTTCGAAATTGTCGTAGTAGTAGAATTCTGCAATGGAAAGTAAGGCTATCAATGTCAAAATGACGGCAAAGTAGTGTCTCATGACTTTGCTCATCTGTTTTGTGATACTCTCCTTTTTAATGAACGATACGATGAGTGCAGCAATAATCATCGGGAGTGATATATAGCTTATGGACTGTATGTCAAATCTGAATGAATTGAATAGGAACATAGGCATGTTCTCGATGTTCTCACTCAATTCGCCTATTGTGACAAATTTGTTGATGAAGGCGATTCTGGCTGTTGCAAATATGATGAGTCCTACAATCTGATACATCCATATTTGTAGATAGAGTGTTGCTAATTTGGAGGTGGGGGACTGTAGCTTTTCATCACATCCCGGTCTGTCTGCACTTTTGGGCATAATGTGGCTCGCAGTGTTTTTTATTGCTTGTGCTAATGATGAAAAAATCATTCTTATATCCATATTCCTTTATATTATTTATATCTTGATTTCAACAGTGTGCGCAGACCTCACCTTTCACTGCATCACTTGTGCAGTGTAGTACGTGACCAATAGCTATTGATGTCATCGAACCGGAATCATTCCTGGTTCCAGATTGTCCAGGATGCAAGTGCCTGCAGATACCACATCTCGTATCCGCTCTTTGTCCCGGCTCCCAGTGCGGCGCCCTTCTGTAGGAACAGGGTGTTCTCCGGGTTGTATACAATATCATAAAGTAGATGCTTGCTATCAATGAGAGAGTAGGGTATGTCGGGGCATTGGTCAATGCCGTGCCCTACCATTCCAAGCGGAGTACAGTTTACAATCACAGTGTGGCTCTCCATTATACCGGCAGTAAGGTCGCTGTATGCAATGGCTTTGTCGCTTGCCTTGCGCGATACATATTGGCACTCAATACCCAGATGTTGCAATGCGTAAACAATGGCTTTTGATGCTCCTCCGGTTCCAAGAACAAGTGCTTTCTTGTGATGTTCCTTTAAAAGTGGCTGGATAGAGCGTGTGAAACCTATGACATCGCTGTTGTAGCCCCAAAGGTGTGCTTTGCCCTCTTTGTCGTGTATTACCTTGACTACATTGACGGCATCTATCCCTTTGGCCTCATTGCTCATGCCGTCAAGATAGGACATTACCTTTTGCTTGTAAGGGATTGTCACGTTGAATCCTTGCAGTTCAGGGTGTTCTTCAATAATTCGCGGCAACTCCTCAATGCTCTCGATTTCGAAAGGTATGTAACGTGCGTCAATGCCTTCCTTCTCGAACTTGGCATTGAAGAATTCGGGGCTTGCCGACTGGGCAAGCGGGTTGCCTATAATGCCATATTTCTTCATTGTTCTTTCTATATTGTATTATAAGGTGTCAAGGTGCTGTATGTGGTTTCTCGTTTTGCCCGAGATGAGTACATTGGTCGGGTATATATTATGAGGGCACCCACATAGGGTGCCCTTACAATGTGATGCATATTGATTATCCCAGGTACTCCCTTACGTTCTTCTCAATGCGGGCATTGATATCCTCGCACTCTTCTTTGATGAACTTCTCGCCTGTAATGTTCTCATAGAGCTCGATATAGCGGTTGCTGATGCTCTCTACAATCTCATCGGTCATCTCTGGAACCTGCTGTCCCTCCTTGCCCTGGAAACCGTTGTCCATGAGCCATTCGCGTACGAACTCCTTTGACAGCTGCTTTTGCGGCTCGCCTTTCTCGAACTTCTCCTCGTATCCCTCGGAGTAGAAGTAACGCGATGAGTCGGGAGTGTGAATCTCATCCATCAGGTATATCTTGCCGTCGTGCTTGCCGAACTCGTACTTGGTGTCGACAAGGATGAGACCGCGCTCTGCGGCAATCTCGGTTCCGCGCTGGAAGAGGGCAAGGGTATACTTTTCGAGCAGTTCATACTCCTCTGGGGTTGCAAGACCCTGTGCCAGAATCTCCTCTTTTGAGATGTCGGCATCATGCTCGCCAATTTCGGCCTTTGTGGTCGGGGTAATGATTGGCTGCGGGAACTTCTCGTTCTCTCTCATGCCCTCGGGGAGCTTTACGCCGCAAATTTCGCGTACGCCGCTCTTGTAGGCACGCCAAGCCGAACCGCAAAGATAACCGCGTACAATCATCTCGACGGGGAATCCCTCGCACATCACGCCAACGGTAACCATGGGGTCGGGTGTGGCGAGTTTCCAGTTGGGGACAATGTCTGCTGTGGCGTCAAGGAACTTGGCTGCAATCTGGTTCAGCATCTGTCCCTTGAAAGGGATGCCTTTAGGCAGTACAACATCGAATGCCGATATACGGTCTGTCGCCACCATTACCAGCTTGTCATCGCCGACGGTGTAAACATCACGTACCTTGCCATGATATACGTTCTTCTGGTTCTCGAAATTGAATTCTGTGTTTGTCAATGCATTTGCCATTATGTTCTATTTTTTAATTAATATCGGTTTTCTTTTTTGTCTCGTTTTTCTCGGTCATCTGCTTCTCGTGCTTCTCGTATGCCTCGACAATACGTGTCACAAGCTTGTGGCGCACGATATCTTTCTTGTTGAGTGTTACGAACCCGATGCCGGGCACGCCATTGAGTATCCTTTGCGCATGCAACAGTCCGGAATTCTGATGCTGTGGCAGGTCTATCTGTGTAAGGTCGCCTGTTATAATCATCTTGGTGTTGGTTCCCATTCGGGTAAGGAACATCTTTATCTGCTGCGGGGTGGTGTTCTGCGCCTCATCAAGGATTACGATGGCATCGTTCAGCGTGCGTCCGCGCATGAACGCGAGCGGCGCAATCTGAATGACATTGTTGTCCATGTGCTCCTTGAGTCTTGTAATGGGAATCATATCCTCAAGTGCGTCGTACAAAGGCTGCAGATAGGGGTCAATCTTGTCACGCATGTCACCTGGGAGGAATCCGAGCTTCTCGCCAGCCTCCACTGCCGGACGGCTCAGGATAATCTTCCTTATTTCTCGGTTCTTCAGCGCCCTTACGGCAAGTGCTATCGCAGTGTATGTCTTTCCTGTTCCTGCCGGACCAACGGCAAAGACCATGTCGTTCTTCCTGAACTCCTCGACCAGACGGCACTGGTTCTCGCTGCGCGGATATATTGGACGTCCGTTGATGTTGTAGACAATGACATTGCTGTCGCTGCCTTTGTCGCCCTTCTTGCCGTTGACGGCATCGATAATAGCCTCTTCGTTGAGGCTGTTGTATTTGTTGCAATAATCCTTCAACAGGTGTATTGTCCTGCCGAACCGCTCAAGTTCCTCTTCATCGCCCATGGCGCGTATGATGTTGTCGCGTGCCACGATGCGCAGCTTCGGGTGCAGTTTCTTGAGCATCTGCAGGTGTACATTGCCGGCTCCGTAGAACCCAACCAAGTCTATGCCGTCAAGAATGAAATTTTTCTCTATCATCAAGAGCTGTTTAAATTCTTAATAAATATATATATATTTCAATTGTTCCGCCGTTTTATTTCTTCTTAATCTCGGACTCGAAACGTCGTGTTGCCTCACCGCCACCGCTGCATGCGCATGGTCCTGTTATACATCCGCCTGGGCATGACATTACTTCGACTATTTTGCCAGGGCACTTGCCTGTCTTGGCGTATGCCTTAAGAATGGCGATATTCTTCTTGTGAAGGTCGGCTATCACTACACCCTCAAGACCCTCGTCGCCCAGTTGGTGCTTGACAGCGGTAAACACTCCTGTTGTCTTTGCGAAATTGTGTGCATCGACACAAGCGCTCTCTTCGGGGGTGTACGGCATGGTACTCTCAATGTCTATTCCCATTCCTTGCATTATGGCGTCAATCTCGCGGAAAGTAAGCACGAAATCCACATTCTTGTCATTGAATCCCTCGGCCTTCTTTGATGCACATGGCGCGATGAATACAGTCACGCAATCCTCACCGAACTTCTCCTTGGCATATATCGCCGTGTAGTGCATGGGAGAACCTGTTGATGATACGTACTTGACAATCTCTGGGATATGTTTCTTCGCAAGGTTTACATATGCGGGACAACAGCTTGTAGTCATGAATGGCTGGCCTTCCTCAATCTTCTCTTTAAGCTCCTCGGCCTCGCGGCGGGTAGTCTCCTCGGCTCCGTAGGCAACCTCGATTATATCGCTGAAGCCAATTGCCTTCATCGCACCGTATACCTGTGCGATAGGCTTGCCGAACTGCGCCAGCACTGCCGGTGCGACCATGGCAATGACCTTCTTTCCTTCGCGCATCTTCTTCAGTACGTCAAATACCTCGCACTTGTCGAATATGGCACCGAACGGGCATGCATTAAGGCATTTGCCGCAGTAAATGCACTTCTCGGGGTCGATGTGCTCGACACCATACTCATCCTTCGAGATAGCCTTTACAGGACATGCCTCCTCACAAGGTACGGGCATGTATATGATGGCATGGTAGGGGCACACCTGATGACATTTGCCACAACTTATACACTTGTCGTGGTCAATGTGTGCCTTGTCATTCTTGTCGTAGTATATGGCATCCTTGGGACAGTTGGTGTAGCATGGGCGTGCGACGCATCCACGGCACAGATTCGATACCTCGTAGTTGATTTTCACACACGAAGAACAAGCCTCGTCCATCACATGGAGCACTGCTCCGTCCTGCATATCAACTCTCTCGCGTTGCATCATGCGCTGTACGTAGCTGCTCAGCGGGTCCATTTCGCTATGCTCATCCTGCATGGTAAAACCGAGCATAGCCATGGTCTTGTACTTGATTACGGCACGCTCCTTGTGGATGCAGCATCTTCCTTTAGGCTTTTGATTGCGTGGATACATCTTGTATGGCATACTGTCAATCTTGTCAAGGAGAGAATCTTCCTTCCACATTGCAACCAATTTCTTCAAAAGTTTATAACGCACAAACATTACATTATTATTATCAGCCATTAAATATTGTATTAATTTATGCCGTAAAAATAACTAAAAAACATTGAATTCTTATACATTTGCAGTAATGTTTCTATGTAAAAACAAAAAAAAGTGGAGAAAAACTCAATTGTCCAGGCGTTGGCTCTGTTGGGAGCACCAAGAAAACTTACGGGCGAGGAGTGGAGCGGAATTCTACACACCCTTGATGTAGATGGCAGGGAGTTGCTGGCCGAAAAGGCGCGTGAGGCAGCCTCGCTATCTTTCGGGAACAGAGTATATTTGCGTGCTCTCATCGAGATAAGCTCTTTTTGCCGGAATGGTTGCCGTTACTGCGGTCTGCGGTGCGGAAACAGGCTTGCGGTACGCTACCGTTTGAGCAAGGAGCATATTCTCGAGTGCTGCCGCCAAGCGGCATCGGCCGGTTTCAATACATTCGTGCTGCAGGGTGGTGAGGACCCGATGCAGAGCGATGAATGGCTTGCCGACGTGGTCTTTTCAATAAAGGAGCGCTATCCCGAAAAGGCTGTCACTCTATCCGTAGGGGAGCGTTCGCACGAGGGCTATGCGCTGCTGAGGCGTGCGGGTGCCGACAGGTATCTGCTGCGTCATGAGAGTGCCGATGATGCCCATTACTCTTTTCTGCACCCTGGCAGCATGAGTCTTGAGAACCGCAAGAGGTGCCTTGCTCTCCTGAAAAGCATGGGTTATCAGGTAGGTGCGGGCATGATGATTGGTTCTCCCGGGCAGGCAAAGGAACATCTTGTCCGTGACCTTGAGTTCCTTGATAGCCTTCAGCCGCAGATGATTGGCATCGGTCCGTTCATTCCGGCCAAAGGAACACCGTTCGGGAATGAACCGCATGGCAGTGTCGAGGATACGTTACTGTTAATATCGTTATTACGCTTGCGTTTCCCACGGGCGCTTATTCCCGCGACTACGGCGCTCGCCACTCTATGTGGTAACGGCATGGAGAGAGGAATATTGGCGGGTGCTAACGTAGTCATGCCCAACATGACTCCTTGCGATGTAAGAGATAAATATACGATATATGACAACAAGAAAAGCCATGGCAGCGAGTCGGGTCAGCAGTTGGCTCTCATCAGTGAGAAGTTAGAGCGTATCGGCTACCGTATAGACCTATCCCGTGGGGACTATGGACAGTGAAAACAGAAACATTCTTATTTTGAATTCAGGTTAAATAAAACAAACATTGGAATATGTATAACCCCAAGTCAACCATAGCAACAGAGTTTATCAGTGACAGCGAGATTCGTGCGACGATGGAGTATGCACGTGAGAACCGCGGCAACCGCGCACTCGTTGAGAGTGTGCTCGAGAAGGCGCGAGCGTTCAAAGGACTAACGCACCGCGAGGCAGCCCTGCTGCTCGAATGCGATGACCATGAGATAGTTGAACGCATATATTCGCTTGCCAACGAAATCAAGCATCATTTCTATGGCAACCGCATAGTGATGTTCGCACCGCTTTATCTCTCGAACTACTGTGTCAACGGCTGTGTCTATTGCCCTTATCATGCAAAGAACAGGAGCATCAGACGAAAGAGACTGACCCAGGATGAAATCCGTGCCGAGGTTATGGCATTGCAGGATATGGGTCATAAGCGCCTTGCCCTTGAAGCGGGCGAACACCCGACAATGAACCCCATTGAATATATCCTCGAGAGCATAAAGACAATCTACAGTATAAAGCACAGGAACGGCGCGATACGTCGCGTGAATGTGAATATTGCTGCAACCACTGTCGAGAACTATCGCCGTCTGCGTGATGCAGGAATAGGAACTTATATCCTTTTTCAGGAGACATATAATAAGGAGAACTATGAGGCACTGCATCCGACAGGGCCCAAGAGCGACTATGCCTATCACACCGAGGCTATGGACCGCGCCATGCAGGGCGGTATAGATGATGTAGGCATAGGGGTTCTCTTTGGCCTTGAAACCTATCGCTACGATTTTATAGGCATGCTCATGCATGCCGAGCATCTTGAGGCGACTTATGGTGTAGGGCCGCATACAATAAGTGTGCCGCGCCTCTGTAAGGCCGATGATGTTGACACTGCTGATTTTGAGAATGCCGTTCCCGATGATATATTCTACAGGATAGTGGCAATCATCAGGATTGCTGTTCCGTATACCGGTATGATAATCTCCACCCGCGAGAGTGCTGCAAGCCGTGAGAGACTGCTTGAGCTCGGCATTTCACAAATAAGTGGCGGTTCGCGTACCAGTGTGGGCGGCTATGTGACGGAGGAGACACCCGATGACTCCTCGGCACAGTTCGACATTGCCGACCATCGCTCGCTCGATGAGGTCGTAGGCTGGTTGCTTGACCTTGACCACATCCCGAGCTTCTGTACGGCATGCTATCGCGAGGGGCGCACCGGCGACCGTTTCATGACACTGCTCAAGAACGGGCAGATATCGAACTGCTGTCTTCCCAATGCGCTCATCACCCTAAAGGAGTACCTTCGTGACTACGCTTCGCCCGATACCAGGGTAAAAGGAGAGGCCATGATAAAGCGTCTTCTCAGTGATGTCCCCAACGAAAGGGTGCGTGCCAAGGCTGCTGATTATCTTTCGAAGATAGATAACGGCGAGAGAGATTTCAGATTCTGAACCTTTTTCTTAACTTATACGACAACCTTGCATTAGGCGTGATGCAAGGTTGTCGTTTTTTTTATAATTAAATTATTTACAGTTTATATTTATTAATAATTTTTTTTGTGTATATTTGCAGCTATGACCCGCTATGGGTCCAAGACATAAATAAAGTGCATTAACTTTACTATCTTACTGATGGGAGCATTTGCTCCGGCAAGGTAACCTTGTCAAACTTGGCGGTTGAATCAAAGAAAGAATAGTAGCAAAGTCGATGTCCGCGCAGTATGCAGCGTGGGCAACTTGCTTATCTTTCTTTCGGGTAACGCCAAGACCTCATCAGTGGATAATGCAAAGTTGTCCACGTTTTTTTTGTCTTTTTGCGGCATGTTGCATTGTGGTCGACAATCTCTTTTTGTAGTCTCTTATTAACACTTTTGCGGCACATTTGTTCTTTGGAATTTTAAAGTTGAAGGCATTTAGTACGTTTAACATAAATTAACAATTGGGGGGGGTAAAAAGTGAACTTGTGATTACATTTGCAACAGATATTGTAAAATAGGCAAATAATATTAAACGTTAACTTTTTATCTATGAGAAAATTTACTTTATTAATCGCGTCGTTGTTCATTACAATAGGCGCAATGGCGCAGACTTTCGTAGAGCCGGAAGTAGGCAAGTTTTACAAAATCAAAGGCGATCACGGAACGAACCATTGGGTAGCAGTAACTACAGCTGGCAGCAGTGTTGCCATGTCATCAAATGAGGATGATGCTGCTGTATTTCTAAAGACTACTAATGGTTTCCAGGAAGTTACAACAAAGAATTATCTGGGGTACACAGGAGGTAAATTTACATTTAATAGTACTGCTCTTACTGTTGAACTCCGTAATACAGGAGGACAGGCAAACAGTGAAGGCAAATATGCAATTGTATCAGGTGGTAACTATATGTATAATAATAGTAATGATGGTATTGCACATGAATCAACCGCATGGCTTGATATTCCACGTCTTTGGGGTTTTATAGAGGTTGAATATGATGACGAATACAATGGAAAGGTTTTTAGGCTAACAACATACTCTAGTAATAATTTCAATAAATACCTTTACCAGAAGACCGATGGTACAACAGATTTGTACTATAATGGTACAGATGATGATACACGGGCTTACTGGAAGTTTGAAATGGTAACGATGGGTGTATATAATATTAAGAATATACATACAGGACTTTATATTGATGTTTTAACAGGCAATAATGATTTTGTAAATATGAGTGAGACTGCGCCCGGTCAATATGAGGTTATAACACAGATTGGAACAGAAACTTCGGCTGATGGTAAGTATTATATAAAGAAAGTTGGTGCAGATTGCAGCTTGCACTCAACTGATGGTAGCGGTAAAGTGAAAGGTTGGAATGGTGGTGGCCTAGGTAATCAATATGTGTTTACAGAGATTACGGATTTTTCTCACACTCTTAGCATTGGTGCGACCGGTTATGCGACTCTATGTCTTGGCTTTGATGCTGAAATTCCGGTAATCGACGGTGAAGGAAATGGTGTGTTTATTGCAACACCCAGCACTGTGGCTGGCAATGTTCATTTGACGCAGATTGCTGGTGTGCTGCCAGCGAAAACTGCTGTTATTGTAAAGGCACCGGCTAATACTGATTATGAATTTGCATATTCAACTTCAACCGAGAATTATGCTGATGTTGATGAAAATCTTTTGACGGGTACGCTTTACGACAAGACTGTTGCGGGTGAGGCTTATGTACTTGGTATTATTGATGGTGTAGTAGGTCTTTATAAGGCTACAACAAGCGGATTGGAAGATGGCCGTTTCAAGAATAATGCTAATAAGGCATATTTGCCTGCCGGTAATGTTGCAAATCTGTCTGCTGCATTCTATGGTTTCGACTGGGAGGGCACAACTGGCATCAACGAGGTGAAAGGTGAAAACGGAAATGTGAAAGCCATCTTCGACCTTACAGGCCGCCGCGTAGAGACTATCACCGCTCCCGGTATCTACATTGTAGGTGGTCGCAAGGTATTGGTTAAATGATTAAAAAGGCGAATTTCTGCGTTACACTAGCCCGCTAAATCCTCATTTACACAAAAGTAAACTGCGGTTTAGCGAGCGTCGCAAGCCTTGAACTTCATCCTTTCTATTTCATTTAACAGAGATATGGAAATAATCCCGTAGGGGCGGG
>JAFXGX010000029.1 GCA_017536695.1 Bacteroidaceae bacterium | reverse complement strand
ATGCAATTCTGGCAATTCTTTTGGTCAAATATAGTAGATGGCAAAAGCCAAGAAAAAGAGTTTGAGGTTCTTTATAATATCAATAAAGAAAAATATCCAAATCTAATGAAAACAATGTCAATCGCGTTTGAGTATTTCAACAATGGGGTACTGTTTATGTCGGATTTCAATAATAACAATTCAACAAAGTAGCATCACAGATTACATCGCACTTCTTTAAGTCAATCAGACAATGGGAAACTTAAAATTATCAAGTAAAACTATTTTGCTTTTCACACTATTATTGTTATTCATCGGGTGCACACCTGACACCCCTAGTGAACCGATTGTTGAACTAAATTTTAATGATGTAACCATTGAAGAACCATTCACATTAAAGGAACATTGTGGAGAAAAATATGATAGCATATTTATTGTTCAACCATACTTTGATACAAACAAAGAGGTTTTCACAAATATTTGTATGTCAAACGGATTAAAAAGTGTTTGCAGTATAAATAGTGCTTCAGAAACAATATCAACCATTCTATTCATTAAAGATAATAGAGTTGAGGCATATACCGTTGCTGAAAGGTATAAGGCAGATTTTGTTACGAGAGAATTGGAAAATAATTACATTTTTCCAATAGACCAGAAGTTTATAATGGACAAGAAAAGGAATATTCATTTATACAAAGAATAGTATTTCTGCACATCTTAGCGTAAAATAAACTTGTTTATTCAAAGAATTTTTGTCCTAGAGCTAACCTGCCGAAAGTTGTCAAAGCCGTGCATGCCTTTTGTTGCAGACCAAAAAAAGCGAGGCATCCGTCTGGGTGCCTCGCTCATATATAATCAGTTATTGATTACTTCTTCTCAGCCTTCTTCATTGCCTTTGCAATAGCCTTGTCTGCTGATGCCTTGGCAGCGTCGAGCTTCTTCTGAGCCTTTGCCTGAGCCTTTGCATCGCCGGCAGCCTTGGCAGCCTTAACTGCATCGTAGAGAGCCCAAAGGTTCTTCTTTGCAGTTACCTCCTTCTGTGCAGCGCTGTAAGCCTCGGCGTATGCCTCAGCAGCAGCCTCAGCCTCGGGAGCAGCATAAGCGTGCTTGTAACCCTTCTGAACATCCCAGTAACCACGTGTGAAGTCGGGGAATGTCACAGCTGCGCAGTTGTTGTCCATTGACAATGTACCGAGCTCTGCCAAGCAGCACCACTCTGCCAAGTCATAAACGTCCATATCGAGTGGAAGACCGTTCTGCAAGCAGTAAACGAGACGTGAATCCATTACGAAGTCCATACCACCGTGACCGAGGTCGCGACCCTTCTCAACATACTTCTTGAGGATTGGGTGGTAGTACTTTGCCATCATGGCATCCTTCTGAGCATCGCTCATGAAGCCGTGAGCGTTGAGGTTGTCAACCTGAGGTGCACCTGTACCCTTGAGAGCGTCACCCGAGAGGGCAAGCTTTGGCTCGGGATACTTTGTAGCATAACCCTTTGTACCAGTGAGCTTGAACAAACGGTTGTATGGCTGAGGAGTCATAACGTTGTGCTGGATTTCAACAACCTTACCCTTTGCTGTACGCATGAGAGTGGTAGTGTGGTCACCATTGCGGAACTCCTTGCACTCCTTACCTGTCTTCTCCTTTACGAGCTCCTTACCGAAGAAAGGATCTGTATCCATTGCAACCAATGTTGTGAAGCGGTCGCCACGGTGAATGTTGAGGCACTGTGCAACGGGGCCAAGGCCGTGAGTAGCGTAGAGGTCGCCACGGTTCTCCTTGTTGTACTTCAGACGCCAGTGGAGGTTGTCAACATCGTTGTCGGCAGGATCCTTCCAGTATGCATCCCAGAACCACTCGAGGCTGTGGATGTAAGCACCCTCAGCGCGGATAATCTCGCCGAATACGCCGTCCTGAGCCATTGCAAGAGCGTTCATCTCATAGTCATCGTAGCAGCAGTTCTCGAGGATGAAGCAGTGGAGACGTGTCTTCTCTGCAAGGTCGATAAGACTCCAGCACTGCTCGAGGTTCATTGCTGAAGGCACCTCGATAGCTGTGTGCTTGCCGTTCTCAAGAGCGCACTTTGCTACAGGATAGTGGTGGTTCCAGTCGGCTGCTACATAAACGAGGTCAATGTCGGGGCGCTTGCAAAGCTCCTCGTAACCCTTCTCGCCATAGTAGATGTCTGCCGGGATAAGACCCTGCTTGCGAAGCTCTTCCTGGCACTTCTCTGCGCGCTCATACTCATAGTCGCAAAGAGCTACAATCTCAACACCGGGGATACGGCAGAAACGTACAACCGCACCGGGACCACGCATGCCAAGACCCACGAATGCAACGCGTACAGTCTTGATTGGAGCAACTGCGAGGTTCAGAGCGTGCTCCTGACCAGCAGGACGCTCAGGTGTCTCAACTACAATAGTACCCTTGTCCCAATGCCACTTTGTCGATGGAGAAAGTGACTGTGCCTGTGCTGTAGAGCCCGCGAGAGCCATGATACCACACAAGGCAAGACCGAAAAATTTCTTCAAGTTCATATTACAGTGTGTTTTTAAATAAATATTGTTTGTAAATATCTCCAAAGCTAATGTTCCCAAATATGCACCGCGTCATAATGACGCATCTTTATAATAGGATACAAATGCAAAGATAGCTAAAATAATATACCTTCACAATTTTGTTATAAAAATTTCAAAATTTTAAGCACCTTCTTATTCAAGTGTTGAAAAATCAATATCCGGGGCCTCCGTCACATTACCTGTACGCTCGAACCAAGTACCCGACTTCAGATAATCATCGAAGAAACCTCCCATTGTGAGGAAGAAACCTTCACCTTCCACTCCGCCGCAATAGTCAAGACGCTGTCGCTGATGTCCCGTGGCATCACAGGTGAAACGTGCATGTGTCACCGGAAGCCACCTGCCGTCAACGGTACGCGCCCACTGGTTGCTATAACATGCCTTGCGGTTGATGTAACCCATCACAGGATTGAAGTTCTCCAGGAATGAGTGCGCGCCTGTATACCATGTAGTGATTTGCGGACGACGGAAAGATGCAACGAGCTGCCACTTGCCCTTGTGGTTGTCGAAGAAGTAGGCAGTATATACCGTATTGCCATTGCCGTCGGGTCTTACTCCCATGAGGAAACGGCAACGCTCTCCAGCTTTCCAGTCATAGTACATATAGCTCTGACCGCCTGAACCCTCATTGCCAAAATCATTTACCTTTACACCGTCGCCCTTCTTCACAAGTGTAACACGCAATGAATCGGGAATCTCGGACGGATTGTCGGTGTTGAACGGGCTCCACACCGAGAAGAGAATCCTTCTTTTGTGAGGGCTGTTGTTCTGCATACCGAAGTATCCCTGACCGAATCCGCAAGCCATATAATAGCTGCTTGGGATATCGCCCTCCTCGGGCACTACAACCTCGTTATAGAACCACTCGACATTCTCCTCGGGAAGACCATAACCCAAATGTACCGACGGACCACGACGGCCGAAATGGGTACTGAACTCAGGAGCTACACAAACGACAGGAGCCACCTCGCCACCTACATAAACGGCAGCGACATTGCCGAAGCCTTCGCCCTCCTTTATTTTAAGGCCACGGATATCCATTCTGATGTAACCGGGTTCCTTCACTTTGAATGTTCCAAGCTCAACGCGCACTGGTTCATCGCTGTCGAGCTTTACCTTCTTTTTCTTGCCCAAGAGGGAAACCTCAATCTTTGAATGTCCTTTAGCCTGGAGCGCGACATTCATCTTGCCGCTCTGTTCGGCCCTGAAGTAGAAGCTTACCACTGTCTCCGTACTATTCCAGTTACGCAGTTCGCAGCGCTGTTCATCAATGGACGCATTTTTCTCGGGGCCGGCTGTCACATATCCGTTGGCCGAAAGGGTAACGACACTCTCACTCTGTGCTGCTGCCGGCAACGCCATAAACGAAGCCACGAGCATTGACACCAAATACAAAATTCTCTTTTTCATATAATAATCTTTAGTTATAAGCGTAATTCAACCACACATACCACAACAGGCAGAATATCAGGACACGGGTGCGGGATTTCCCTTTTTTCACTCATCTACCCTGCTGTCACCGAGCCATTTGCCATAATATATGTGATGGTCAACATTTATGAGCATGCCGTATCCATTGCGGTAGCCGCCTTCGTATCTGCCATACCATATATCGCCATTCTCCCAATAGTAGACACCATAGCCATGACGCTTGCCCTTGTAGAACTCGCCGATATACACATCGCCATTGGCATAAATCTCTTTCTTGAAACTATATGGCGACTCGCCCTCCTTGCTTGAAGAGACAAGCGGATACTCAAGAGGGATATCGCCCTCACGGGTATACAGGCGCAGAATCTCGCCTGTGGCAAGGTCATAAAGGACATAATGTTTCTCGCCGCCCACCTTTGCAATCTTGTCGGTGATAGAGATGCCGAAGATATTCTTGCCGTTACGGAACTGTCCGAACGAGCGGGTTCCGTCCGAGGCAAGTATAAAGCCCCAACCGTATATCTTATTGTCAATAAGGGTACCCGTATACTGTCCCGACGCGCTTGAAAGGAAGTTCTGCGAAGACTCGTTCTCGACATAATCGCAGAATACCGCCTGCAACGGGTCGCACATCTCATCATAGAGTTTTACCTGTGCCGTCGCGAACGAGTGCGACAACAACGCGATAAAAAGCAGCAACATTATCTTTTTCATCGATATAATCTGTTTTCGTTTATAAATTGCTCCACCTCGGCCGGAACAAGCCCTGTGATTTCCTTGCCGGCAGCCACAGCCTCGCGTATCATAGTGGAACTTATGTCGTAAAGTTCGGCGGGCATCCACACGGCATTCGCAGGCAACCCTGGCACATCCTCGCCGCCACGCGGGTAGACAATAACACCGTAACGCTCAAGAATCTCATCGCCCTTGTACCAACGGTCGAACTTTTCCCAGTTGTCGGCACCTATGAGAAGCCTGAAACTCCTTTCAGGGTATTGCTGCTCAAGAGCCGCAAGGGTATTTAGCGTATACGAAGGGCGCGGAAGAGCGAACTCGAAGTCGCATGCCTTGAACACAGGATTCTCCTTGACAGCCAGCTGCACCATTCTCAGGCGCAGGTTCTCATCGGTCAGCATACGGTCCTGCTTGTGCGGGTTCTGAGGCGAGACCATGAACCACACCTCATCGGCAAGCCCGCGGGCACATGCCTCACGTGCAAGAGCCAGATGCCCCACATGTATGGGGTCAAAGCTACCGCCGAAGATAACCGTTCTTTTAGTCATTAAGAAACTTGTTTACAACCTCCACCAATTCGGCCTTTGCCTTATCAAGGTCATCGTTTACAATCACCCTGTCGGCGAACTGCGCGAATGTCATCTCATACTCGGCCTTGCTCACACGTTTCTCAATCTCGTCGGGAGCAGTATCGCCACGACGCACGAGACGCTCTCGGAGTGCCGCTATCGAAGGCGCCTGTACGAAGATGAAGAGCGCACGCTCGGCATAATATTTCTTGAGGCTGCAACCACCCTTGACATCTACGTCAAAAAGGATGTTCTGTTGCTCCAACTGACGTTCTACCTGCGATTTAAGTGTTCCATAGTAACGGCCGGGGTAGACCTCTTCGTACTCCACGAATTCATCGGCCGCGATACGTGCGCGGAACTCCTCGGGAGTGAAGAAGAAATAATCGACCCCATGCTTCTCCTCGCCACGTGGAGGACGGCTTGTCGCCGACACCGAAAAGCCGAATGACGGGTCCCTGTCCATAAGGAAATGAACCAGCGTTGACTTTCCCGAACCTGACGGGGCTGAAAAAATGACAACTTTTCCTTTGCTCATATTTCTTTACATTATATTGAGAACCTGCTCCTTTATCTGCTCAAGTTCATCTTTCATTTTCACTACAATATTCTGCATCTCGGCATGATTGCTCTTGCTGCCGAGAGTATTTATCTCGCGGCCCATTTCCTGAGCTATAAAACCGAGTTTCTTGCCCTGGCCTATCGGGCCTTCAATTGTCTCGATGAAATATTTCAGATGATTGGTCAAACGCTGCTTTTCCTCGTTAATATCGAGTTTTTCAATGTAGAAGATAAGTTCCTGCTCAAGACGGTTCTTGTCATACTCCACGCCTACCATCTTCTCGAGCGACTCGGTGATTCTTGCACGGATTTTCTCGACACGTTCCTTCTCATAAGGCTCTACCGATGCCAACAGAGATGTTATTGCCGAAATGTTGCCACGCAGCTTCGCCTCGAGCGCCTCGCCCTCCTGCTTGCGGAAAGCCAACAGGTCGGCAATGGCCGCCTTTACGCTCTCGAGAACCACGCTCCACTCATCATCGGTAACATCATAGACCTCCTTGCGCGCGACACTCTCGGGCAGACGGAGCAGCACCTCGAAGAGGTTCTCGGGCATGGGGATGCCTGTTGTCCTCGAGACCTCGGTCATCTGCTCAAGATAGCCTTGCATCACAGCCTGGTTGATTGATGGAGTATCGGCCTTCTCGCCCTGCTCCACCCAAATGGAGAAATCGACCTTTCCACGCTCGAGTTGCGTAGAGAGCAGAGTCCTTATCTCCATCTCCCTACATTTGAACTGGGGTGCGATGCGGGTAGACAAATCCATCGCCTTTCCGTTCAAAGAACGGATTTCAACACATATCTTCCTATCCTGAAAAAGGGTTACAGACTTGCCATAGCCCGTCATTGAGTATATCATTCCTTTAAAAATATTGCGGCAGCATGCTGCCATCCGTTATACATGACACAAGGGTGTACTCCACCCACAATATTGCGAAATTACTCAATTATTCGGAAATACATCCAAGCAAAAGCGCTTTTTTTGTATACTTATATTAAAAAATATTATTTAATAGTATGTTAACCGATAAATTCGTACATTTGCACTAAAATAGATATTCTGCCTTAATACGCGCAGACTAAAAAAAACAAAGGATGACAACAATAATACTGCATATCGAAGCATCAACAGATTGCTGTTCCGTGGCACTGAGCCAGGACGGCCATGTGTTTTTTGAGAGAGTAGACAGGGAGGAACACTCCCACGCAAAGGTGCTCGCACCGTTTGTCGAGGAGGCGATAAAAGTAGCCGATGAGCAGGGCGCGAAAATCAACGCAGTGGCGCTGAGCTGCGGCCCGGGCTCGTACACAAGTCTCAGGATTGCCTCATCGACAGCAAAAGGAGTATGCTACGGCCGCAACATACCGTTGATTGCCATTCCAACGACAGCTATAATGTGCGTGCCAGTACTTTTCCGCGATGACCTGCCCGAGGATGCGTTGCTCTGCCCGATGATAGATGCCCGCCGCAACGAGGTGTACGCCACGGTATATGACAGGGCATTGGGAGTAGAGAAAGAGACACATGCCGAGGTGGTTACCGAGGAGAGTTTCAAGGAGTTCCTTGACCGCGGCCCGGTATTCTTCTTCGGCAACGGCGCCGAAAAGTGCAAGAGCATAATAAGCCACCCCAACGCCCGTTTCCTTGACGGTTACAGGAACCCGTTGGCGAAGAACATGATGCCGCTCGGCGAAAGGGCATGGTTCGATGAGAGGTTCGAGGACATTGCCTACTTTGAGCCATTCTACCTCAAAAACTTCGTTGCAACGAAGCCTAAAGAACTATTGAAGAATTTTTGAAACCGCATACGACAATGATGGAATACAATACCCGGCAGAAGAGACTGCCACTACCCGAGTACGGACGCTCGGTACAGAAAATGGTTGACCACGCGCTTACCATAGAGGACCGCGAGGAGAGGCAACGATGCGCCGTTACCATTGTGGAGATAATGGCAAGCATGTTCCCGAACACCCGCAACCAGCCTGATTACGAGCGTAAGCTTTGGGACCATCTGGCAATAATGTCCGACTTCATGCTCGACATCGACTACCCATATGAGGTTATCAAGAAGGAAGAGTTCAATGTAGCACCCGAGAGAGTCCCCTACCAGACAGGAGAAATAAGGAACCGGCACTACGGGCGCATAGTGGAGCAGATGATTGAACATGCATGTACCCTTGAGGAGGGCGAAGAGCGCGATTGCCTCATCGAGTTCATAATCATACAGATGAAGAAGAACTACATCGCATGGAACAAGGACGGAGTCGAGGACAAGAAAATCTTCGATGACCTTCGCCTCTACTCAAAGGGAGCCATTGACATAACCGACCGCGAGATAAGGATAAACCAGGGCGGCAATGCCCAACGCTATGCAGGCAATGCCAAGCGCAACGGCAACGGCAAGAAGAACTTCAAACGTAAATTCTAAAGAGAGACATCATGGCATCATTCATTATAGAGGGCGGACACAAGCTCAACGGCACCATCACTCCCCAAGGAGCGAAAAACGAGGTGCTGCAGGAGATTTGCGCCACACTGCTCACGCCCGAGAAAGTTACGATAGAGAATATCCCCGACATTGCAGATGTAAACAACCTCATAAGCCAGCTCATGAACATGGGAGTGTCAGTGACCCGCAACGGAGTAGGCTGCTACACATTCCAGGCGAATGAGATAAACCTCGACTATATCGAGAGTGAGGAGTACATCAACGGTTGCTCGCGTCTCAGGGGCTCGGTAATGTTCATCGGCCCGCTAATGGGACGTTTCGGCAAGGCCACGATGTCCGAGCCCGGAGGCGACAAGATTGGCCGCCGCAGACTCGACACGCACATCATTGGACTGCAGAAGCTCGGAGCGGAGTTCTCCTTCGACACAGAGAGAAGGGTGTACAAGATGAAGGCCCGGAAACTGAAAGGATGCACCATGCTGCTTGATGAGGCGTCGGTTACAGGTACAGCGAACATCATCATGGCAGCAGTACTTGCCGAGGGCACGACAACAATCTACAATGCTGCCTGCGAGCCATACATACAGCAGTTGTGCCGCATGCTCAACAAGATGGGCGCGAAGATATCGGGCATTGCCAGCAACCTGCTCACTATTGAGGGCGTGAAGGAACTGGGAGGATGCACGCACCGCGCATTGCCCGACATGATTGAGGTCGGCAGTTTCATAGGCATGGCTGCAATGACACAGAGCGAACTGACCATAAAGGATGTATCGTTCGAGAACCTGGGAATCATACCCGACAGTTTCCGCAAGCTTGGAATAAAGTTCGAGCAGCGCGGAGATGATATCTTCATCCCATCACAGGAGCATTATGAGATTGACTCGTTCATCGACGGCTCAATCATGAACATAAGCGACGCACCATGGCCGGGCCTGACGCCCGACCTCTTGAGCGTGCTGCTCGTAACGGCCATACAGGCAAAAGGCAGCGTGCTCATACACCAGAAGATGTTCGAGAGCCGCCTGTTCTTTGTCGACAAGCTCATTGACATGGGAGCACAGATAATACTCTGCGACCCGCACCGCGCCGTAGTCATTGGACACGACAGACGTTTCACGCTGAAGCCACGCTCTATGAGCTCGCCCGACATCAGGGCGGGTATCGCACTTCTCATCGCCGCCATGAGCGCCGACGGAGTGAGCCGCATCGATAACATCGAGCAGATTGACCGCGGATATCAGAATCTTGAAGAGAGACTGAACCAGATAGGCGCGAAGATAACACGTTCATAAGGACAGAAACACCTAACAACTTCCGACAAATGCTCAGGAAAGAAGATTTTGTATATTACGGCAAGTTCCTCAAGCCCCATGGCACAAAGGGCGAGATTGGTCTTGAAGGCGACAGCATACTCCTTGGCGAGGAGTGCGATTTCGTAGCCTGTGACATCGACGGCATACTGGTGCCATTCTTCTTCGAGACGCGCCGCACGAAGAACAGCGACACGCTCATTGTAAAGATTGAACGCATGGAGAGCGCCGAGGAGGTACGTTTCCTCACAAACCGCGAGGCATACATTCCAAGAGAGTGGACCGAGGATAGCGAGGCTCTCTCTTGGAGCTTTTTCCGGGGGTTCATCGCTGTCGATGAGAACCTTGGAGAGCTGGGCGAGATAACCGACATCGACGAGAGCACCATAAACACCCTGTTCGTGATAGACAATGACGGAGAGGAGATTCTAGTACCTGCACAGGAAGAGTTCATCATAGGCATCGACCAGGAGAACAGGGAGATTCTGTTCAACCTTCCCGAAGGCCTTGTAACACTTTAAAACAGTCCACGAAGATGAAAGAAAAAAAATTCGGCAGCAAACTGTCACGAAAGTACAGACTCACGATACACAATGAGAACAAGCTCAAGAATGTTCTCGGTTTCTACATTTCGCCCCTGTGGGTAATACTGTCGCTCTTCTTCTCGTTCCTGCTTGTAGCAGGAGTGCTCTACCTGATTGTGGTATTCACACCTGTAGGCAGTCTGCTCCCGGGCTACATGAACGAGACCGACAAGGAGGAACTTATCCGCAGCCACATACGCATGGACTCACTGCTGAACGAGGTGGACAAACAGGAGCGACACCTTGCGAACATAAAGGCACTGCTAAGCGGCGACATCGTACCCGACTCGGCAAAGAACTCCCCGCAGCCGATAAATGCCGAAAACATCTCATTGGAGGCCACACCTGCCGAGGAGCAGTTCGCAAAGGAGTGGGAAGAGAGAGAGAAGTACAACATCACTTCACAGGCTACGAACATTGCAGAGCTTCAGGAGCTGAACCTGTTCCGTCCGACACAGGGCGAGGTGCTGCGCAAGTACGACATACAGGAACAGCACTATGGTGTTGACATTGCCGAGATTCCAGGAGAGAACATTCTTGCCATACATGACGGCACCGTAATCATGAGCGACTACACCGCAAATGACGGATTCACGATAGTAATACAGCACAGGGAGAACATGGCATCGATATACAGGAACTGCCACAGACTGCTGAAGTCCGTTGGCGACAAGGTTGTTGCCGGAGAGGCCATAGGCACACTGAGGAACGTCACGGACACGATGAGCAACAGACGCGATTATCTGCATTTCGAGTTGTGGCATAGAGGCAAGCCTCTTGACCCGAATGTATATATCGCATTCTGATTCATACCCGAAAAGAATAAAGAACAACAAATACAATATAGCCAACCAGAAGAGATGGAAGAGAACAGAAAAAGGCGACTTGCCATACTTGGTTCAACCGGTTCAATAGGCACCCAGACCCTACAGGTAGTGGAGGAGCACCCCGAATGCTTCGAGGTGTATGCAATAACAGCAGGAAGCCGTGTCGATGACCTCATTGCCCAGGCGCGCAAATTCATGCCCGAGGCCGCGGTCATTGCCGATGAGACGAAATACCGGCAGTTGAAGGAGGCTCTGAGCGACCTGCCCATAAAGACATACGGAGGCTACGAGGCCATTTGCCAGATTGTCGAATCATCACCTATTGACATTGTAGTTACGGCAATGGTGGGTTTCTCGGGACTGCGACCGACAATCAATGCCATAAAAGCAGGAAAGGCAATTGCTCTTGCCAACAAGGAGACCATGGTTGTCGCAGGAGAGCTCATCAACGCCCTCGCCAACCAATACAGGACACCAATCCTGCCTGTAGATTCGGAGCACTCGGCAATATTCCAGTGCCTTGCAGGAGAAATGCACAACAAGGTCGAGAAACTTATCCTCACTGCATCGGGAGGCCCTTTCCGCACATTCACCAAGGAGCAACTGGAGAATGTGACCAAAGAGCAGGCACTCAAGCACCCCAATTGGAGCATGGGAGCAAAGATTACCATCGACTCGGCAACCATGATGAACAAAGGTTTCGAGGTTATGGAAGCCAAGTGGCTCTTTGGAGTAGGAGCCGAGGATATTGAGGTTGTCATACACCCGCAGTCGGTAATACATTCCATGGTGCAGTTCGAGGACGGAGCGATAAAGGCACAACTGGGAACACCCGACATGCGTCTGCCAATCATGTACGCCCTCACATACCCGCAGCGTCTCTCTTCATCATTTGACCGCATCAACTGGGACACACTCAAGGAACTGACCTTCGAGCGCCCCGACCTGGAGCTTTTCCCCAACCTGCAACATGCATATACGGCGCTATCACAGGGAGGCAACATGCCATGCGTAGTAAACGCAGCCAACGAGGTGTGCGTTGCAGCATTCCTCAAAGATAGAATCAAGTTCACAGAGATGCCAAGACTCATAGAGCGTGCCATGCAGAACACACCCTACATCCTCGCCCCAACCCTTGAGGATTACCTCGAGACCGACAAAGAGGTGCGCCGGACAGTAGAGGAATGGATTTGACATGACGGGATGAATCCGGCAGAACAATAACCTATGAAAACAAATACATTATAGAATATTATGGAAATATTTTTTGTACGTGCACTGCAGCTCATCATGGCGTTGAGTCTGCTGGTGCTTATACATGAGTTCGGACATTTTCTTTTCGCGAGGATATTCAAAGTAAGGGTGGAGAAATTCTACCTTTTCTTCGACTGGAAGTTCTCGCTCTTCAAGTGGAAGCCCAAGAACAGCGATACAGAGTACGGTATCGGCTGGGTACCCCTTGGCGGATACTGTAAGATTGCCGGCATGATTGACGAGTCGATGGATACCGAGCAGATGAAACAGCCTGCCCAGGAGTGGGAATACCGTTCAAAGCCCGCATGGCAGCGTCTGCTCATCATCGTGGGCGGCGTGATGTTCAACCTCATACTGGCAATCCTCATCTACTCTATGGTACTTTTCACATGGGGCGACTACTACGTAGACCTGCACACCATGGACAAAGGCTTCGAGTTCAACGAGACAGCGAAGAGCATCGGTTTCAAGGACGGTGACAAAATCATAAAGTTCGATGGCGAGGAGGCACATAAGCTCTATCTCGACAAGGTTCGTGGCACGAATATCTTCCGCAGCATCTGTGACGCCGATGAGGTGACAGTCCAGAGAGAGGGCAAAGAGGTTGCAATAGCCATACCCGACACGCTCGGACTGCTCAACATGAACAGCGGGGGCATATTCATGAGCATTAGAAGCCTACCCGTTGTCGACAGCCTTGTCATAGGAGGGATAGCCCACAATGCAGGTGTCCTGGCAGGCGACAGCATTATCTCAATCGACGGTACTGCCATTGCATCATGGTCGAAGATAAAAGGCGTGGCAGAGCGCATAAGTAGCGAGAGGAAGGAGAGCTTTACCATTGAGGTAATGCGCGACAGCATAGTGACACTTACCGCTACGGTAAATCATACCGGAAATGGCGAGCCGCTACAGTTAGGCATATTCTCGAAGAGCAACAACTACCCGCTTATACACAACGAGTACGGCTTCTTTGAGTCGTTCCCTGCCGGTGTCGGTTTCGGGCTCAACGTACTGCGTGGCTACGTAAGCGACTTCCAGTATGTATTCTCGGCCGAGGGAGCACAGTCCGTCGGCATGTTCGCTTCAATAGGCAGCCTTTTCCCTGCAGAGTGGAACTGGCACGAGTTCTGGCTGATGACAGCATTCCTTTCGATAATCCTTGCATTCATGAACATATTGCCCATTCCCGCCCTCGACGGAGGACACGCGCTCTTCCTCATTGTGGAGATGATTACAGGCAAACAGCCAAGCGACAAGTTCATGGAGCGTGCACAGATGGTCGGCATGCTCATCATCCTGGGATTATTTATTCTTGCCATGTATAACGACCTGATGAAATTCGTATTCTGATATGGACATTAAAAAGTTTATCACACCATTTTTCATGGTTGCGGCACTTATCTCCTGCTCAACAGGAAGACAGAACCTCAACCCGGAGATTAAAGGAGAGAGTATGATTGTAAACAACGGCACTACATATACCGTAAACGGCGAAGAGAAGAAACTGCCTTTCTGGGGCAGCCTCTTTAACACAGTGTGCAAAGAGAGCAAGCAGGAGAATGTTTGCATCTCACCACTCAGTGCGCAGCTGACACTCTCGATGACTGCCAACGGTGCCACAGGCGAGACACAGCAGCAGATGTACGGCACCATGGGCCTTGCAGATGATGTCAACGCAAAAGCCAAGGAGACAATAGAGCAACTTTCCGCTAACAGATACGGTTGCGAAGTAAACATTGCAAATTCAATATGGGTAAATGAAAAACTTGATGTAAAGCAGGAGTTCATTGACACCAACAAAGAGTACTTCAACGCACTCGTGACAACAGCACCGTTCAACAAGGAAACATTACAGAGAATCAACGAATGGTGCAGCGAGAACACAAAAGGCAAAATTAAATCGGCACTTGATGAGATAAAGAAGAACGACAGGATGTACCTCATCAACGCCCTCTACTTCAAAGGCGGCTGGAAAGATGAGTTCAACAAGGGCAAGACAAAGGAGGCGCCTTTCACAAAAGAGGACGGCACTGTCGTAGAAGTGCCCATGATGAACCAGAGCATAAAGACACAGTATTACGAGGATGACATTCTTCAGATAGTGGTAAAGCTGTTTGATGACACCTATCAGATGCTGCTCGTACTGCCGGCTGAAGGCGTAACAACCGAAGAGGCAGCGGCACATCTCTCGGCCAATTATGATAAAATCCTTGGCGAGATGTCCATCTATCAGGTTACACTCTCAATGCCAAGGTTCCAGAGTGATTTTGCCACAAGCCTCAAGAACCCGCTGAAAAAGATGGGCATGCCACGTGCATTCGGCCCGGATGCACAGTTTGACGGAATATCCCGCGAGCCTCTGTACATTGACGATGCATTCCAGAAGACATTCATAAAGGTAGATGAGACCGGTGCCGAGGCTGCCGCCCTTACAGTCATGAGGGTAGGATATCTCGCATCGAACCAGAAACCGGAGAAGAGGACCGTCAAACTCGACAGGCCATTCATATACCTTATAACAAATTATCAGCCCGAGAATGTACTTTTCATCGGTAAGGTAGGTAACCCCAACGAATAACAACAAATAAAACAGATATTATGAAACGCTTATTCGGAACAATGCTGCTGTTACTCATTGTAGCAGTCGGCTATGCAAAAGGCCCGAAGTACATCTTTTACTTCATAGGCGACGGAATGGGCCTGTCACACGTGCTCGGCACAGAGCTTTACCTTGGAGAGTTGCAGGGAGTCATAGGACGTCCACAGAAGCTATGCTTTACCCAGTTCCCCGAGAGTGCTTTTGTCACGACCTATTCGGCCACAAACGGTGTTACCGACTCGGCAGCATCGGGCACAGCCCTCTCAACAGGTAACAAGACATATAACGCAGCCATCGGTATCGGACGCGACACGGTTGAGGTGTACAGCGTCGCTGCCGACCTCGCAGACAAGGGCATGGCAATTGGTGTTGCAACCACCGTACCCATAAACCACGCGACACCATCAGCATTCTATGCGCACAACATGAGCCGTCACAACTACGATGAGATTGCTCCATGGATGCTTGAAGCTGGATACGACTTCTATGCAGGCGGCGATGTGAAAGGCAACGACGAGACACGTAAAAACGTCTACGGCAAGGCCAAGGAGCAGGGCTATGCAATAGCACGCGGTTATAACGACTACCTTGCAAAGGCCGAAGGTGCAGAGAAGATTATGCTGTACCAGAAGGATGTAGCCACAGAGCTCCCCTATGCAATCAACCGCACAGAAAAAGACCTGACCCTTGCACAGATTACAGCGGCAGGAATCGACTTCCTTGAGGAAAAGAGCAAGAAGGGCTTCTTCATGATGATTGAGGGCGGCAAGATTGACTACGCGGCACACAACGATGACGGTGCTACAGTATTCCAGGAGGTACTTGACTTTGACGCAGCTGTCGCTGTGGCATACGAATTCTACAAGAAGCACAAGGACGAGACATTGATTATTGTCACTGCCGATCACGAGACAGGTGGTCTTGTACTGGGTTACAGAGGAGATTATACACTCAACCTGAAGGCACTCTCATCGCAGAAGGTAAGTGTCGAGAGAATGATTGAGATTCTCCAGGCCGAGAAAGAGACTACATGGGAGAGACTCGAGCAGTTGGTAAAGGAGAACATAGGTGTGGGCATACGCAACAAGAAAGCCAACGGAGAGAGAGTCACTGTAGACTATGACCTTGCGAGGGAGATTGCATACAACGCTGTGTATGACCTCAACCGCAGTGCAGCCCTCTCATGGGCAAGCGGCAACCACTCGGGCACATTCGTACCTCTGTTCGCAATCGGCAAAGGCGCCGACATGTTCAACGGTGTAATTGACAACACGGATATCCCGAAAATCATTAGACAGCTGAAAGGAGTCAAGTAAAGCATAATGGCTCATATACACCGAAGGCGCACATCAAATGATGTGCGCCTTCGGTGTATAAAAGTTCTACGGTGTATCAGATAGCCAAAGAGTCGACAGCCTCCTCTACGGCTGTCTCTGCTTCCTGTACCGGTCCGTTCATATCTATTATCTGCTCGGGAGCAGGGTTGCAGCCCTTCTCATCAACCTTCTCTACAGTCTGTCCGCCCATGCAACCCGTGAGCACGAACAGCAGAGAGAGTGCAAACAAAATCTTCTTCATAATATCGTTCAAATAGGTTATTGTTCTTTTTACAGCTGGGGAGCCGCAGCATCAGCCAGCTCAAGATACCTTGATATGTAGGCATCATCATAGGCTGTCTGCGCCTTCTTGAGCGAATCCTCATCACTCTTGTACGCATCAACATTCACGGCTTTCTCCTCAAAGACCTTGTTAAGTTCATCGGCACAAAGTTCCTCAATGCCGGCAATCTCATTCTCGAGCGCCTCGTTTATTCCATTGAGCTCCGATATCTCCTTTGCTGCCAAAACCTTCTCTACAGCACCATTATATGCTGAAATTTTCTTGTCAAACACATTCTCCGGCTTGCCGGCCCCTGCACATGAGGCAAGGAAGAGAGCTGCAACAGCAACCAAAGAAACCAAAATAGAATTAATCTTCTTCATATATATCACACTTTAAAATCCGAACCAATCATTTTCATCTCAACCCGAGTTCCGATGCCTTATTGTCCGAAGCATCCAGCACCTTCTCATAGCATGCCTTTACCTCATCCATAGCATTCCTGTATTCCTTATCATTTTCCGCAGCAGCTGTAATCCACTGGAGTTCCTCGCTGTTCTCCCTTGTGAATATGTTGTTGATATCAATGAATGCCCTGTTGGCCTTGTCAAGCTCATCGGCATTATTTATATCGGCAAATAGCTCTACGGCACCTGTATAAATCTTCTTCTGGTATTCAAGCACAGGGAAAGAGACTTTCTTTAAATAAGATTGCTCAAAACTCTCCTTTGCGGCAGTGACGGCAGCCTTCTCCCCGGCATAATCGCCGGCCGTCATCCTCTGCAACACGACAGCATTCTCATTATAGAAAATGGCAATCTCGCCCTTACAGTACTGGTTGGCCAGTTTAAGATGCTCATACTCAGTCTCGGCACTTACCTTTGAGGCATACTTGTCATATATGCCTTTCTCATGGGCATGGAACAGAGGAGACACTCTTGCCACATATGCATTAAGGTAGGCACTCCTTGCCTTTTCAAGCTCAGCCAGCTGTTCTTTCAACATATTCCTCGCGTTCACCCTCTTAAGTTCATCGGCATATTTTGTATTGATTTCCGTAACGAAGCCGTTCAGAGAACGGTTCAAGGCAGCAAGTTCATCATATGTCGCAGCATCATCGAGCTTTTGGGTATATTCAATGAATTTATCCTTTTGCTCCGATACAATCATCCTGACGACTTTGTCAAGATAAGCATTCACATAATTCGCCTCGGCCTTTGCAAGAGCCTTCTCACTATCCTTGAATTTCTTGCCCTCCTTGGCTGCATCCACAACCCTTTCCCTCTCCTCCTTGAGAAGCGCAACAATCTCATACTCAAGGGCATCGTTCAGTTCCTTAAGGCTCTTATGCGAGGTAGCGGTATCGATCTTCGCCTTATACTCATCATATATGTCTGCCTGAGCCTCGTAGATGTCACCGCATGATGCAATAAGCACCACTGCCGACATTGCCACGAGAATGTTTCTTGCAGCAGACCTCATTGTCCTGATATTCCTATATATATACATATTATCTCCCGAATGTTCTTATAGCACTGCGAAAATAGTATATAATTTCAAGAACACGAAGAATAAGAAGATAAAAAAAACGCAGATACCTGCGTTTTTACCTATCACTGGCGGTTGTTTCACATACCGAGTTCGGCACATTTATCCACAAGGACATCTGCATATCTTGAAGCCGCCTCCTGTACAAGTTCCAGAGACTCTTCATACTCTTCGAGTGCAATGGTATCCTCATTCTCCATAAGTACCTTCATTTCATCACTCTCCTCGATGTCGGCAATGGTCTCCTGCAACTCAATGACAATATCCTCTATCTGGGACAGGCTATTTGCTTTCTGCACCTCATCCGTTGCCTTGGTGTACGCTTCGGCAGCCTGTTCAAAGATGTTCATCCCGTTTTCTCCGGAGCCACCGCAAGCGGCAAGGAGAGAGAGGAAGATAATCGCTGGCAAGAACTTTCTCATACTCAATAGCTGTTATATTATTGATGACGGAATTACTCGATAAAGGAGATGACCTTCTCGGCAAGAATATCCGAGAACTCGAGGGCAGCCTCGCGCATAGCATCCTGCATAGGAACGATTTTCTCAATCTCCAGACTGTCATCGCCCGTAACGACCGAGACATACGCCTCCCACTCCTCTGTCTCACGGAGAGAGTCTATACTGTGTGCCGTATTCTCAACAATCGCAGCGATATCATCCTCAGACTCCGCATTCTTTATCTCCTCGATGGCATTGTCATACACCCGTGTATTCTGTTCAAGAGCCAATATGGCCTTATCGCTCGCAGAACCGCCACAAGCCGCCACAAACGCGACCACAGCCACATATATAAAAAATTTCTTCATAATAATCCTGTTGTTGTCTTTCCTTGCAAAGATAATATGAAATAATCAAGAAGCAGTTCAAGTTTTAAAAAAATACACGCCGGATTGAATGGAATTTGACATAATAAAAGTAACTTCGCGACAGTTATGAGCAAATTCATCGAAGCCATACTGCCCCTTCCTTTACCCGGGACATACACATACAGCATACCCGCCCCGCTGAAGGAGAGAATCGCTGTCGGTTGCCGCGTGTCGGTACCCCTCGGCGAAAAGAGGAGTTATACAGCCCTTGTCAGCGAGATTCACGACAGGGAGCCACAGGGCTACAAGGCAAAGCCGATAAAGGAACTGCTTGATGAAGAGCCGGTTGTAACAGAGATACAGCTGAAGTTGTGGAACTGGATAGCAAGGTATTACCTCTGCTCGCTCGGCGACATATACAAAGCAGCTGTGCCGCAAGGGCTCAAAGGCGAGTTCAGGCCACGCACCGAACAGAGGACAAGGCTTGCCGCAAAATGGAAGAAGGAGAGCGACGTGAACCTGCTCATGCAGACACTCTCAAGGGCCCCACGGCAGAAAAGGCTGCTTAGCACGCTTGTCGCCCTTACTACCCCATTCGCGGAAAAGCCGGCAGAGATAAGCAAGCACAGGCTCATCGAAGCAGCCCAGGTATCGCCTAACATATACAAGGAACTGAAGGACAAAGGCATTCTCGAGACATATGAGGTCGAGATTGGACGCCTGAATCGTGAGGAGAATGACGTTACGCCCTGCAACACACTGAACCCCGCACAGCAGAAGGCCTTTGACAACATAAAGAACAGTTTCTGTGAGAAGAATGTCACACTCCTGCATGGAGTGACGTCGGCAGGAAAGACCGAGATATACATACACCTCATTGCCGAGGCTCTGAAGAGAGGCGAGCAGGTTCTATACATGCTACCCGAGATTGCCCTTACCAAGCAGATTATCGAGCGCTTGAGAAAAGTGTTCGGCAACAGGATTGGCCTGTACCACTCGAAGTTCTCCGACGCCGAGAGGGTCGAGATATGGAAGAAACAGCTCAGCGATGAGCCGTATGACATCATTCTGGGAGTACGTTCATCAGTGTTCCTGCCCTTCACACGGCTGGGACTGGTGGTTGTAGATGAGGAACATGAGAACAGCTACAAGCAACAGGAGCCCGCTCCACGCTACAATGCCCGTAATGCAGCCATAGTCCTTGCATCGTTCTTCGGGGCAAAGACACTGCTGGGAACAGCCACCCCGTCAATTGAGAGCTACTACAATGCCACTACCGGCAAATATGCTCTTGTCAGCCTCACAACAAGACACCGTTCGGTCAGGCTGCCCGAGATTGAGGTCGTTGACATGGTAGAGTACCAACGCCGCAAGCTTGTCACAGGACCTTTCTCGGACCCGCTTGTCGATGCCATGAGCGAAGCGCTGAAGAACGGGCAGCAGATAATCCTTTTCCAGAACCGCCGCGGCTATGCTCCCCTGCTGGAGTGCAAGACCTGTGGATGGGTTCCAAAGTGCAAGCATTGCGACGTGAGCCTCACGCTGCACAAGAGTGCAGGCAAACTCACATGCCACTACTGCGGATACACTATCCCGGCACCGGTACATTGCCCCAACTGCGAAGAGCGGAACTTCATCAATCTGGGCTATGGTACCGAGAAGATAGAGGATGACCTGCAGAACATATTCCCCGATGCGAGGATTGAGCGTATGGACCTTGACACTACACGCACAAGAAGCGCATACGAGAAGATTATAACCGATTTCCAGCAAGGCAGGACCGACATACTCATAGGCACACAGATGGTATCGAAAGGGCTGGACTTTGACAATGTTGCTGTAGTAGGCATCATCAATGCCGACACGCTGCTCAATTATCCCGATTTCCGCGCTACTGAGAGGGCGTTTCAGCTGATGGCCCAGGTGGCAGGACGTGCGGGAAGAAAGAGCGGTCAGGGCAAGGTGTTCCTGCAGACAAAGATGAGCGACGCACCCGTCATCCCGTTCATTGTCAGCAACGACTACCAGTCATTCTATGACCAGCAGATTGGGGAACGCCTATTGTTCCATTATCCTCCTTTTCATCGGCTTATTTACATATACATAAAGCATCGCGACGTTCAGTTGCTCGAGGAGTTCTCGACAATCCTCGGCAGACACATGCGCGAGATTTTCGATGAGCGTATTCTGGGTCCCGACCTTCCCCCCGTTGCAAAGGTAAAGCAGCTGTACATACGCAAGATTGTACTGAAAGCCGAAAACACCCTGTCGCAGTACAAGATAAACGAGCTGTTGCAGAATCTTCAGCAAGCATATCTGAGTCAGCCACGTTTCCGCTCAATAACCATGTACTACGACGTCGACCCAATGTAAGTTTAACAACTATAAACAGTTGGCACTCTCTTTTTTGGAGATAATATTTTGTTCATTTCCTATATATTAGGTAAATTTGCACGTTTTTCACGAAACCCCGCAATACACGAAGAAACAAAATATTCCAAATAATGAAACGATTCAAATTATTGAACAACACTTTTGGATGGCTCACATTCATTATCGCAGCCGTGACATACTGCCTTACCGTTGAGCCTACCGCAAGTTTCTGGGACTGCCCCGAGTTTATCCTCTCAGGAAACAAGCTTGAGGTCGGACACCCGCCAGGCGCACCGTTCTTCATGCTTGCAGCGAATTTCTTCTCGCTGTTTGCCGCTCCGGGGAATGTAGCATACATGGTCAACATCATGTCGGCACTGATGAGTGCCGCAGGCATCCTGTTCCTGTTCTGGAGCATCACACACCTCACACGCAAGCTCATTGTGGGTAACAGCCGGGAGATAACAGGTGCCCAGACCATAACAATCCTGGCATCGGGCCTTGTAGGAGCACTCGCATACACCTGGAGCGACACCTACTGGTTCAGCGCCGTGGAGGGCGAGGTTTACAGTTTCTCATCACTTTTCACAGCAGTAGTATTCTGGCTCATCCTCAAGTGGGAGGATAATGCCGACTCGCCACACAGCGACCGCTGGCTAATACTCATAGCATACCTTGTAGGCCTTTCCATCGGCGTACACCTGCTGAACCTACTCTGTATCCCTGCCATCGTGCTTGTGGTATACTACAAGAAATTCCCCGGCAAGAACTGGAAATACACGTTGCTGGCGCTTGCCGTTTCGGCAATACTCGTGGCAATAGTGCTATACGGCATTGTACCGGGCGTGGTAAAGGTTGGCGGATGGTTCGAGTTGCTCTTTGTCAACGTATTCGGTATGCCGTTCAACACAGGACTCTATGTATACCTGATTTTACTGTTCGGTACGCTTGCAGCAGGCATAATCTGCACCGAGAAGTTCAAGGCGCAGACAACCAAAGCACAGAAAACCGTATCGGCAATCCTTGTAGCATCGGTAGCCCTGCTCGGAATCCCTTTCTACGGACACAATGTTACCTTCAGTGTTATCATAGGAATAATCGCTCTGGCAGCACTGGCATTCGTTACAATGCTCAAGAAGAGCAGCAACGAGAGCAATGGAACAAAATCGGGAATAATAAGAAGCACAAAGAGCTATCTTGTGAGTTTCAGGGCATTCAACACCATATTCCTGAGCCTCATGTTCATAATGATAGGATACTCTTCGTATGCACTTATCGTTATCCGTTCATCGGCCAACACACCTATGGACCAGAACTCACCCGAGGATATCTTTACCCTTGGCACCTACCTTAACCGTGAGCAGTACGGCACACGTCCGCTATTCTATGGATACTCATTCGGTTCCGAGATTATGTACGATGAGAACGGCAGGGCAAAGAGCATCGACACAAGCCCTGTCTACACACGTGACTATGAGAAAGGAGAATACAGGATACTTGAGTATAACAAGGAGTATCTGCGTGCGCAGAACATGCTGTTCCCCCGCATGTACAGTTCCGACCACAAAGACCACTACGAAAAATGGGTGGGACACAAGATACGCAACACCGTTCCCTCACAGTACAGAAGCGGCAGGGTAACCATGCCGACACAATTGGACAACCTTGCGTTCTTCATCAACTACCAGGTAAACCACATGTACTGGAGATACTTCCTGTGGAACTTCGTAGGCCGACAGAATGATATACAGAGCCATGGCGAAAGAGAGCATGGCAACTGGATAACAGGCATCGGGTACCTCGATGAGCTGCGCCTCGGCAATCTTGATGAGTTACCCGAGAGCCTCAAGAGTAACAAGGGCCGCAACGTATTCTTCGCCCTTCCGCTGATACTCGGTATCATAGGACTAATATGGCAGGCAAAGAGAGGCGAAGAGGGCAAGAGACAACTGCTCATTGTAGGAATGCTGTTCTTCATGACAGGCCTTGCGATTGTACTTTACCTGAACCAGACACCAATGCAGCCACGCGAACGTGACTATGCTTATGCAGCGTCGTTCTATGCTTTTACAATATGGATTGGAATGGCCGTGGCAGGCATAGTAGAATTCATTGAAAAACGCACAAAGAAAGAAAGCATAGTACTCAATGCCATAGTGTCGGTTGTGTGCCTCCTGGTACCGGTACAGATGGTATCGCAGACATGGGACGACCACGACCGCAGCGGCAGATATGCATGCCGTGACTTCGGCCAGAACTACCTGAAGACACTGCCCGACAACTGCTCGCCGATAATATTCACATGCGGCGACAATGACACCTTCCCGCTATGGTACAATCAGGAAGTAGAGGGCGAACGCACCGATGCACGTGTATGCAACCTCTCATACATACAGGCCGACTGGTACATCGACCAGATGAAGCGTCCGGCATATGAGTCGCCGGCACTGCCAATAAGCCTTGAGCGCGAAGATTACCATGGCGACACCAACCAGCTCACGTTCATAATACCCGACCTTGGCACAAGACACATCAAGGAGTTCCTGAGCAGGAACCCCGAAAAGGCAGCGCTCATCGGCGATATCCACGATGTAAGGAACATCACGAAATATTGGATTGCCGAGGCCAACGACAAGGAGAAGAGCGAGGCACGCAAGGTGGTGGATGAGATTCTGACCTACATCAAGCCCAAGATTCTGGCCGATGGAGAGAGGCTCATTCAGCTTGCAAGGAACAGCTCAATGGACAACGAGGAGGAGAGGAACATGGCATCATATCAGGATTCATACGGCAGGATTATGCTCCGCGTCGGCGAGGAGTTGTCGCCAGGCAAGGCAATCATCCCGACCGGCATGATGCGCATCCCGCTCGATTCGGCCGCCATAGTACGTTCAGGACTGAAGATTCCGAGAATATTCAAGGAGAACGGCATCATGCCCGAGTACATGGAGATTGACATGACAGAGATGACAGCCATCTACCGCCATGAACTGCTGATACTGGACATGCTTGCCAATGCCAACTGGGAGCGTCCGTTGTACATGGCTATCACGGTAGGCTCGGACAACTACCCCGAGGTTCTTCAGGACTTCTTTGTTCTCGAAGGACTTGCTTACCGCATCACTCCTTTCAACTGGACACAGATAGCCGAATTGTCTTCACAGACAGGAATATATGATTACCCCGTCGACACCGAAAAGTTCTACAACAACGTAATGGACCGTTTCAAGTGGGGCGGAATAAAGGAGAACAAGGATTACTATGCCGATGAGACAATACACCGCATGGTAAGCACACACCGTACACAGATTGCGACACTGGCACAGTACATGCACAATGACATGATACTTGCCGAGAGCGACAACGACAGCACGAAGGTTCTTGACCTAACCAGAAAAGTCATCATGTTGCTCGACAGGTACAGCACTGAGCTACCGGGCGACATTGTGCGCCACGACCCGCTGAGAGACGGAACGTTAGAGATTGCCAAGACATACAAGAACCTCTACCTGCGTCAGAAGGAAGCTGCAGGAACAGAGCTCTTCCTTGGCGAGGACACACTGGAGATGCTCAAGGAGAATTGCCAGAAGACAGCAAGCATTGTGGTAAAGAGTGAATACGAATATCTGAACTGGTACAATACCCTGAGACCAAGGGAACGTAACAAGATAATCGAGGAGCACCGCACAAAACAGCTTCTTGAAGGTGTACAGGCAATGCTTGTCGATGAGGAAGAGAGCGAGGATTCATTAAGGGAGAAGTTCGACAACTACGTTGGACACTCATTGGACAAGGTTTATGACATACTGATAAGCAGCCAGAAAGAACTTCGCTGATGTTTATAGAACAGATTCCGGAATTTTTCCGCAGGATATACCCCAAGGCGCTATGGCGTATGGACCCGAACGAGAAGGCAGTCTACCTGACCTTTGATGACGGGCCCATACCCGTCATTACCCCATGGGTTGTTGACCTGCTTGGGCGATACGGTATAAAAGCCACATTCTTCATGGTAGGCGACAACGTGCACAAGTTCCCGCAGGAGTATATGCAGGTAGTAGAGAACGGGCACCGCGTGGGCAACCACACTTTCAACCACCTGAAAGGGCTTTTCACAAGTACAAAGGAGTATGTCGAGAATGTAGACCAGGCCGATGCCTTCATCCACAGTAACCTGTTCCGCCCGCCACACGGCATACTGCGCCAACTGCAGTATGAGGAGCTGAGCAAGCGCTACCAGTTTGTGATGTGGGACCTCGTTACGCGCGACTACAGTTTCCGCCTGTACGGAGAGGATGTGCTTGCCAACGTCAAGAAGTTTACACGCAACGGCTCCATAATAACCTTCCACGACTCAATGCGCTCCGAGAGCAACCTGAGATACGCATTGCCACGCTCCATCGACTGGCTTCTTGAACAAGGATACAGTTTCAAGGTTTTTGAATGATGGAGAGAAAGGAGCTTACCCTTTTCATCAAGAGCGAGGCCGCCCGCGTAGGATTTGACGCTTGCGGGATAGCCAAGGCAACAGCCGTCGATGAGGAGACGGTTGCATTCATCGAAGGCTGGACAAAAGAGGGCAAGCACGGCACGATGCACTATCTTGAGCGCAACTGCGAGAAGAGATACGACCCCACCCTGCTTGTCGAGGGTTGCCGAAGTATCATTGTCGTAGCCCTGAACTACACCCCGAAAAGAGCCATTGAGGGGATATCAAACTACGCTCAAGGCAGCGATTATCACAAAGCGGTCAAAGAGCGCCTGTACATGCTGCTGAAGAGCATAAATGAGAAGATTCCATGCCAAGGACGCGCCTTCTGCGACTCGGCGCCGGTTCTTGAGCGCTACTGGGCCGTACAGAGCGGGCTGGGTTGGATTGGTCGCAACCGCCAGCTCATAATCCCCGGCAAAGGTTCCTGTTTCTTTATCGGGGAGCTTATTGTTGACATTGAACTTGAGTATGATGAACCATACAGGCAGAGCCACTGCGGCAACTGCAACAAGTGTATAGATAACTGCCCCACAGGAGCGCTCAAGAGAGAGGGTTTCGATGCACGTGAATGCCTGTCATATCTGACAATAGAGTACCGCGGAGAGCTGCCTGAAAATATCGGTGAAAAGATGGGAAACTGTTTCTATGGTTGTGACAGGTGCCAGGCCGTATGTCCGCACAACAGGTTCGCAACCCCTAACGATACCGCCGAACTCCAGCCCAAACCCGAACTCATCCGAATGAATGCCGAGAAATGGCGCACACTCACAAAGGAGCAATACAATGTGCTCTTTTCGGGGTCGGCCGTAGAGCGCTGCGGATATGAACAGCTCATGCGGAACATCAAAGAATGCAAGGATTCTAAAAAGTAGATGAATAAAAAGATGGAGTTCAAGGCTTGTGCAGCCTTAAAAACCGGAGTTTACTGAGAGTAAATGAGGATTTTTAAGGCCGGCATAACACAGAAATCCGCTTTTTAGTCGTTTACTTTATCGACATATAGCCTCCAGTACTTTATCCTGCCAACGTCTGACAAGCGACGCCTTCTGCAATCCGTTGTTCAGGATTACGAATGCGCACAAGTGTCCATTTGCCGCATGCGCATAACCGGCAAGGGTACACACACCCTTCACTGTTCCAGTCTTTGCGCGTACCTTCTTATATGCGACGCCATCCTTGGTGCGGTTCTTCATTGTACCCGACACACCCGACAGAGGCAGACGGTTATAGATTACATTAAAAAGAGCGCTATCCTTGTATGCATACCGAAGAGTGTTTATAAGCTGCCTGGCAGATATATAATCATAGACCGACAGCCCCGAGCCGTCGGCTACGGAGAATCCGTTGCATCCCCCGGCCTCCCTGTTCAGGAACCCGCGGAGCACCTCACACCCCTCATCCATTGACAATGGCGGCTCATTTCCCATCGCAGCAAGATGATATATAAGTGCCTCGGCACAAAGATTGTCGCTCTCCATGAGGGCCTCATCAACGACATCGACAACAGGACGGCGGACAAGATGAATACGTTCCGCATCATCGGGCGCGCATCCAAAAGAGATTGTCCCTACTTCAACACCCGCAGAATCGAGTTTCTCGGCAAGCAAGGCAAGGAAGAAATCGGCCGACTTGTACATGTTTATCTTCTCTTTGTAGCGCTTGGTACAGTTGCCTCTGATTCGGATGAGGTTACTGTCCTCAAGCCAATCACGAAGGATTGTCAGTTTGCCGAAAGAGGAGTCGCCGCTACGGGCTTCGTTCACAACGGAATAGAATGAGGACTCGGGCGTTACAGTATAATGCGGAGCCTCGCCCTTTGACGCAGGCGAAACCACAACCTCCACAGCACCACCGCACACCATGAGTGGCGACAGATAAGGCTGAAAGCCATAGGGATTGTCATCCCATATCCACCCGCTGCCCCAATAGAGTGAATCCATAAAGGAGCAATCGGCAAAAAGAGTATCAACGACACAGCCTCCCGGCACCGAAGATGCCATCTTCACCATATCATCAACACCGAAGAGCGGGTCCATACGCCCTTTGACGTAAAGGTTCCGGCACTCCCCATTATCTTTTATGAAAAGCTCGGTATCGATGGTATATCCGTCACCCAACTTATCAACAGCCACAACCGATGTGACTATCTTCTGCACCGAGGCCGGACGCACAAGCTTGTCGGGGCGATGAGCATAGAGCAGGGTATCATCATTAAGGTCATAGACCATGACCGAAGCATCGACGATGCTCAGAAGCTCATCCTTGAGCAGATAATCAATGGAGTTCTTCATTGCCCTTTGCGCCGGGACCGGGAAGGAGAAGAGTAGCAGAAATATAATAAGGTGCAGTTTCATCGTTCTAAAAAATGTCTTATACTCCGTAAAACTACAGATATTTTACGAAAAAATGGCGCACAGCAGCGTATTATTATATTTTTTTGTAATTTTACACGGCTCCAAAAGAGATATCATAATATGGTTAAGAAATTTGATTTTCTTGTAATCGGTTCCGGCATAGCAGGAATGAGTTACGCGCTCAAGGTTGCCGACAAAGGAAACGTAGCGCTTATCTGCAAGACCACCCTCGAAGAGGCAAACACATTCTTTGCCCAAGGAGGAGTAGCCTCAGTGACAAACACGCTGGTAGACAACTTCGACAAGCACATTGAAGACACCATGATTGCGGGCGACTGGATAAGCGACCGCGCAGCAGTGGAAAAGGTAGTACGCGAGGCGCCTTCACAGATTCAGGCCCTCATCGATTGGGGTGTAGATTTTGACAAGAACGAGAATGGCGATTTTGACCTTCACCGCGAGGGCGGACACTCCGAATTCCGCATACTGCACCACGCCGACAACACAGGTGCCGAGATACAGGAATCGCTCATAAAGGCAGTGCGCAAGCACCCCAACATAACCATTTTCGACAACCATTTTGCCATTGAGATACTCACGCAGCACCACTTGGGCATTGAGGTGACACGCCAGACCCCCGACATCGAGTGCTACGGCGCATACATACTTGACATTGCCACAAACGAGGTACACACCTTCCTGAGCAAGGTGACACTGATGGCAACCGGCGGTTGCGGTGCAGTGTACAAGACAACCACCAACCCCCTTGTAGCTACGGGCGACGGCATAGCAATGGTCTACCGTGCCAAAGGAACAGTACAGGACATGGAGTTCGTGCAGTTCCACCCTACAGCACTCTACAACCCCGGCGACAGGCCCTCGTTCCTCATTACCGAGGCCATGCGCGGCTACGGTGGCATACTGCGCACCAGAGACGGCAAGGAGTTCATGCACAAGTACGACCCGCGCCTCTCGCTTGCCCCGCGCGACATTGTGGCACGTGCCATTGACAACGAAATGAAACTGCGCGGCGACGACCACGTGTACCTTGATGTCACGCACAAGGACCCCGAGGAGACAAAGCGCCACTTCCCCAACATATACGAGAAATGCCTCTCGTTGGGCATTGACATAACCAAGGACTACATACCCGTTGCCCCGGCAGCGCACTACCTTTGCGGCGGCATAAAGGTCGACCTGAACGCAGCGTCCAGCATACACAGGCTGTATGCCGTGGGCGAGTGCTCATGCACAGGCCTCCACGGCGGAAACCGCTTGGCAAGCAACTCGCTCATCGAGGCAGTGGTATATGCCGATGCAGCTGCCAAGCATTCGCTTGCGCACTTTGCGGAGTACAGCTACAAGGAAGAGGTTCCCGAGTGGAACGATGAGGGCACCAAGATGAACGAAGAGATGGTGCTCATCTCGCAGGATGCCAAGGAAGTGCAGCAGATTATGAGCACATACGTGGGAATAGTGCGCACCGACCTGCGCCTCAAACGCGCCTGGAACCGCCTTGACCTGTTGTACGAGGAGACCGAGGAGCTGTTCAAGAAGAGCGTCGTGAGCCGCGAGCTATGTGAGCTCCGCAACGTAATAAATGTAGGTTATCTTATCATGCGCTGGGCCATGGAGCGCAAGGAGAGCCGCGGCCTGCACTATAACGTCGACCATCCGAGAGTTACAAGTTGAAAACGGGAAGCTATTTAATGTGAATCCGATATAAACTCAACCAAATCGCAGATTTGTCATTCCGACAGAGCGAAGCGACGAGGGATCTCAAGAATGTCCAAAATAAGGGATTTTTACCTTCGACGATTATTTTAACGCTTATAGAGTAACATAAAATGAATTCTTGTTACACTCCTTGATACAATAATCCACATTCGTTTGAGATAACAAATACACTAAAATAAGTATAAATTATTATATTGAACCCCAGTTTAACAAGAGGATGACTTTTGAGTCATCCTCTTGTATCAATAGATAAATCGATAAATAGTTGAAAAGGTTTATTTTGCGAGAGCAACAGCACGCACGCGAAGACTATAAGTACGAAGATTGTAGTAGAGGCTATAACCATTGCTCATATACACGTACCAATAGAAATCGTAATCATACACAGTACTACTCCAATAAAATTTATCCAGTACCCCCTCTCCTTGTGAAATGTACCTGATTATAAATTCATTTATCGCATCCTTGTTTCTATAAATCATCTCCAATTCCGAAACAGAAGGCAGATACCATTGCAGGTTGTCATATTCATTTGTTTTATAGTTCCACGCAGCCTCAGCAGCTGGTGCGCCCTTAATTCCCAATGAGTCAATTTTACCCTTGGCCTGTTCAACTATATTCTTGGTGTCATTATATCCGGTTGTAATAAACTCTGATATTTTTTTATATTGTATTACTCTGTCAAACTCCATACCATAGCACCCAAACCGCAATTCGTAATCGCCATCATCCGGGTCTTTGCAATCCATGGGTGCAATAATAAATTCATGACTGTCCTTGCTTATTGAGACACCGAGCTGGGCATAATTTGTTTTTACATCCTGCGGGAGACTTTCCCACTCTTCGGCAGTAAAATATGCTATTTCATGACTGTTTTTATTTACAGCAGCAACGCAGAGCAAACCTTTTGAACTGCGAGGCGTTGAGAGGATTTTCTCAAGACGTTCTCTCTCTGCCGCCTCCTTCGCAAGACGTTCCTTTTCCAAACGCTGTTGCTCGGCAATGCGCGCCTTCTCTTTACGCTCAAATTCTGCCATTAATGAATCTTTCATGTACTGTTCGCGTTGAGAACTAGCCTGTTTAAGTCGTTCCCGCTCTAAACTTTGCTGTTCAGCAATACGCACTTTCTCTGCGTTCTCCTTCGCAAGACGTTCCTTTTCCAAACGCTGTTGCTCGGCAATGCGCGCCTTCTCTTTACGCTCAAATTCTGCCATTAATGAATCTTTCACGTACTGTTCGCGTTGAGAACTAGCCTGTTTAAGTCGTTCCCGCTCTAAACTTTGCTGTTCAGCAATACGCACTTTCTCTGCGTTCTCCTTCGCAAGAGGTTCCTTTTCCAAACGATGTTGCTCGGCAATGCGCGCCTTCTCTTTACGCTCAAATTCTGTCATTAATGAATCTTTCACGTACTGTTCGCGTTGAGAACTAGCCTGTTTAAGTCGTTCCCGCTCTAAACTTTGCTGTTCACGTTCAGTATCGGGTTGCTTACTTGTTTGCACAATGAAACTTGACCAAGCACCAACTCCAACAGAAACAACAATCAACAACACAACAAAATACCTGAAACTTACTTTGAATGTCGAGCTTGCAAAGTAATTCCAAAAATTATTTGACGGTTTAGCAGCGCCTTCCTCTTTTTTATATATATCGATCTCATCTTTTTTATCCGCTACTATTTTTTTACCCAATGAACGTATCAGTTTAGCAATCGCTTCATCCACATCATTGCTACCTTCGCAACGTATAAAATCAAGCCCTGCAAGGTCGAACAACAGGGAATCATTGTACACATTCGCATCAAGTTTTATCGGAATAATCGTTTTTTTAAGGCTGACAGCAACATTTACCTCCTTCACTGTCCAAGGTGACCTATTGGATGCCTGTGAAGAGAAAAAGAGGAACAGTTCCGATTCTTTTATAGCAGTAACGATCTTGCTTTTGAATTCATCACCTGTCTCCACACCATCAACATCCAACCAACATCTATATCCCGCCTTATGCAGCTCATCGGCAAACCGCTTGACAATAGCAGAATCCTTGCGGCTGTAACTTATAAATACATCGTATTTCATAGTAACTACTTTCCAAAAATCACATCAATACCCCAAACGCTTAAGAGCATCCTTAGCATCCTGATGCCCTTGCTCAGCTGCCTTGCGGTACCACTTAACTGCCTCGGATTTTGAACAGGAAACACCCTGGCCACTCTCATAGCAATAGCCAAGCCACCATTGCGCATCTACATGCCCTTGTTCAGCGGCCTCGCGGTACCACTTTGCAGCCTCTGAGTAGGATTGTGAAACACCGTTGCCGTTTTCATAGCAAATACCAAGCCAGAATTGCGCATTTGCATCTCCTTGCTCGGCAGCCTTGCGATACCATTTTACAGCCTCAGAATAGGACTCTGGAACGCCTTGACCGTTGTAATAGCAATAACCAAGCCAGAATTGCGCATTTGCACCTCTTTGCTCGGCAGCCTTGCGATACCATTTTACAGCCTCAGAATAGGACTCGGGAACGCCTTGGCCGTTGTAATAGCAATAACCAAGCCAGAATTGCGCATCTACATGCCCTTGTTCAGCGGCCTCGCGGTACCACTTTGCAGCCTCTGAGTAGGATTGTGAAACACCGTTGCCGTTGTAATAGCAAATACCAAGCCACCATTGCGCATCTGCATCACCTTGCTCAGCAGACTTGCGATACCATTTTACGGCCTCCGAATAGGATTGTGGAACACCGTTACCGTTGTAATAGCTAATGCCAAGCCAGAATTGCGCATCTGCATTCCCTTGCTCAGCAGCCTTGCGGTACCACTTAACTGCCTCGGATTTTGAACAGGAAACACCCTGGCCACTCTCATAGCAATAGCCAAGCCAGCATTGCGCATCTGCATCACCTTGCTCGGCAGCCTTGCGGTACCACTTAATTGTGTCTTCATCTCCTTCAGAATCCAAGCACTCCGCTTGTTCATAACTTAAACGGGCTTCTTCGTCTTTCTCATAAACACTATTGACAACGACCTCATCCCTCGTTTCTACCTGTTGCCTGTTATTGCCGGTAACAGGTTTCTGCAATATCTCGGCAAGGGTAGTTATTAGTTCACCGAGCCTTGAACTATACCGTGGATAAGCAACAAACCACTGCTTGCGGGCAAGATAATAATCAAGTTCCTCATTCATGACAACATTCTCAGCCAAAAAAGGAACTATTGTCTTTTTGGCATTGAATGCACGATCGACTTCATTGATTACATGCTCCGATTCATTTGAATTGGAGGTGAATATCAACAAAAGCATGCTCGATGAGTTTATTCCATTGATTATCTCTCGCGCATACTGCTTGCCCGGTTGGATGTTGCGCGGCGCTATCCAGCATTTGAACCCGCTATCCTCCAAAACATGGCACACATCATTGGCAATAGCCTCGTCTTTATTGGAATAACTTATAAATATATCGTATTTCATAGTAAATTTATCCTTATGACGCAAAGTTAAATTATTTTAATTAAGATAGAAAATATCGGGCATTTTATTCTATGTATTTGATGACTGTACGTGCTGTGTTTCACATGAGAAGGCAATCAAATCAATGAAGCGACATAATATTTTTGAGATTTTTCGCTGCGCTCAAAATGACAAAACAACGTTTTGTTATCGGTGAGTTCATTAGTGTAACAATGAACGAACCAATGCTCTTTTGTTTTGTTATCGGCGAGTTTTGCAGCAACAGGTCAAACGTAGCACTCCCACCCCTCCGCCAGTAAACTGGCACCTCCCCTCAGGCAGAGGAGGAATTTAACTTTTGTCGTTTGGGTTGCGAAAAGCAAAACGAGTCAATGACCTTTTTTTGTTATCGGCGAGTTTTGCAGCAATAGGTCGCTCGCAGTGTGGAGCAGTCACACCGAGCGGGTTGCGATAGGCAAAACGAGTCAATGACAATGCAAATATTGTATTACACAGAACCAGGCTTCAACAAACTGCTGTTTTTTTAAATATTTTATATTTAACTGTTGATAAATAACACCCTTTTTGTAGTGCAAAATCGAGCAAAAAAAGTTAACTTCGCGTAAAAATTGGGGAGCATACTCCTTTTTTACATTTAATTGATTGACAACAAACATTATACTCCGGAAATCATCAAAAGAAGTGGGTTGGAATTTTGATTCTTTAAGATTCTTCACTACGTTCAGAATGATATCGGGATTAATTCAGAAAACAAACTACAAAATACAAAATAATCATGTCTACAAAAAGAATTAAATCGGCATTGGTTTCCGTTTTCCACAAAGACGGCCTTGATGAGATAATCAAGCTTCTGCATGCAGAAGGCGTACAGCTCATTTCTACCGGCGGTACACAACAGTTCATAGAATCACTTGGCATTCCCTGCACTGCAGTGGAGAGCCTCACAGGTTACCCATCAATTCTGGGCGGCCGCGTGAAGACTCTGCACCCCAAGATTTTCGGCGGTATCCTCGGACGCAGAGAGCTTGAGAAGGACCAGCAGCAGATGGCAGAGTATGAGATTCCCGAGATTGACCTCGTGATTGTCGACCTTTATCCATTCGAGCAGACTGTAGCTTCGGGTGCATGCGATGCCGACATCATCGAGAAGATTGACATAGGCGGCATCTCGCTCATCCGCGGTGCTGCAAAGAACTTCAACGATGTTGTCATTGTCGCAAGCAAGGCACAGTATGCTCCGCTCCACGAGATTCTCAAGAGCAAGGGCGCCGAGACAACACTTGAGGAGCGCCGTTTCTTCGCACGTGAGGCATTCGCAGTCTCTTCGGCTTACGACTCGGCAATCTTCAATTGGTTCGACAAGGATGACAAGAGCGCGTTCCGCCAGACAAACGACACCCCGATGTCACTGCGTTACGGCGAGAACCCACACCAGAAGGGCGCTTTCTACGGCAACTTCAACGATATGCTCGAGCAGATTCATGGCAAGGAGATTTCGTACAACAACCTGCTTGACATAAACGCTGCCGTTGAGCTCATCAATGACTTCGCCGGCGAGACCACATTCGCTATCCTCAAGCACAACAACGCTTGCGGTCTGGCGTCACGTCCTACACTTGCCGAGGCCTGGGATGCAGCCCTTGCAGGTGACCCTGTATCGGCTTTCGGCGGAGTGCTCATAGCCAATGCCAATGTAGACAAGGCTACAGCCGAGAAGGTCAACGAGATTTTCTTCGAGGTAATCATCGCTCCAAGCTATGACGCCGACGCCCTTGAGGTACTCAAGCAGAAGAAGAACCGCATCATCCTCATCCAGAAACAGACAGCCATGCCCGAGAAGACATTCCGCAGCGTGCTGAACGGAGTGCTTGTACAGGACCGTGACAGCAAGGTCGAGGTTGCTGCAGACCTTCAGGTAGTGTCAAAGGTTGCACCAAAGGAGAGCGAGATTGAGGATATGCTCTTTGCCAACAAGATTGTAAAGCACAGCAAGAGCAACGCAATCGTACTTGCAAAGGGCAAGCAGCTCATCGCAAGCGGTGTAGGCCAGACATCACGCGTAGACTCGCTGAGACATGCCATTGAGAAAGCAGGCAACTTCGGTTTCTCTCTCGAGGGCAGCGTAATGGCAAGTGACGCATTCTTCCCCTTCCCCGACTGCGTGGAGATTGCACACAAGGCGGGAGTAACCGCTGTGGTACACCCGGGCGGTTCAATCAGAGACAAGGAGTCTGTCGACTACTGCGATGCAAACGGTGTTGCAATGGTAATCACAGGATTCCGTCACTTCAAACACTAATCAAGGACTTTAAAAACAGCAAACAGAATGGGTCTATTTTCATTCACAAGAGATGTTGCTATCGACCTCGGAACCGCAAACACCATTGTGTCGTACAATGGCAAGATTGTGGTTGATGAGCCTTCGGTAGTTGCCATCGACGGACAGAAGAAGATGATTGCGGTTGGTGAGAAGGCAAAGCAGATGCATGAAAAGACCAACCCCAACATACAGACAATCCGTCCTTTGAGAGACGGTGTCATCGCAGACTTCTATGCCTGCGAGATGATGATGCGCGGTTTCATCGACAAGGTGAACATGGGCAGTAAGCTCTTCACACCTTCACTGCGCATGGTAATTGGCGTGCCCTACGGCTCTACCGAGGTTGAGTTGCGTGCCGTACGCGACTCTGCCGAGCATGCAGGCGGCCGCGACGTGTATCTTATCTATGAGCCTATGGCATCGGCACTGGGTATCGGACTTGATGTCACAGCACCAGAGGGAAACATGGTTGTCGACATAGGTGGCGGTTCCACAGAGATTGCAGTTATCTCATTGGGCGGTATCGTATCGAATGGTTCACTGCGCACAGCGGGCGATGACTTCACAGCCGACATTCAGGACTACATGAGCCGCCAGCACAACGTACGTGTCAGCGAGCGTATGGCCGAGCGTATCAAGATTCACGTCGGTTCGGCACTTACCGACCTTGGCGATGAGGCTCCACAGGACTACATTGTCCATGGCCCTAACCGTATCACAGCCATGCCTATTGAGGTTCCCGTATGCTATCAGGAGATTGCGCACTGCATCGACAAATCAATCATCAAGATTGAGAATGCCATCATCAGCGCACTGGAGCACACACCACCCGAACTCTATGCCGACATCGTGCACAACGGTATATACCTCGCAGGCGGAGGCGCACTCCTCAGAGGTCTTGACAAGCGCTTGTCAAACAAGATAAACATCCCATTCCACATTGCCGAGAACCCGCTCTACTGTGTGGCCAAGGGTACAGCGCTTGCCCTCAACGACCTTACCTATCCTTTCCTGATGAGATAATCAAAGGTAGTGCAAACTGAATAAAAAAACGACAGAAGTGCAGTCTATACTGAGTCTACTGGTCAAGTACAATCACTGGTTCCTTTTCGTTCTACTGGAAGGAATCAGTATTGTACTTCTATTCAGTTTCAACAGCTACCAGGGTGCAGCGTTCTTTACCTCGGCAAACGGTATCGCGGGCAACATATACTCGTTCATGGCTGATGTAGACGGATATTTCGGTCTGAAGGATGAGAATGAGGCGCTTGTAGAATACAACCGCCGGCTGACAGGGGAACTGCAAGTGCTAAAGGATGAGATATCCGCCCTTAAGGACAGCACGGCAATAGCCGGGGACGCCTTTGTCCAAAGGAACAAAGAGGTGTTCAGCTTTGCAACTGCAAAGGTGGTGAACAACTCCCTTAACAGGGTCAATAACTACATTACCATTGACAAGGGAAGCGCTGACGGCATCACATCCGAGATGGGCGTATTCAACGAGCAGGGCGTCGTAGGCATCATATACCAGACATCGGACAACTTCTCCATTGTAATGCCGTTGCTCAACAGCAAGAGCATGATAAGCTGCCGCGTCGAGGGCAGCAACAGTTTCTGCACGCTCAAATGGGACGGCGGAGAGCTGCAATACTCATACCTCATCGACCTGCCACGCTATGCACTGTTCGAGCCGGGAGACACCGTAATAACAAGCGGGTTCTCATCAATATTCCCCGCAGGATTACCCATTGGAGAAATACAGAACCTTGAGGACTCTGATGACGGCATGTTCTACCGCGCGAAAGTGAAGCTCTTTGTCGACTTTGCGAGTGTCGACAACGTGACGGTCATCGGCAGCAGCACAAAGGAGGAGCAGGAACTGTTAGAGAAAAGCATAGACAGAGAGAAATGACACAGGGCACACTGATAAACATACGTAACTTTGTACTCATAGCACTTGCCCAGGTACTCATATTCAGCCGGATACACCTGTTCGGCTATGTCACTGCGTACATATATCTCATATTCATCCTTAAGCTGCCGCGCCATACATCGGTAAATGCCCTGATGCTATGGGGATTCCTCTTCGGAATAACAGTGGACATATTCTGCGACACTCCGGGAATAAACGCTGCTGCGGCAACAGCCATGGCATTTGCAAGGAACCTGTTCCTCTCGACATTCACGCACAAGGGATTGCCCGATGACTTCATCCCGGGAGCTAACAGCATCAAATGGGGAAGCTATATTGTATACTCCCTCATGTGCATAACACTGTTCTACACACTCCTGTTCTTGCTCGAGCTCTTTACAGTAAGCCACATTACCCCTCTTCTCATAAGCATATCGGGCAGCACTCTGCTCACAATGTTCTTCGTGATAGTTACAGAATGTTTCTCGTTCCGCAGATGACAAGATGAAAGACTACAACCTTGAAAGCCGTAAATTCATATTGGCGGGAGTGGTGATTCTTGTCCTTGTAACATATGTCATCCGCCTCTTCAACATACAGCTGCGCAATGAGGAGTACAAGACCCTTGCCGAGAACAACGCCTACTACACAAAGACCGTCTACCCTGCCCGCGGCCACATGTACGACCGCAACGGCAAGCTGCTCGTATACAACCAGCCCTCATACGACATCACCTTCATTCCCCGAGAGGCAATGAAGGTGGACACGACCGAGCTGTGCAACGCGCTCGGAATGACCCTTGAGGAGTTTGATGAGAGGATGGAGAGGATAAAGAACAGGAAACTGAACCCCGGCTACTCCTCATACACCGAGCAGGACTTTGTCACACAGCTGTCGGGCGAGGAGTTCGCGAGGTTCCAGGAAAACATGTTCCGCTTTCCGGGATTCTATCTGCGCAAGCGTTCGATAAGACAGTACAACTACAAGGCAGCAGGTGTCCTCTTGGGCGATATCGGCGAGGTATCACGCTCCAAGATTGAGAAAGACCCGTACTATGGCAGAGGAGACTATATAGGCACGCAGGGGCTCGAAGCATCATACGAAGAGGCGTTGCGAGGCCAGAAGGGAACCGAGGTGCTGCTGCGCGATGCGCATGGCCGCATACAGGGCAGCCACAGCAACGGCGAGTTCGACCAGCCCGCCATACGCGGCAAGGACCTTACATTGAGCCTTGACATAGAGCTGCAGGAGCTCGGCGAGAGACTCATGGAGAACAAGATAGGCAGCATCGTGGCCATAGAGCCGGCAACGGGCGAAATCCTATGCATGGTATCTGCGCCATCATACGACCCTTCACTGCTCACAGGTCGTCAGCGAGGCAAGAACCACAAAGAGCTGTCGAAAGACAAGCGCAAACCGCTGATGAACCGCGCCGTCATGGGAACATACCCTCCCGGCTCCACATTCAAGACCTCACAGGCACTCACGTTCCTCGAAGAGGGGATAATAACCCCAGAGACCAGCTTTCCCTGTGCCGGCGGCTTTGTCTTCAACAGATTCAAGCTCGGCTGCCACGCACATTCATCCCCCACCCCGCTGAAACCGGCCATTGCGACATCGTGCAACGCCTATTTCTGCTGGGGACTGCACAGGATGTTCGGCTCAAGCAAATATGAGGGCGGTACCAAAGAGGCGATGAACAGATGGCGAGACTACATGGTATCAATGGGATTCGGCTACAGGCTGGGCGTCGACCTGCCCGGCGAGGCACGAGGCATGATACCCAATGCCGACTACTATACAAAGCACTACGGCAACTACTGGCGCGCCGTTACCGTAATAAGCATAGCTATCGGACAGGGAGAGGTAACGCTTACACCGCTGCAGATAGCCAATCTTGGAGCCACAATAGCCAACAGAGGAACATATATCACCCCGCACATGGTAAAGGCCATTGAGGGCGACACCATACGTCAGGAATACCTGACGCCCAAGAGTACACTGGTTGGACGTAAGTCATACGAACATATCGTGGAGGGCATGCGCCTTGCAGTGACAGACGGAACGTGCCGTGCCGCCAACATCCCAGGGCTGGACGTGTGCGGCAAGACAGGTACGGCACAGAACAGGGGCAAGGACCACTCGGCTTTCATGGGATTCGCACCGATGGACAACCCCAAGATAGCCATTGCCGTGTACGTAGAGAACGGCGGTTTTGGTGCTACATACGGAGTGCCTATAGGTGCCCTGCTAATGGAAAAGTACCTGAACGGGGAGCTGTCGGAAGAGAGCAAGACAAAAGCGGATGAGATAAGCAAAAGGGTAATCAATTATGGAACAAGCGAGAGGTAACATCTTCGGCAAGATAGACTGGTGGACAATACTGTTGTTTGCCGGATTGGCCGTAATGGGGTGGCTTGCCATATGCGGTGCAAGCTACAGCTATGTGGAAACCGGCTACCTGGAATTCCTTGACCTGGGCGAGCGCACAGGCAAACAGGCTATGTGGATGGGAATCTCGCTGGTGGCTGGAGCCATATTGCTCTGCTTCAAAAAGCACACATACCTGAACCTCTCCTGGATAATATATATCGCAACCATGATTATCGGCATTTTAACCATATTCATTGCAAATGATACTAAAGGCTCATTATCATGGATTAAGATAGGCTCATTCCAGATACAACCTGCCGAGTTCATGAAGTTCTCCACATCACTGATGCTGGCTACATTCATGAACAGGCGCGACTTCAGCATAAGCAACAATGTCGACCTGGCAAAGTGCATAGGGATAATACTGCTGCCCATGGCCATAATAATTGCACAGAAGGAGACAGGAAGCGCACTTGTCTACATGGCACTGTTCCTTGTGCTCTACCGCGAAGGCATGACAGGATTGTTCCTGCTCATGGGAGTTAGTGCTGTAGTCTATTTCGTGGTGGGAATAAAGTACAGCGGCGAGAATTTCGAGGAGCTGCCAATCGCAATAGGGCCCTATGCCGTAACCGTACTGATACAGATATTCTCCATCGCCATGGTAAAGTTCTGGTGCAAGCATGACAGGACATCAATCACACTGCTCATAGTGAACACTGCCGTCACGCTGCTATCGTACTGGACAGCCGTATACCTTATAGAGTTCAACATAATGATTGTGCAGTATCTTCTGCTGGCATTCGATATCATCTACCTCATAATTAGGATAAGACTGGGCAAGGAGCTGAAGAACATCTGGATTGCACTGTATATCATCGGTGCTGTGGCATTCTACCACTCGTCGAGCTATGTGATGCACGAGGTGCTGAAACCGCACCAGAGAGTACGTATCGAGGTGCTGTTAGGCTTGAAGGAGGACCTTGCCGGTGCCGGATACAACGTACACCAGTCAATGATAGCGATAGGCTCGGGAGGACTCACAGGCAAGGGATTCCTTAACGGCACGCAGACAAAGCTCGATTATGTCCCCGAGCAGGACACCGACTTCATTTTCTGCACCATAGGCGAGGAGCAGGGCTTCATGGGCGCCACATTCGTGATGACGGTGTTCATTATCTTTATACTAAGGCTCATGGTACTTGCCGAACGGCAGGATGACAGATTCGGACGCGCTTTCGGCTACTCACTGGCATCGATATTCTTCTTCCACTTTGCCATTAACATCGGCATGGTACTTGGAATAACACCTGTCATAGGTATCCCGTTGCCATTCATCAGCTACGGAGGCTCATCGTTCCTGGGATTCTCGATACTGCTTTTTACATTCCTGAGAATTGACGCTGACCGCGACCGCTCGAAGAGCATATCCTGAGCCCCACATCGTACACCCCGCCAAGCTCATCGTTATCCATTATGTGCGATACACGCATAAACAGAGTGTCACCTTCAATCGCATCAATATATATCGGCTCGCTCGACACCTGATAGAGGATTCCCGCCGTAGCTCCGTTGGGGTTGCCGTTGCCGTCATAGACCTCGCACACAAGCGTATCAGCAAAGATTTCCGTTTTCAGTTTTCCGTTTTCAGCTTTCAGCTTTCCGTTTACCTGAACGCTGGCGACAATATTCTTATAGGCATAAGAGGCATCGACACGCGCCTCGAAAGTCAGTTCATAACCGGCAACGCCACTCTCGTGCGAACGGTCATATATGAACATTAGGGTATCGCTCCTGCTCCAGCATGTGTCATCAAGGGCACGATACTCATGAAAGAGAGTGCCACTGCACGAAGCAAGAGAGAGAGCAAAGAGCGACAGAAGCAGCTTACTCGCTCTTAGGAGTATTCCTGCCAGACTTTTCCTTATCCCTTCTGCCATTGTTCTTCCTTTGTTCGGGACGGCCCTGACCCTGAGGGTTCCCGCCCTTACGGCGTTTCTTACCACCCTTTGAGGCATTGTCGAAGCGGTTTATATTCTCCTGTTCAAGAAGGTCGACAGGACGTTTCTCCTCCTGTGCACCACCTACCTGAAGAGCCTCGGGACGTTCGCCACGCTTGTTCATCTCTATGACAGCAAACGCACGACGGCCTGTTATGGTAACAAGATTCGCAGGAATATGCTTGTCGGTGGAGTATGTTACCTCGCCGCGCATTATGTCACACTTGAAGAAATAGTATGTACCGTCCTTTGTCTCGAGTTCGGCATCACGTGGAGGCAAGCCTCGCGAAGCCTCGACGTAGGCATCCACCTCGTAGTTCAGGCAACACTTTAGCTTTGCACACTGACCTGCCAGTTTCTGCGGGTTGAGCGATATATCCTGAAAGCGTGCCGCCGATGTTGATACCGACACAAAGTTGGTCGTAAACGTAGCACAGCAGAGCTCACGTCCGCATGGGCCTATTCCACCAATGCGCCCGGCCTCCTGACGTGCACCAATCTGCTTCATCTCAATCTTTATCCTGAACACCTCGGCAAGCACCTTGATGAGTTGTCGGAAGTCTACACGATTGTCGGCAATATAGTAGAAGATTGCCTTCTGACCGTCGCCCTGATACTCGACGTCGCCAATCTTCATGTCAAGGTTGAGGTCCTTGGCAATCTGGCGGGAACGTATCATGGTATCATGCTCGCGCGCCTTGGCCTCCTCATATTTCTCCATATCCACAGGGCGCGCCTTGCGGTAAATACGTTTGAACTCGCTCTCGGGTGTTAGGCGGGTCTTCTTCAGTTGCAGCAGCACCAGGCGTCCAGTCATCGTCACCTTACCGATATCGTGCCCCGGAGTAGCCTCAACGGCAACAATGTCTCCCTTCTGCAACGGTATGTTGTTGCTGTTCTTGTAATAGCCCTTGCGGGTATTCTTGAACTGTACCTCGACAATGTCGGTATACTCCTCGTTTCCCGGCACGCATGCGAGCCAGTCGAATGTGTTCAGCGGAGCATCCATCCTGCCGCATCCCTTGCAGCAGATACCGGCACAGCCATTGTTCTCTTTATATTTTTTGTCCATTTATCTTATTATTAACTATCTGTTCTTAATCCAAACAATCATCCTCAATGACATGTCAAAGAAGACCATCTTCGCGTTCACGTTCTGCTCGATGTGCCTTTGAGCCTCGGAGAGCTCTTCCATGATACCGAATATGTTACGCTCGTTCACGAACGGCGAGAAACGCACCGAGAAGTTACGCTCGGCCTGCGACATGTAGTTCATTCCGGTCTCCTTGAAATTCATTATGAAGTTCTCCCTTATCATGCGCTGGCAATAGTCGAGCAGACGTTTCTGCCGCTCTCGGCCAAGAGCGGCGACCTGCTCGCTCCATGCCTTCATGTCACGTATGTTGCGGGCATAGGCCACGCGCATCAGCTGCATGAACAGTTCAAGATAACGAGCCTTGTCCTCGCTGAGCGATATCAGTTCCTCGGCCTGTTCCCAGTTGCCTGCACTCTGCTGCGCAATCATCTTGGCATCATCGAAAGATAGCCCGAGACGCGACTGCAGAGCAAGCTCGACATCCTCCTGCGCGATACGCGGAACATCCACACGCTGTGTGCGGCTCAGTATTGTGGCTATAATCTTGTCTGGTTCCTCCGATACAAGAAGGAACAGAGTGTCCTTAGGAGGCTCCTCTATTATCTTCAACAGCTTGTTGGAGCCGACCTCCTTCATCTTCTCGGGCAACCATATTATAACAACCTTCCAGCCACCCTCTCGCGACTGCATCGAGAGCTTATGCAGAATCTCGGCACTCTCGCGGTCATATATCATCGGCTGCTGGTTCTCAAGGTCAAGCTTTGCGAGCCAGTCATCATAACTGAAATAGGCCCCTTTAGAAAGCATCTCACGCCACTCAGTGATATAATCATCACTCACAGGATTGTCACTGCCGCCCTTTTTCTTTTTTACAGGAAAAACAAAGTGCAAGTCACTATGGATGAACTTACCCAGCTTCACGCACGACGGGCATGTACCGCAAGCATCACCTTTCCCCCTGCCGCAAAGCAGATAGTTGGCAAGTGCAATGGCAATGGCAAGCTTTCCGTTGCCGCGTGGCCCTGTTATCAACAGTGCATGGGCAAGACGGTTGTCATCAACGCTGCGACGCAACTGCTCGATGACACCCTTCTGACCTATTATATCCTTGAAAAAAACACTCATCAGTATATAGCTTTTGCTATTTCGTACACACTGTCAAACGCATTCAGAGTATAGAAATGAATACTCGGCACACCATACTCCTTGAGCTCGCGACATTGGTTTATTCCCCACTCGCGCCCCACATGTGCAACAGCCGCATCATCCTTGCAACGGACAATCTCCGCCACAAGGTCGCCCGGCAAATCCACGCGGAAGGTCTTTGGCAGTATATTCAGCTGCGACAAACGGTGTATGGGCTTTATTCCGGGGATTATGGGTATTGTTATTCCCATTGCTCGCGCACGCTCCACGAACTCGAAGTACTTACGGTTATCGAAGAACATCTGCGTCACAGCATACGCTGCACCCTCATCGGCCTTCTGTTTGAGCACGGCAAGGTCGCTCTCCATGTTCGGAGCCTCCTCGTGTTTCTCGGGGTAGCATGCGACGCCGAACGAGAAAGGCACCCCTTTCTCCTTCATTGCAGAGCCGTCAACAAAGAAACCCTCGTTGAAACGGTTTACCTGACGTACAAGGTCAATGGCATGCTTGTTGCCCACCTTGGCAGGGGCTGTGTTCGCGTCGCCCTTGCACCTGTCGCCACGCAGCACAAGTATATCGTTTATACCCGACAACTGAAGGTCGATGAGTGCATACTCGGTGTCCTCAAGCGTGTATCCGTCACAAAGGATGTGCGGTACCACAGGCACATTGTATCGGTGATGGATTGCAGTAGCCACAGCCACAGTACCCGGGCGGCGACGTATTGTACCCAATTTGAACGTTCCGTTGCCGAGGTCCTGATATACAGGCTCGCTGTGGTGTGTTGTTATATTTATGTATCCGGGGTTGAACTCCATCAGGCGGTCGATGTTACCGAAGAGCCTTCCGGTACCCGTACCCTTGAGCGGAGGCAGCACCTCAAAAGAGAAAGCCGTCTCGGCAGAAGAGTTTATATAGTCTATTACTCGCATTTGGTTTCTGGTTTTCTAAAACAGCAAGCGCATTATCGCGCGCGCTCGCGTAAAACGCAAAAATAGAGAAAAAAAATCGTTTTTCCGCCATTAAGACAGAAAAACGAATGACAAAGTATCCTAAATTTGCCAAAAAGCACAACCACATCGTAGGAGAGAGAGAACCGGTATAATAAACCGTACAGACTCGCAAGAATCTGTACGGACCGGTATTATCATCGCGCTATCACTTCAGCACCTCGCCCTCGGGAGTCACATTGACTATTATCTCGGCACCGCCTACACGCTCCAGCTCTATCTCGTAGTAGACCACACCATTAGGACGCTCAACATACTCGGCACTGTCGATGAAGTACTGCGGATAGTTGTCAGCAAGAGCCTTATGCACTGCATCGGGCATATTGTCTACCGGAACATCCCAGTCTGTCTGCACCCAGTTGTCGTTGCTGTCAAAATATACATCCTTCTCTATGACGCCGTCAATGATATCCACCTCAAGCAGGCCGTTTGCATCGTAGCCGTAGTCTGTTATCCTTGCATTGGGATAGTGCTCATCGATAAAGTGGCGCACCGCATCGCTTATCACAGGTTTTGCACCAGGCTCGCCTGCTGTACTCTCAAGAATCTCACCCTCGGGCGAAACGTATACCATAATGGATAGCTTACCCTTATCCAATTCTACCGCATAATACTCTATTGTCTCACGCTCGATGAAATCAATATCATCTATGCGATAGTCGGGATAAGCCTCGGCAACGGCAGACTTGACAACCTGAGGCAGTTCGTTCTGTCTCACATCCCACGATGTGTAGACCCACTTGCTCTGAGAGTCAAAATAGAGGTCCTTAACCTTTCCTTCGTGCAGAATCTCCACCTCAAGAAGCCCGTTGCTCTCAAACTCTGAACTGCGAAGCTTGGCACCCTGGTACCTGCTGTCAATAAACTGTAGTACAGCATTGTTCAGGTCCACCTTCATCTCATTGTCATCATCGCTACATGCTACAATAAATGGCAGCAAAAGCATAATCATCAAAAATAGTTTTTTCATAACAGTTGTTTTTTCAAAGTTGGAAGTTGTTTGTATAGTTTTTCTCAGTTGTTCAATTTTCAGTCATCAATGTCAACAATCTTGAAATCGTTGTTGAACTTCAGTTCAAGCTTGTTCGACAGCTTTACCTCATAGCCTCTGCTGTCACGCTCAATTTTCAGTACTCTGCTGCCCGAATAGTTCTCATTGATGTAATTCTTGATTGGAGCAGGTACTATTGCCGAAGGTACCTCGCCGTAACGGCAGTCAACCTCTTTCCAGTTACCTTTCTTCGTGAACTCGAGCTTCGTTCCGTCGGCAAGCACAACCTCATAAGAGCGCTCAATGAAGTCAGTCTCCTGCTTTGCGTATGAAATCTTCACATCTGCGAAATTCTCGTTCAAGAAGCTCTGCGCCTGTGCTGGCAACTGGTTCTTGCTGATAACCTTGTCATTGAAACCAAAAGCATTAACTACACCGAGGGAGAATACCAAAGTCAATAAAAACATAATCTTTTTCATAATTCATAGTCGTTTTAAGTTCTACCATATTTTATTAAACACGTAAACTCCTGTATGGTTTACATGGCAGCCTTCTCATTTGCTACGGTGCAAAGATTATATACGATTCTGAAATGAATTTGAAATTTCATTCCATTTTCAAAAAAAGTTGATTTTTTCCAAAAAAAATACCGATGCACTCTAAAATGCACAGGTATATATCATTCATTCTTCACTCGAAAACCTCTTATACAGCCATGTTGTAAGGTAATATATCAGGATTCCCGACAGAAGGCCCGCTATGGCATCCACAAGATAATGCGCCTTGATGTAGACCGTCGCACAGCAAAGAAGCACAAAGACTGGGAACATTATTACGGCAAGCGACCTCTTTGCCCTGAAGGCAAGCATGACAAGGATTGTAGAGACGCCGATATGCGAGCTCGGGAAAGCAGCCGTAGGACGCTCGCCGCTGCTCTGCGCAGCCCCTACAAGTTCCGTAAAGAGAGCACCTTTACCCTCTTGCGCTATAGTTATATCGGGATTCAGGTTGAAATAGTTTCCAAGCTCGGGATAGATGCCGGCGGCCGCCACATCCTCTCCAATGACAGGAAAATAGAACTGAGGCCCGGCGACAGGCACGAATATATATATTATATAATAGAGGAAGAACGATGCCATGATAACGAACGTGCAGCGCTCCTCATCCTTCGGGCGGCAGAAGAAATAGAAGAACGACACCGTCGCAATCATCGGATAATAGAGCCAATAGCCCATATTGAACGCCTCACGCCACCATATGCTGCTGAACACCTGGTCGAAGAGTATCGCAGGCTGGCAGCCGAAGAGGCTGAACTCCATTGAGGCGAACAGATGGTCCAGATTGGGGAAAATCCTGTTGAACTCAAAGGTATCGGGATACCAGTAGCTCAGCAGAGACATCTGCGTCACAATCCTCACAAGGCGCGTGGCCATTGAGGGATATTTGGTGTATATATATATAACCACAAAAGTAGCCGCTGCAATGAAGAAACGCCCCATGAGCATTTCCTGAGGGTCATTCAACCTATTGAAAAACACGATAATAAGCAGCGTCGTGAACAGATTGTAGAGAAGGTTCAGTTTCTCTACGGCGAGGAACTTTACCTGCACCTCCTCGCGTTTTAAAAAGTCTATAGCCATTTTTCCCGTTTATACCATTCAATCATCTCCTTGACACCCCTATCCAACGGATAATCTATGCTGAAACCCAGTTCCTTCTCAATGGGCGATGTGTCACAGAGCCAATTGCGTTGTTTCATAATCTTATATTTGTCGCCATTCAGAGTGCTCGGTTTCCCGCTCAGATGCGAGAGCCACTCGGCACAGGCCGATATTACCCAAAGCAACCATACGGGAGCCTTGATGTGAAGCACATGCCTGATGCCCATCTCACGCTGGATGAGGTCACTGAAGGCGCGGCTGTCATACCCTCGGGGCTCGCTGACAAAGTAACAACGGTTCTCCACCCCACTCTCCATGGCAAGATAGACAGCCTTTACAAGGTCCTTGACATAGATGAATGTTATTACCTGATGCTTATACCCTACGGCAAAGTCGACATGATTCTTTATGCTCACTGCCATCTGGAAATAATCGCGCTCGCGCGGACCATACACGCCCGTCGGACGCAATATCACATAAGGGAACTGAACATGCTCCATTATATACCGCTCGGCAAGAATCTTGCTCTCGCCGTAAGCCGTATTAGGGGCAGGAGTATCACTCTCCGTTATCGGAGTGTAAGGCTGTTCCTCATGCAAAGGACCGAAGATGCTGAGCGAGCTGAGATAGATGAACTTCTTGGGCTGCATACCTGTAGCGGAAAGAGCATCAACAAAGTTCTTTGTACCCTCATAGTTGACCCTGAAGAACTCCTTTTTATCGAGACACTTGGTCACGCCCGCAGCATGTACGATATAATCCCACGCGCCATGAGCAGACTTGAATGCCAGCAGTTGCGCTGTAAGCCTCTCCTTTGAAGAGAAATCAAGCTCTACAAAGTTTATGCGTTCATCAGCAAGAAACCTGCGGCTGCTGCCACCTCGCATACCGGCCCATACTGAATAGCCCTTCTCAAGCCCCTGCTCGACAATGAAACTGCCGATAAACCCGCTTGCTCCAGTAACTAAAACTTTCATTTTGGATTTTTTGATGCTGCAAAGATACAATAAAAATGCCAACACTCTCTAAATCAGCACGACAATCAGCGCAGCAATATTGAGCTGTTTGCAGGAGCATAAGAAACTTTTTCACAAACTTTAAACATTCAGTTCTTTACTTTTGGTGTCAGGATATTGTGAAATGCCTTTTTATTACTACTTTAGCAACAAAAAAAATTATGAAGCTATGGCAAAGAAAGGTGGAAAAGGCAAAGGCCGCATAAACAAGAATGTTCTTGTAGAGATGCTTGTATCGTTGTTCAACCACAACGAGGGTAGGACATTGAGCCCCAAGGAGATTTTCAAGGAGCTTAACCTCACATCAACCGCATCGAGGACCTTATGCGTACAGGTTCTTGATGAGATGGTCTTCGACGGGTTCATCATGGAACCTGAGTTCCGCAGATATGTCCTGGCGAACAACACTTCAATGCTGCTCGGTACATTCTCGCGCAGCAAGGACGGATACAACGAGTTCTACCCCGAGGACGGCAGCGAGCCAGTAATCATCAGCGAGCGCAACTCGGCACACGCACTGACCGATGACCTGGTGCGTGTGGCACTCTTTGCACGCCGTCGCGGACGTGGACGCGAAGGAGAGGTGGTGGAGATTGTGAAACGTGTGCACGACACATTTGTCGGCGAGTTGCACGTGGAAAAACACTACGCTTTCCTCATTACAGAGAACCGCATAATGCCCAACGACATCTTCATCCCCAAGGATATGCTCAAGGGCGGCAAGAACGGCGACAAGGCTGTCGTAAAGATGCTTGAATGGCCCATGGACAGCAAGAACCCTGTCGGCAAGGTCATTGACATTCTGGGCAAGAGCGGCGAGAATGATGCAGAGATGAATGCCATACTCGCCGAATACGGACTGCCATACAAATACCCCGAGGCTGTCGAAGAGGCCGCAGCAAAGCTGCCGACAGACATCACCGAGGAGGAGATTGCCAAGCGCGAGGATTTCCGCGAGGTAACGACATTCACCATAGACCCTATCGACGCCAAGGACTTCGATGACGCGCTCTCCTTGCGCCCGCTCGGCGAGGGGCTGTGGGAAGTAGGCGTACACATTGCCGACGTATCGCACTACGTTACCGAAGGCAGCATAATAGACAAGGAGGCTTTCAAACGCGCCACATCAATATACCTTGTGGACCGCACCATACCGATGCTCCCCGAGAGGCTATGTAATTTCCTCTGCTCGCTACGCCCCGATGAGGAGAAACTGACATACTCGGTCATCTTCACAATCAACGACAAGGCCGAGGTAAAGAAATCGCATATAACACGCTCAATCATCAAGAGTGACCGCCGTTTCAGCTACGAAGAGGTACAGGAAATCATCGAAAAGGGCGAGGGAGAGTTCTATGATGAGATAAAGGTCCTCAACTCACTTGCACAGAAGATGCGCGCGAAGCGTTTCCAGGCTGGTGCAATCGACTTCCAGCAGGCCGAGGTAAGATTCCGTCTCGATGACAACGGCAAGCCATTGTCGGTATACTTCTCCGAGAGCAACGAGTCGCATCAGCTGATTGAGGAGTTCATGCTCCTTGCCAACCGTACCGTTGCTGAGAAGATAGGACGCAAGACTGCCACCAACAAGAATCCGAAGACATTCGTTTACCGCATACATGACCAGCCCAACCCCGAGAAGCTGGCTATGCTTTCGAAGTTCGTTACAAAGCTCGGATACAAGATGAAAAGCCCGTCAGGACGCACCACATCGGCATCGGTGCTCAACACCCTGCTCAAGGATATTCACGGCACCAAGGAGCAGAACGTTATCGAGCAGATATCACTGCGCACCATGCAAAAGGCACGTTACTCCACCGAGAACATCGGACACTATGGTCTCGCGTTCCCCTACTACTCACATTTCACATCGCCCATACGCCGTTACCCCGACCTTCTTGTACACCGTCTGCTGCACCGCTATCTGACACTCGAGTCGCGAACGGTGAGCAAGCCCAAATACGAAGACATGTGCGACCACTGTTCGGCACAGGAGCAGGTAGCAGCCAATGCCGAGCGTGCCAGCATCAAGTACAAGCAGGTAGAATTCATGAGCGAGCACATAGGCGAGGAGTACGACGCTGTCATCAGTGGCGTTACCGAGTGGGGACTGTATGCCGAAATCAATGTCAACAAGTGCGAGGGCATGATTCCCATGCGCACCCTGCAGGATGACTACTATGAGTTCGATGATGCCAACTACTGCCTCATAGGCCGCCGCACACACCGCAAGTTCACTATCGGCGACCCTGTACGCATACGCATTGTCCGCGCCAACCTCGACCGCAAGCAACTCGACTTCGAGTTGGTCGAAAAATAGATGTCGCCGCATTTCAATTTCTTTTCAGAAAGCAGGCATAAATTTGCAGCAAACAGCAAGAAAGGACCATGAAACTGCTTATTATAGAAGATGATGTATCGTTGCGCGAGATAATGCAGCGTGCGCTCCAGAACGAGGGTTACGTTGTAGAGACAGCACCGACATATTTCGATGCATGCGACAAGATTGCAGGGTACAGCTACGACTGTATCATGCTCGACATAATGCTGCCCGACGGCAACGGACTCAAGCTGCTCGAGGAGATAAAAAGGAGCGGCAAGGAGGAGAGAGTAATCATAATATCGGCACGCGACTCCCTTGATGACAAGATAACAGGGCTCGACCTCGGAGCCGATGACTACCTTGCCAAGCCATTCTACATGGCAGAGCTCTCTGCGCGCATAAAGAGCGTCATGCGCCGCGGAATCGGTGCTGTAAGCAACACCATGACAGCAGGGAACATAACCCTTGACCTCGGGAGCCGTACAATCAAGGTCGCAGGCAAGGATGTCGCTTTGCTGAAGAAAGAGTTCGACATACTGCTCTACTTCATGCAGCGTCCGGGGCACATTGTCGACAAGGCCGTCCTTGCCGAAGCCGTATGGGGCGACCACATTGACATGGTAGACAACTTCCAGTTCGTATATGCACAGATAAAGAACCTGCGAAAAAGGCTCTCCGAGGCAGGTGCTACTATAAACATAAAGGCCGTCTACGGCTTTGGATACAAATTTACCGACACCGAAGAATGAAACTCATCTACCGCGTAACAAAAAGGCTCTCGGTTGTGCTGCTCCCCATACTCGCGATATGGGCAATCGTATTCTACTACTCCATGGCTGATGAAATCAACGATGAGACCGATGACAGCCTCGAGGACTATGCCACCATGCTCATACGCCGCACGCTCACGGGCGGCGAGTTGCCGGGCGTGAACAGCGGCAGCAACAACACATACAGCATTGAACGGTTGCCCGAAGGCAATGAATACACCCCGTTCATCAAGTTCGAGGACCAGAGTGTATACATCCCCGAGAAGAGGGAGACAGAGCCCGCGCGCACCCTAACAATGACATTCAGGGACGAAGAAGAACACACATACCTGCTTACCGTCTCCACACCTACTTTCGAGCGCGAGGACCTCATGCTCTCGGTACTGTGGCACATTGTAGCGCTCTATCTCATACTCACACTCACAATACTTGTTGTCACGGCACTCATCTTCAACTACAGCATGCGCCCGCTCTACCGTCTGCTCAACTGGCTCGACAGTTACAACCTTGGAAACGGCGTAGAGGACCTTCCTGTATGCACACACATAACAGAATTCAAGAAGTTGACCGAGAGCGCCCGCAGCACCATTGAGCGCGCCGAAAAATATTACGAACGACAGAAGCAGTTCATCGGCAACGCCTCACACGAACTGCAGACACCGCTTGCTGTGCTCGGCACACGCATCGAGTGGATGATTGACAACACCCCGCTTACCGAGGAGCAGTTCGCCGAGCTTACCAAAATGCGCCAGTCACTGCACAGACTTACCCGTCTTAACCGCACCCTGCTGCTCATATCAAAGATTGAGAATGCGCAATTCAACGAAAGACATGACATAGACATTGTAGAGCTCATCAACAACGAGATTGAAATATACAGGGAAATCTATGCCGACAAGGAGATAAAGTGCAGCACAGAGCTGCCCGCACGTTTCATCGCAAGCATGGATGAGTCACTGGCAACCACGCTTGTCACAAACCTAATAAAGAATGCCTTCCTGCACACCGCCGACGGTGGCAGCATAAGTATTGCAATAGATCAGGGGGCAATGACAATAAGCAACAGCGGAGAGGAAGCACTTGACGCCACCCGCCTGTTCGACCGCTTCTACACCAGCGGCAAGAGCGGCTCCACCGGCCTTGGACTGGCACTTGTGAAGTCCATCGCCGAGTTCTACAGGTTCAAGCTGGAGTACAACTTTGCTGGCGGGAGACATCACTTTGCCGTGGTTTTCAAGCAATAGGTCATAGACAATATTTTCATCAGTGCCGGTGAATTTATTTTTATCTCCTCACCTTTACAGGGAGCTCCTCTTAGATTAACGTGAGTTCGATATAATAATTGGTACTGTAATTGAGTGTATTTGTCATGTCAACCGAACGGGAGATCTCTCTTTTTCATAGTTTTGTCATGTCGAACGTATGTGAGACATCTCTGTTATCGCGTATTGTTTGAGATT